>DATDKF010000431.1:0-10668 GCA_036520135.1 Solirubrobacteraceae bacterium
CGGCCGCACCGAGAGGTGCACGGCGGCGCCGTCGCCGCAGTCCGCGGGCACGCGCGCGGGCACCAGCGCGCCGTTGGCGAGCCGCACGTCGCCGCCCTCGACCGTGCCCTCCATGAGGTTGGAGATGCCGATGAAGCCGGCCACGAACGGCTTGGCCGGGCGCTCGTAGACCTCCTCCGGAGTGCCGCACTGCTCGACGACGCCGTGGTCCATGACCGCGATGCGGTCGGACATCGCGAGCGCCTCCTCCTGGTCGTGCGTGACGTAGAGGAACGTGATGCCGACCTCGCGCTG
Organism: Solirubrobacteraceae bacterium; assembly: GCA_036520135.1. GTDB lineage: Bacteria > Actinomycetota > Thermoleophilia > Solirubrobacterales > Solirubrobacteraceae > DASSUW01. Next base: position 295 of record DATDKF010000431.1, read on the forward strand.
GATCGCCTTGAGCTCGACCTGCATCTGGCGGCGCAGCTTGAGGTCGAGCGCGCCGAGCGGCTCGTCGAGCAGCAGCACGGCCGGCCGGTTCACGAGCGCGCGGGCGAGCGCGACGCGCTGGCGCTGGCCGCCGGACAGCTCGTGCGGGTGTGACTTCTCGCGGCCCCGCAGCTGCACCAGCTCGAGAGCGGCGGCGACCCGGTGGGCGATCTCCGGCTCGGGCACCTTGCGCCGTTTGAGCCCGAACGCGACGTTGCTGCGCACGTCGAGGTGGTCGAACAGCGCGTAGCTCTGGAAGACCGTGTTGACGTTGCGCTTGTACGGCGGCACGCCGGCCACGGGGTCGCCGTCGAGGAAGATCCTGCCCTCGGTCGGCTGCTCGAACCCCGCGACCATCCGCAGCGTCGTCGTCTTGCCGCAGCCCGACGGGCCGAGCAGCGAGAAGAACTCGCCCTCGCCGACGGTCAGCGTCAGCTCCTGCACGGCGGTCGCGGCGCCGAACCGCTTGGTCACGCCCTCGAAGCGCACCGCGTCGCTCACGCCGTCGCCCTCCGGTCGCGTTGCAGGATCAGCGCGAGCGTGATCGTGATCAGCGAGATCGCGAGCATCATCGAACCGATCGCGTTGATCGTCGGCGTCACGCCGAAGCGGATCGCCGACCAGATGCGCACGGGGAGCGGCTGCGGCGACTCACCGGTGGTGAAGAACGACAGCACGAAGTCGTCGAACGACAGCGCGAACACGAGCAGCCCGGCGGCGAGCACGGCCGGCCACAGCGCGGGCAGCACGACGAGCCGGAACGTCGCCCAGCGCGTGGCGCCGAGGTCCATCGCCGCCTGCTCGACCTCCGGGTTCAGCGACGCCAGGCGGGCGCGCACGACGACGGTCACGTACGAGATCGAGAACGTGATGTGGGCGATCATGATCGTCAGCAGCGAGAGCTGCATGCCGAGCTGGGTGAACAGCAGCAGCGCCGACACGCCGGCCACGATCTCCGGCGTCACCAGTGGGATCAGCATCAGCACGTTCGCCGAGCCCGACCAGCGCGTCCGCGCCCGCACGAGCCCGAACGCCAGCAGCGTGCCCAGCACCGTCGAGACGACCATCGTCACGAGCGCGATCTCCAGGCTCGCGATCAGCGAGCCGCGCAGCGACTCGCTCTCGAAGAACGCCTGGTACCAGCGCAGGCTGAAGCCGCCGAACACCTGCAGCGAGCGCTCGCTGTTGAACGAGAACAGCACCACCACGGCGAGCGGCGCGAACGAGAACAGGAAGAACGCGATCGTGTACGCGCGCAGCGTCTTCACAGCGCCACGTCCTCGGCCGCGCGCGCCGCCGAGCGCAGGTAGAAGACCATGAAGCCGAGTAGGAAGAGCATCAGCACGGTCGTCAGCGCGGCGCCGAACGGCCAGTCCTCGGCGCCGAAGAACTGGTTCTGGATCAGGTTGCCGACCATGAACGTGCCCGGACCGCCGAGCAGCTGCGCGCTCACGAAGTCGCCGACCGCGGGCAGGAACACGAGCACGCAGCCGGCCAGCACGCCCTGGAACGTGGTCGGCCACGTGACGTGCACGAACGTCTGCAGCTCGGACCCGTAGAGGTCCTTGCCCGCCTCGATCAGCGCCGGGTCCATGCGGTCCAGCGCCGCGTAGACGGGCAGGATCATGAACGCCAGATAGCCGTAGACGAGCCCGCCGATCACCGCGTACGGCGTGTTGAGGAAGCGGATCGGCTCGCTCAGCAGCCCGTTGACCAGGCCCTCGTCGGACAGCATCGCCACCCACGCGTACGTGCGCACGAGGTAGTTGACGAAGAACGGCAGTACGACCAACGCGATCAGCACGTTCTTCGCGCGGCCGCCGAAGCGGGCGATGTAGTAGGCGACCGGGTAGCCGAGCACCAGGCACAGCACGACCGTCGCGAACGCGTAGCCGACCGAGCGCGCCAGCACCGGCACGAACAGCGGGTCGAACACGCGCGAGTAGGTGTCCGGATGCCAGCCGTAGACCGCGCCGCCGAGCTCGTCGGTGGTACCGAACGAGATCGCCAGCACCAGCGTCAGCGGGAACGCGAAGAACACCAGCAGCCAGAGGCCGCCGGGGACCAGCGTGCGGGCCGCGAAGCGGCCCGTCAGCCCGCCTTGATCTCCGTCCATGTCTGGTCCCAGAGGCGGCGGCCCTCGACCCCGAGGTTCTCGTACTGCTGCCCGCTCGTGAGGTCGTCGACGGTGACGTTGATCGACGGGTCGTCCTTGACCAGCCCGGCGAACGTCTCGTCGGGTCCCTTGTACGGCATCGGGTAGCCCATGTACTCGATGTTCTTGGACGCGTTGTCCGGGTCGAGCACGAAGTTGATGAACGTCAGCGCCGTGCCGGGGTGCTCGGCGTTGGCGGGGATCGCGAAGCAGTCGGTGCCGAGCGGGATCCCCTCCGAGCACTTCTGGAACGTGTAGTTCTCCGGCTGCTTGACCTGGTTGCGGATGTTCACCACGTCGCCGTTCCAGCCGTGGTGGATCCACGCGTTGCCGGACACGACGTTCTGGATGTCGTCGGTCGAGAAGCCGCGCAGCTTCGGCTTGAGGCCGAGCGCCCATTCCTTGGCCTTCTCGACGTCGCCGGGGTCGGTCGAGTTGAGCTCGGCGCCGTTGACCATGTTGCCCGCCCCGATGACCTCCTGGAAGTCGTCGAGCAGGTAGGCGCGGCCCTGGGCGGTCGGGTTGCCCATGTCGTTCCAGGATCCGGTCATGTCGCCGATCTTGTCCTTGCGGTAGATGATCCCGGTCGCGTACATCGCGTACGGCACGGTGTGGTCCGCGCTCGGGTCGTACCAGGGCTTGGCGAAGTAGTCGTAGACCGTCTTGGCGTTCGGGATCTGCTCGGGGTCGATGCGCAGCAGCTGGTTGGCCTTGCGCAGGCGGTCGACCCACTCCGACGACGGGAAGATCAGGTCGTAGCGGTTGCCCGACCGCAGCTTGGCCATCATGCCTTGCATCGAGTCGAAGTTGGACTCGCGGACCTTCACGCCGTACTGCTTCTCGAACGCCTTGATCAGCTTCGGCTCGAGGTACTCGGACCAGTTGAAGTAGACGAGGTCGCCGTCGGGCTCGGCCTTGACGACCTTCTCCGTCGACTGCTTCGTGGCCGCCGGCTCGTTGCCGACGCCGCAGCCGGCGAGGCCGATCCCGAGCGCGAGGCCCGCCCCGCCTCGCAGCAGGTCACGCCGTCGCAGCGGCTCGTCCCATCGATCCCTGGACATCCCTTGCTCCCCTCATCGCAGGCGCGTTTCAGCGAGCGCCAGGCAGTGCCGCCGCACGGTATCGGCCGTGACGGCGGGATCGTCGAGCGCGAGCTGGATCGCGAATCCATCCATCAGCGCTCCCAGCAGGAGCGCGACATCGTCGGCGTCGGCGGGTCCGAACTCGCCGCTCGCCTGGCCCTCGCGGACGATGTCCGCGATCGCCGCGCGCCAGCGGCGGTCCAGCCGCTCACGCGTCTTCGCCAGCTCCGGGTCGCGCAGCGCGCGCACCCAGAGCTCCATCCACAGCACGGTCTCCCCATCACCCTCGGCGGGCCACAGCTCGATCAGCCGGGCGAGCCGCGCGGTCGCGCTCCCCAGCGCCTCGAGCTCCTCGGTGAGACCCTCGTAGAACCGCTCGTCCGCAAACAGCAGCGCCTGCGCCAGCAGCTCGTCCTTGGTCGGGAACCAGTACAGGACGCCCGGCGCGCTCGTCCCTGCGCGCTCCGCGACGTCGCTGATCCGCGTGTTGTGCACGCCGCGCTCGGAGATGACCTCCGCTGCGGCATTCAGAATGGCCGGCCGGCGCACGTGCGCGGTCGACGGCCGTGGGCTCATGGAGTTCTCCGAACCGCCATTCAAAAAACCTACTTGGGGAGGGCGGCGGGCGCAACACCGAGCTCCCGCGCAAGTGCGTCCCAGACCTCCTCGCGCGCGCGCTCGATCGTCATCTCCGGATCGCCGAGCAACGCGCGAAGGCCGAGCCCGTCGAGCAGCGCGAGCGTGCGGTCGGCGACGCGGTCGGCGTTGCACGGCGCGAAGTCGCCGGCCTCGATCGCCTCGACGAACCAGTCGTGCATGCGCGCGTAGAGCTTCGCCGCGGTCGGGCGCAGCTCCGGGTGGCGGACGGCGCGCAGCCACAGCTCTACCCACAGCACCCAGTCGCGCTCCTGCACGCCGGGCAGCGGCAGGCACTGCTCGACCATGTCGCGCAGCCGCTGGACGGCGGGCCCGCCCGCGGTCTCGACCGTGCGCGTGTCGCCGGCCAGCTCGAACGAGTACTCGAGCGCCTCGGCCAGGAGCGCCTCGCGGGTGGCGAAGTGGTAGTGCACGAGCGCGGTCGAGACGCCCGCGTCCATCGCGATCCGGGCGATCCGCACGCCGTCGATCCCGTCGCGGGCGATCCGCTCGACCGCCGCCTCGAGGATCCGGTCGCGGCTCATGTCAGGTACGCCTCGGCGACCATCCGGTCGAAGTCGTGCACGGTGCCCTCGACCTCGGTGTAGCGCCCGGGCGTGTAGGCGCGCGAGGTCATGCCGAGCTGGGCGAGCTCGCAGACGTGCCAGTCCTGGCGGTTGACGAGGTCCCAGAACTCGATCGCGTCGGAGCCGTCGAACCCCTCGCGCTCCATGGTCTCGGGCTCGAAGAACCATTCGCAGACAACCTGCGTGCGGCGGGCGCCGCGCGGCCACAGCGTGTGCAGCATCACGTAGTCCGGGTGCAGCGAGACGAGGCAGTTCGGGAAGATCGCGAAGTACAGGACCGCGCGCGGGTCGACGCCGGCGATCGGCGGGCGGCCGCCGTGGCCGCCGCCCGTGGCCATCGTGTCGGCGTCCTCCTTGGTGAGCGTCATCGAGCCGCCGCACCACGCGCCGGGGCCCTCGAAGTCGTCGCCGGACAGGTAGTGGCTCAGGCGGTTGAGCTCGGGGTGCACGCCGGGGCAGTGCAGGCACTCGGAGTAGTTCTCGACAATCGCCTTCCAGTTGGCGGCGACGTCGTAGTCGATCCGCGCGCCGCGGCTCAGCTCGGCGGTGCGGTAGGCGTCCAGGTGCTCCTCGAGCGCGCCGACGTGGTCGGCGAGCGGCGGCGCGGTGCCGGACACGTCGGCGAACACGAGCCCGCCGATCGTCTCCATGCGGACCGCCCGCAGGCCGTTGCACGCGCGGTCGAAGTCCTCGAGCCCGTCGGTCTGGGGCGCGTTCTTGAGCGTGCCGTCGAAGCCGTAGCTCCAGGCGTGGTACGGGCACTGCAGGCGCCGGACCGTCCCCTCCGCCTCGGTCACGAGGCGCGCGCCGCGGTGGCGGCAGACGTTGTGGTAGCCGCCCTCGGCGAAGAACAGCATGCTCTCGTCGGCGATCTCGGCCGTGAGGAACGCGCCGCGCTCGGCGAGCGCGCCGGCGTGACCGACGCACACCCAGCCGCCGAGGAAGATGTTCTCGGCCTCCCAGGTCGCGACGTCCTCGTCGGTGTACGCACGGCGGGGCAGGAGCGAGGCCTCGAGCAGCGGTCGCAGCGTCGGCGCGAGCTCCTCGGCGGTGAAGGGCGCATCGGTGGCGACGGTCATGGCGCGGCACCATACCGCAACTTCGTGCAATTGACTACAAGGTCAGGACGGGTGTAGGGTGCCGCCGATGAGCACCAACGGACACCACCCGACCTACGACGCGATCATCGTCGGCGGCGGCCACAACGGGCTCACGGCGGCGGCGTACCTGGCCCAGGCCGGGCTGCGCGTGTGCGTGCTCGAGCGGCGCGACATCCTCGGCGGCGCCTGCGTCACCGAGGAGGTGTGGCCCGGCCACCGCGTCTCGCGCGCCTCCTACGTGGTCTCGCTGCTGCACCCGAAGGTCGTCGCCGACCTGCGGCTGAAGGACTTCGGCTACGAGGTCCACCCGCTCGACCCCGCGTACGCGACGCTGCCGCCGGACGGGCCGCCGCTGTTCTTCTTCAACGACGAGGCCGCCACGGTCGAGTCGATCCGCCCGCACTCGCGGCGCGACGCCGAGGCCTATCCGGCGTTCCAGGCGCTGCTCGAGCGGATGGGCGACTTCCTGCGCCCGATGCTGCTGCGCCCGCCCCCGGCGGTCGGGTCGCGCCACCCGGGCGACCTGCTGTCGCTGCTGCGCGAGGCGGGCCGCGCCGCGGGGCTCTCCAAGCGCGACATCTTCGACTTCTACCGCGTGATGACGATGTCGGTCGGCGACCTGCTCGACGACTGGTTCGAGTGCGACGCCTTCAAGGGCGCGATGGCGTCGACCGGCGTGGTCGGCGTCTGGGCCGGCCCGCGCACGCCGGGCACCGCCTACAACCTGCTCCACCACGAGCTGGGGGAGATCGACGGCGTGCCCGGGCTGTGGGGCCACGTGAAGGGCGGCATGGGCGCGATCTCGACGGCGATCGCCCGCAGCGCCGAGGCGGCCGGCGCGGTGATCCGCACGGGCGCGGCGGTCACGTCGATCGACGTCGCCGGCGGCCACACGGTCGGCGTGACGCTCGAGACCGGCGAGGAGCTGCGCGCGCCGGTGGTCGTTTCGGGCGCGCACCCGAAGACGACGGTGCTCGACATGGTCGGCGCCGAGCACTTCCCGGACGACGTCGTCGAGGACATGCGGCGCTACAAGACCCGCGGCGGGTCGGTGAAGGTCAACTGGGTGCTGTCGGAGCCGCCGCGCTACGAGGGCGTTTCGGCCGACGACCAGGACCGGCTCGTGCGCTCGGGCCTGGCATTCTGCCCGTCGATCGACGTGCTCGAGCGCGCATGGCAGGACGCCTGCCGCGGCGTCCCGGCCGAGGTCCCGTATCTGGAGGTCGAGACCCCGTCGACGATCGACTCGACGCTGACCGACGACGGCACGACGATCGTCACGATGTTCACGCAGTACGGGCCGTGGGAGGAGTCCGGGTGGCCGGACGGCGCGCGTGACGCGTACGCCGACCGCTGCCTGGAGATCCTCGCCGAGCGGGCGCCGAACGTGCGCGACGCGGTGGTGCACCGCGAGGTGCTGGCGCCGCCGGACCTCGAGCGCATCTTCGGCCTGGTCGGCGGATCGATCTTCCAGGGCGAGCAGGGGCTCGACCAGATGGCGTTCATGCGGCCGTCGCCCGCGCTGGCGCAGTACGCGACGCCGGTCGACGGCCTGTATCTGTGCGGCGCCGGCACGCATCCGGGCGGCGGCGTGATGGCGCTCGGCGGGCACAACGCTGCGCACCGCGTGCTGCACGACCAGCGCTGGAGGCGCGCGCGCCGGCGCGTGCGGGAGGCGCTGCCGGTTTGAGCAGGCCTGCGGAGCGCGCCCGCGCGTTCGTCGACGACGTCCTCATCCCGCTCGAGGAGAAGGCGGAGCGGGCGGGCGGGCGCCTGCCAGCCGAGGACGTGGCGCGGATCAAGGCCGCGGCGCTGGAGGCCGGGCTGGCCGGCGGCCTGCACGCGCGCGAGCACGGGGGTCAGGGCTGGACGAAGACCGAGTGGGTGTTGGTCGAGGAGCAGTTCGGGCGCTCGACCAACGCGCTCTCCTGGCACATCCCGAGCGCCTACAACGTGCTCGCGTCCGGCTCGCCCGAGCAGATCGACCGCTACCTGCGGCCCGCCCTACGCGGCGAGCTGCACGACGCGTACGCGGTGACCGAGGAGGGCGCGGGCTCCGATCCGTCGGGGATCACGACGCGCGCGGTCCGGCGCGACGGCGGCTGGGTGATCGACGGCGAGAAGTGGTTCGTGACCTACGGCGACGTCGCGGCGGTGTACATCGTCGTCGCGCAGACCGAGTCCGGGCCGACGCTGTTCCTCGTCGACCGCTCGTGTGAGGGCATCGAGGTGGTGGACGACCCGCCGTTCACGCACTCCTATCCGCACGGGCATCCGACGATCCGCTTCACCGACGTGGTCGTCGGCGACGACGCGGTGGTGGGCGGCGTCGGCGCGGGTGACGAGCTGCAGCGGGCGTGGTTCACCGAGGAGCGGATCGGCATCGCGGCGCGCGGCGTGGGCGCGATGTGGCGGCTGCTCGAGGAGGCTGTGAGCTGGGCGCTGGCGCGCGAACAGGGCGGCACGCGGATCATGGACTACCAGGGCGTGTCGTTCCCGCTGGCCGACTCGGCGGCCGACGCGGCCGCGGGCCGCGCCTTGACGCTCGAGGTGGCGCGGCTCGCCGACGAGGGCGCCGACCCGAAGATCGTGCACGCGAAGTCGTCGATGGCGAAGCTGTTCGTGAGCGAGGCGGCGTACCGCTGCGCCGACCGGGCCGTGCAGGTGTTCGGCGGCCGCGGCTACCTGCGCACGAACGTCGCGGAGCGGTTCCTGCGCGAGCTGCGGGTGGACCGCATCTGGGAGGGCACGAGCGAGATCCAGCGCCTGATCGTGGCGCGGGCGCTCGAGCGCCGCGGGGTGGAGCGGACACTCCACTGAGATGGCCGATTCCACGACCCCCGCACCCGCCTGGGCGCGTCCCGCGGCGCCGGCTCGGCACCCGCTGAATCGACCCGTGGCTCCGCCACTGTGTCGATCGCGCGTGCACCGCCCGGCATCCACGGTACGCGGCCATACGGGCACGCGGGCCATGAAATCGACCATCTGATGCACCGGCTGCTGCACCCCCGTTCGGTGGCCGTCGTGGGCGCGTCGGACCGCCCCGACACGTACTCGTCGGAGACGTTGCTGAACCTGCGACGGCTCGGCTTCGAGGGTGCCGTGTGGGGGGTCAACCCGCGCCGGTCGTCGGTGCACGGGTTCGACTGCTTCCCGTCGCTGTCCGAGCTGCCCGGCGTGCCGGACGCGGTGGTGGTCGCGATCCCCGCGCCCGGCGTGCCGGCGGTCGTCGAGGAGGCGGGCGCGCTGGGATGCGGCGGCGCGGTGGTGTACGGGGCGGGTTTCGGCGAGGCGGCCGGCGGCGTCGCCCTCGAAGCCGCGTTGCGCGATGCCGCCGCTCGCTGGTCGCTCCCGGTCTGCGGGCCGAACTGCGACGGGCTGATCGCGCTGCACTCGCGCGCGGCGCTGTGGGGCGACGCGCTGGCGGCGCCGGAGCCGGGGCACGTCGCGCTGGTCTCGCAGAGCGGCAACCTGGTCGTCAACGCGCTGGCGACGCGGCGCGGGCTGCGGCTGCACACGGCGATCTCGTCGGGCAACGAGGCGGTCGTGACCACGCCGGACTGGGTCGAGCAGCTCGCGCGCGAGGAGGGCGTGCGCTCGATCGCTCTGCTGATCGAAGCGGACGGGGACGGCGCGCGGCTGTGCGAGGCGCTGGCGGCGTGCGCCGACGCCGGCGTCGCCGTCGCGGTGCTCAAGGTCGGGTCATCGGCGGCCGGGGTCGCGGCGGCGGCCGCCCACACGGGCGCGGTGGCGGGTGACCACCGCGTCTTCCGCGCGCTCGTGGAGGAGGCGGGCGCGGCGTGGGCGGCCGACGTCCACGACCTGCTGGAGCTGGCGAAGGCGCTCGCCACGTCGAGCGTGCGACCCCGAGGGGGGCTCGCCATCCTCACGTGCTCGGGCGGCGACTCGGGTCTCGGCGCCGACGAGGCCGAGCGCGTGGGCGTGCCGCTGCCGTCACTGGCGCCGGTCACCGTTGAGTCGCTGCGCTCCCGGTTGCCGGCCGCGGCGACTGTCGCCAACCCGCTCGACTACACCGCGATGATCTGGGGCGAGGTCGAGACGTTGCGCGACCTCATCCGCACCGTCGCCGAGGACCCTGCCATCGGCCACGTGCTGGTCTTCTACGACCGCCCGCCCGGCATCGAGGGCGCGTCACTTGCGAGCTGGGAGGCGGTCGAGGCGGGCATCCTCGCCGGCGCCGCCGCGGCTCCGGTCCCGGTCATGGTCGCCGCGACGCTGCCCGAGCTGCTCGACGACGAGTCCGCCTGGCGGTTCGTCGAAGCCGGCGTGCCGGCGATCGCGGGGCTGCGGACCGGCGTGGCCGTTGCCGCAGCGCTGGCGGCGCCGTTGCCCGACGCGGCTCGTTTGCGCGCGATCGCCGCGGCGTGCCGCTCGGTCGGCGAGTCGCGCTGGCTCGCCGAGCACGAGGCGAAGGCGCTCCTCAGTGCGCGCGGCGTGCCCGTCGTGGGTGGACGGCTGGCATTGAATGAGGACGAGGCCGTGAAGGGATTCCGCGAGTTGGCGTCGCCCGTGGCGCTGAAGGTCTCGTCGCCGGACGTGCAGCACAAGACCGCGATCGGCGGGATCGCCCTCGACGTCCGCGACGAAACCGGCGTCCGCGAGGCCTTCCAACGACTGTCTCGGGCGGTTAGTACACGACTATCGTGTACAGACAACCCCACGGCCGAGTCCACCCCCCTCAATGCCGGGGTTCTCGTCGAAACCATGGCGGCGCCCGGGGCCGAAATCTTCGTCGCGGTCCGCACCGACGCAGT
>DATDKF010000432.1:0-27374 GCA_036520135.1 Solirubrobacteraceae bacterium
CATGCTCGGGTGCCGCAGCAGCGGGTTCAGGCCAACGCCCTCGGCCGGCACCGGCCCGATCGTGCGGTCGAACGGCGACTCCAGGAACACCAGCAGCGCCGCGAAGAAGGCGCCCAGCCCGAGCAGCACGGCGGTCGCGTACGGCGCGACCTCCCGCAGCCGCCGGCGCGTGACGAACAGGATCAGGCTCGACCACAGCGCCAGCAGCGTCAGCCACAGCAGCAGCGAGCCTTCCTGCGAGGACCAGATCGCGGTGGCCCGGTAGAACGCCGGCGTCGTCGTCGACGAGTGGCTCGTGACGAGCGCGAACGAGAAGTCCGAGCGCAGGAACGCCGTCTGCAGGATCACGAACGCCACGAGCGCGGTGCCCGCGAGCGCGTACACCGCCCGCCGGCCTGACGCCACCCACTCCCGCCGGCCCGACCGCGCGCCGTACAGCGACGCCCCGATGCCGTACAGGCAGATGCCCAGCGCGAGGATCAGGCAGGCCTTGCCCGCGACCATCAGGACTTGTCAGCCGTGAACTTCGACGGGCACTTCGTCACCAGCGAGTCCTTCTCGCCGACGAAGCCGCCGCCCTCCTTGCGCACGTCCACGATGACCTCGCGCCCCGCCCGGAACGGGTCGGGCAGCACCCCGTCGTAGCGGACCGGCACCGACACGTTGCCGGACCGATCGCGCACCCGGAAGTTCGTGACCGTGCCCTTGCGGTCGTAGCCCGCCACGACCTTCCCGGTGAGCTGGTAGGTCTCGCCCGGCTGCGCGGTGCTCAGCAGCTGGCTCGGGCTGCGCGCCTCGCTGGAGGCGCTGAAGCTGGTGTAGACGAGCGCGCCCGCGAGCAGCACGGCGGCGCCGAGCGCCACGACGAGGCGGACCGTGCGCTTACGAGCGGGATCCATCGCCATCGATTATGGCGAGCCCATCCGGACGAGGCGCAGTGATCCATTTGCCGAGTCACCCCGCAGACTGGACGAATGGACGAGGCCTCGTGCTGAAGGACACATAAAGGTTTGGCCCAAGAGGTCGAGAAACTTTCACATAGCCACTCCGTACTACACCCAGACGGATATGCAACTCACCGCGACCTTCCCGACCCTTCTCCGCCGCGACCGGGGCGACGCCCACGCCGGCCGCACGCGCCACGCCGTCCTGCAGACCCTCGCTCGCGCCAAGCGCAGCGGCGGGCCCGAGGATCGCGCGCTGTACTCGTGCAGCTGCGGCTACGCGTTCAAGGCCGAGGTCTCCACCTCGGTCGGCTGCCCCCACTGCGGGACCTCTCAGGCCTGGTGATCCGCTCCCCCGGAGCGGTCACGCCGGCCACCACGAGCCGCGCCACGGTGAGCGCGGCCACCACCTCCACGGCGAGCAGCGCGAGCAGCACGGTGAGCTGAACGCGGGCGGCCTCGGCCGCCGACGCGCCGCCCAGGACGAGGCCAACGAACGTGCCCGGCAGCGTCACGAGCCCGACGTTCTTGGTCTGATCGATCAGCGGGATCAGCCCGGTGGTCGCCGCACGGCGCACGCCGGTGGCCAGCGCGGTCCGGACCGGGACGCCGAGCGCGAGCCGCGTCTCGATCGCGGCGATGTCGTCGATCACCTGCTCGACCAGGCGGCTTCCGGTCACCGAGGTCGCGGCCATGGCGCCGCCGATCAGGATCCCGGCGACCGGGATCACCTGGCGGGCCGTCGTGTCGAACGCGCCGGTGGCGAGCAGCGGGACGATCCCGGTCGCCGCCCCGGCCGCGATCGCCGCGCCGGCCCGCAGCCGCGCCTGCGGCACGCCGCGCAGGCGCCGCCCCGAGGTCAGCGTCGCGGTGCCGAGCATGACCGCCACGAACGCGGCGGCCAGGCCGCCGTGCTCGAAGACGAGCGCCACGATCGCCCCAACCGCCGTGAGCTGCACCGCCGCCCGCAGCGCGCTCAGCGCGACGTCGCGCTCCAGCCCGAGCCCGCCCACGCGCGAGAGCACCACGGCGAGCACGACCAGCGCCGCGGCGACCGCGACCTGCGTCACAGCTCGACCCGCGCGTCGGCCACCCGCTCGGCCTGCGGCTCGTCGTGGGTGACGATGAGGATCCCGAGCCCGCGCCGCGCGAGATCGCGCACGAGCGCCTCGATCGCCGCCGTGGCGACGCCGTCGAGCGACGCGGTCGGCTCGTCGAGCAGCAGCGCGCGCGGGTCGCGCGCCAGCGCGCGGGCCACCGCCACGCGCGCCGCCTCGCCCCCGGACAGCTCGCGCGCGGTGCGGCCCATGAAGCTCTGGTCGAGCGCGGTCGCCGCGAGCGCCTCCGCCAGCGCGCCCTCCTCGGGGTCGTCGAGCCCGTAGGCCAGGTTCGCGCGCACGTCGCCCTCGAGCATCACCGGCGCCTGCGTCACGAGCCCGACGCGCCGCCGCAGCGTGCACGGCTCGAGCTCGCTCGCGTCGGTCCCGTCGACGAGCACGCGGCCGCCCGCCGGCTCGTCGAGCCGCACGAGGCTGCGCAGCAGGCTCGACTTGCCGATCCCCGACGGCCCGACCAGCGCCACCACCTCCCCCGCCCGCACCGCCAGGTCCATCCCGCGAACCAGCTCGCGCCCGCCGCGCGCCACGGTCAGGTCCTGCGTCTCGATCCGCGGAGGCACCACGACCACAGTGTGTAACTTCGCCGCGGAGATCAGGCCCAGAGGCCGCCGTAGGGCACTGCCCAGAGGCGGTCGCCGAGCGGCGTGGTTTGAGCCACAGAGGCGACGACGACGCCGGCACGGAATGAACTGCCGCGGGCGTCGCGCAGCTTGGCGAGCCACCGCCAGTCCTTCGCCGTGAGGGTCGCGGCTGCCTTCACCTCCACACAGGCGATGTCGCCGGCCCGGTCCTCCAGGACGAGGTCGACGTCCTCGTCGCGGCGCTGATAGTGGTAAGCGCGCGTCTGGACGTCCGCCCAGGATGCGTGCTTGAGCACCTCGTTGACGACGAAGGTCTCGCAGCCCTTGCCCCTGACCTGGTCGTCGGCGAGCAGTCGGCGCGCGTCGGCACCGAGCAGATGGCAGAGCAGCCCGACGTCGCTGACATACATCTTCGGGGTCGTCGACTCGCGCGCCCCCAGGCCCGGCCGCCAGCCCGGCAGCTGGTGGACCAGGTGCATCTGGCGCAGAAGACCGACATAGCTCTTGACCGTCTTGTGGTCCATGCCGAGCTTGTTGCCGATCGGATCGGCCTTGAACAGGTTGGCGGTCTGCGAGGCGAGCAGCCGCAGCAGATGCTCGGCGTCATCGGCGCGGCGGACGTCGGCCAGCTCCTTGAGGTCGCGCTCCAACGACCCGGCGACGTAGCTGTCGAACCACCGCGAGCGGGACCTCCCAGGCTTGCGCTCACGAGCTTCAGGGAAGCCGCCCGCAACGATGCGATCCGCGTAGGCCGGCAAGCCGACGGGGGCGCCGGTGACCTGCGGAGGTTCGCCAGCGAAGAGGGCGTCAAGGAAGTTGACGCGACCGCGCTCGATCTCGGTCTGAGCCAGCGGCCACAGCGCGAAGCGGTCGATCCGGCCGGGCAGAGCGTCGAGGATCTTCTTACTGGCCAGGACGTTCGCCGACCCGGTGATGACAAAGCGCCGCGGGACCGTGTCGTCGTCGACCGCCTTCTTGAGCTCCAGCAGCAGAGCGGGCGCGCGATGGATCTCATCGATGAAGGCTGGGCCGCCCAGCCCAGCGACGAAGCCGGCCGGGTCGCTGTTGGCGGCGTCGCGCGTGGCCTTCTCGTCGAGGTTCAGCTCGCGCATCGGCCTCCCGCCGCCTGGGCGGGTGATCTCGCGGATCAGCGTCGTCTTGCCAACCTGGCGGGCCCCGGCGACGAAGACGATGCGCGCGTCGTCGATCCCCTCGTCGATGAGCGGCTCCATTCGTCGGTCGATCATGCGCGCCACGTTGAGACCTCTGCGCGTGGGCAGATCCGGACTTCAGGTTCGACAAATTGGGAATAATACTTCGGCAAACTGGGATTAGCCTAGCGGCGCGACGGCGACGCGACGCCGACCGGCCAGCGTGCCGCCAACGCCGGCCAGACCAAGGTTGAGCGCCGGCGCCGGCCCTCAACGACGAAAGCCCGCCGTAGCGGGCGCTCGATCGAAGCGGGCGAGGGGAATCGAACCCCCATTTCTGGCTTGGGAAGCCAGCGTCTTAGCCGTTGGACAACGCCCGCGGGGTGCGGGGAGTCTACTCGGCCGTCATTACCCTTCAAGACGTGCGACCCCGCCTCTACTGGCCGATCACGCTTGCCGCCGCGGCGCTCGTCGGGCTGCTCGCGTACGGGGTCACGTCGGTCGGTCCGGACACGTCGCTCGACGAGTCGCTGCAGCAGGGCAAGCGGGTCGAGGCGCCCGTAGCGGAGCTGCCGCGCCTCGGCGCGAACGGCACCGGCTCGCTCGCCGACGAGAAGGGCAAGGTCGTCGTCCTCAACGTCTGGGCGTCGTGGTGCGGGCCCTGCCAGTCCGAGATGCCGCTGCTCCAGCGCACCCACGAGAAGATCGCGTCGCAGGGCGGGCTCGTGCTCGGGATCGACACGCAGGAGCCGCCCGAGAACGCCCTCGACTTCCTCAGCGAGAAGAGGATCACGTTCTCGAGCCTGCGCGACCGCGACCGCGAGTACGGCCGCAAGTTCGGCATCAGCGGCTATCCCGAGACGTTCCTGATCGACCGCGAGGGCCGCGTCGCCGCGCTCCGGCGCGGGCCCGTGACGCAGGACTGGCTCGACCAGCACCTGCCGCGACTGCTGGAGGAGAAGGCATGAGGATCCTGCTCGCGCTCGTGCTGATCCTCGGCCTGGCCGGCGCCGCCGAGCCGAAGGCGTCGCTGCCCGACATCGAGGACGAGGTGATGTGCGTCGAGTGCCGCACGGCGCTGAACGTCTCCACGGCGCCGGTCGCCGACCAAGAGCGCGCGTTCATCCGCGAGAAGATCGCCGACGGGCTCACCAAGCAGCAGATCAAGGACGCGCTCGTAGACGCCTACGGGCCTGACGTCCTCGCCGAGCCGGAGCCCAAGGGCTTCGACCTCAGCGTCTGGATCGTCCCGGCGCTGCTCGTCGCCCTCGCGGCGGGCGGCGTCGCGCTGCTCGCGCGCCGCTGGCGCCGCGCGCCCGCGACGGCGGCGGCGCCCGCCGCGCCCGACCTCGACCCCGAGGACGCCCGGCGGCTCGACGCCGAGCTGACCGCGTTCGACCGGTGAGCTCGGGCGTCGACACCACCGTCGTCGCCGCCTTCGCGGTCGGCTTCGTCTCGTTCGTCTCGCCGTGCGTGCTGCCGCTCGTGCCCGGCTACCTGTCCGCCGTCTCGGGCGTCTCGCTGGCCGAGATCCAGCACGGCGAGCGGCGCATGTCGCGCGTGCTACTGCCCGCGATCGTCTTCTGCCTCTCGTTCACCGTCGTGTTCGTCGCGCTCGGGATGACCGCCACCGGCCTCGGCTCGGCGCTGCAGGACGGCCGCGGCACGCTCGACAAGGTCGCCGGCGTGGTGATCGTCGCGCTCGGCGTGCTGTTCCTGGTGACGCCGTTCGTGCCCAAGCTCAACCGCGAGTGGCGGCCCGATGCGCTGATCTCGCGCGCCGGCTCGGGCGGCCCGCTGGTCGCCGGCGCGGCGTTCGCGTTCGCCTGGACCCCGTGCGTCGGCCCGACGCTCGGCACGATCCTCACCGCCGCCAGCGTCCAGGACACGGTCGGCAAGGGCGCGGTGCTGCTGCTGTTCTACTCGGCCGGCCTCGCGGTCCCGTTCCTGCTCACGGCCATCGCGTTCACGCGCGCGACGACCGCCTTCCGCTGGCTGCGCGACCGCTACCTGATCATCAC
Source organism: Solirubrobacteraceae bacterium (assembly GCA_036520135.1). Lineage (GTDB taxonomy): Bacteria > Actinomycetota > Thermoleophilia > Solirubrobacterales > Solirubrobacteraceae > DASSUW01. The sequence goes on from DATDKF010000432.1 coordinate 5,816, forward strand.
CGCGCTGTCCGGCGTCGTGCTGATCGCGATGGGCGTCCTGCTGTTCACCGGCGAGCTCACGACGCTCAACCTGAAGGCCCAGAGCGCCCTCGACGGCCTCGGTCTGAACTTCTTCAACGAGCTGTAAGGGGGGGTCTGCCCCATGGTGGGCGACCCCCTCGGTGGGTCACGCTTTTCCGCATGCTCCCCAGAACCCTCCCCGACGGCACCGTGGTGGTGGTCCGGCCCCAGACCCCCGAAGACCGCCACCGCATCGCCGACTTCTTCGCCCGCCTCTCCCCTCACTCCCGCTACCAGCGCTTCTTCACCGGCACGCCGCCCCACCTGCCGTCGAACATGCTGGACGCGCTCGCCAACGTCGACGGCGACCGCCACGTCGGGGTGCTCGCCGTGCGCGGCAGCCGGATCCTCGGCGCCGCGCGCTACCTGCGCCGGGCCGACACGCCGGCCGTCGCCGACGTCGCGTTCACCGTCGCCGACGAGATGCAGGGCCGCGGTCTCGGCCGGCTGCTCATGCGCGAGCTGCAGGCGCACGCGCGCCGCCGGAACATCACGCGCTTCGTGTTCGACGCGCTGGCGACCAACGACGCGGCCCTGGCCGTCGCCGAGTCGCTGGGCGCCCGCCTGCGCCACGACGGCGTGACCGTCGAGGGAGTGATCTACATCGAGTCGGGCGCCGAGACGCCGAGCAGGCCGAGCGCTCGTGCGATCGTCCGGCGCGCGGCGACGCAGAGGCCGAGGCGGAACGACTCCAGCCGCCGCGGCTCGGCACCGACGACCCGGCAGTCGCGGTAGAACGCCGTGAAGGTCTGCGCCAGCTCGAGCGCGTAGACGGCGACGCGGTGCGGCGCCCGCCGCTCCGCCGCCTCGCCCGCCTCGGCCGGGAACGCGAGCAGCTTCTTGATCAGCTCACGCTCGGCCGGCTCGAGCTCCAGACCGTCGGCGGAGTCCGCGAGCGCCTCGGCCACGCGCTCCTCGCCCGCCTTGCGCAGCACCGAGGCGATCCGCGCGTGCGCGTACTGGACGTAGTAGACCGGGTTCTCGGCGGACTGCTCGCGCGCGAGATCGAGGTCGAGGTCGATCGTCGAGTCGTGGGAGCGCTGGAGCATGAAGAAGCGCGTGGCGTCGACGCCGATCTCGTCGATCAGGTCGTCGAGCGTGATGAAGTCGCCGCGCCGCTTGGACATCGACGCCCGCTCGCCCCGCTCGACGAGGTGCACGAACTGCAGCAGCGGGACCTCGAGCTTGTCGGGGTCGGCGCCCGCCACCGCCATCGCCGCCTTCAGCCGCGGGATGTAGCCGTGGTGGTCGGACCCCAGCGGCATGATCAGCCGCTCCCAGCCGCGCTCGAGCTTGTTCTCGACGTACGCGACGTCAGCGGCGTAGTAGGTGGGCTCGCCGCTGGACTTCTCGATCACGCGGTCCTGGTCGTCGCCGAACGCGGTCGTGCGAAGCCAGAGCGCACCCTCGTGACGGTAGCTGTGGCCCTCCTGCTCGACGTGCGCGAACGCCCGCTCGATCGCGCCGTCGCGCAGCGCGCGCTCGGAGAACCACGTGTCGAAGTGCACGCGGTAGCGCTCGAGCGTCGCCTGGATCCGCTCGATCATCAGCGCGCCGCCCGCCGCCGCCAGGTCCTCGGCGTCGCGCTCCGCGGCGTTCGGCAGCGCGGCGGCCAGCTCGGCGACGTACTCGCCCTGGTAGCCGTCCTCCGGGACGGCCTCGGCGCGCGCGCGGGCCCGGATCGACTGGCCGAGTCGCAGCAGCTGCCCGCCGGCGTCGTTGAAGTAGTACTCGCGCGTCACCTCGTGGCCGGCGAACTCGAGCAGCCGCGCCAGCGCGTCGCCGTACGCGGCGTGGCGGCCGCTGGCCGCGGTCAGCGGGCCGGTCGGGTTCGCGCTCACGAACTCGAGGTTCACGCGCTCGCGCGCCGCGGCGGTCCCCCCGCCCCAGTCGTCGCCGGCCGCCAGCACGTGCGCGGCGGACGCCGTGTACCAGGCGTCGGCCAGGAAGACGTTCAGGAACCCGGGGCCGGCGACCTCCACGCGCTCGACCCGCTCCCCCAGGCGCTCCTGCAGCGCCGCGCCCAGCCGCTCGGCGACCTCGCGCGGCGAGGTCTTCAGCGCCGGGGCGAGCAGCATCGCGGCGTTCGTCGAGTAGTCGCCGAAGCCGGCCTTCTTCGGTCGCTCCAGCGTCGGCGTCACGGCGCCGTCGCCGAGATCGGCAGCGACCGCCTGGACGGCGGCACGGAGTTCGTCGATCGGAGAGCCCATGGGCGGGTCAATGATGGTACGGCTCGCCGGCCAGGATCTTGTGCGCCCGGAAGAGCTGCTCGAGCAGCACCACGCGCGCGAGCTGGTGCGGGAGCGTCATCGCGCCCAGTGAGAGCTTGTGATCGCAGCGCTCGAGCACCGTCCCGTACGGGCCGCCGACGACGAAGCACACGTCCCGGCCGCCCTGTCGGCGCTCCTCCAGCCAGCCGGCGAACGCCTCCGAGCTGTACTCGCGGCCGCCCGCGTCGAGCAGCGAGACGTACGCGCGGTCCGGGATCCGGCGCTCGACCTGCTCATCCTCGCGCACCTCGATCAGCGTCACGCGCGCGTGGCGGGCGAGCAGGCGCTGGTAGTGCTGAACGTCGTCCACGAACGGCGGCCGCACCCGGCCCACCGCGAGCACGGTGTAGTGCACCGCTGCGATACTAGGCGGCGTGGACCCGGAGCCCCCCGAGCGCCACATCAACCTGCACACCTCGCCCGAGGTGATGGCGGGGCTCTACGCGAACTTCGCGAACGTCTCGCACTCGGACTACGAGTTCACGATCACGTTCGCGCGCGTCGACCACGAGGTCGACCACGAGGAGGTCCCGGGCGTGGTGGTCTCCCGGATCAGTGTGTCCCCCAAGTTCATGCGCGAACTGATCGACGCGATGGAGGACAACTGGTCCAAGTGGCAGACCAAGGAGGGGATCAAGAACCTCCCCGAGACCCGGCGTCCCGACTCCGACGGCTGAACGCGAGCGCCTGACCGATCCGCTGCACGGCGGTCGGGTGCGTCCCGAGCAGGAACGCCGACCAGCCGGGCGGATCCGGGTCGGAGACGTTCTGCTCGGTGATCTTGCGCTGGAACTCGATCAGCCCTTCGGGATCGTGCGTGAGCTGCATCGAGAAGCGGTCGGCGCGGGCCTCGACCTGGCGCGAGAGCTGGTTGGAGATCATCGTCGTCGCCGGCACCATCAGCGCGATCGCCAGCGCGACCGCCGGCACCGGCGAGCGGCCCTCCGGCGGCGCCATCGCCTCGCTCAGCCGCGCCACCGCGAGCATCCCGAACGGGGCGACGATGATCAGGTACAGCAGCCCGTGCGGCACGTCGTTGTAGTGCACGTGCCCGAGCTCATGGGCGACCACGCCGCGCACGGCGGCGGGCGAGAACTTGTCGAGCAGCGTGTCGTAGATCACGACCCGCTTGGTCGAGCCGATGCCGGTGACGTAGGCGTTGGCGGCGGTCGTGCGGCGCGACGCGTCCATCACGTAGACCTCGCCGACTTTCACGCCGGCCTCACGCGCGAGCGCGAGGATCTCGCCGCGCAGCGGCCCATTGAGGCGGTCGAAGCGGTTGAACAGCGGGTCGATGACGACCGGGGTGGCGTACGTGCTGATCACGCCGAACGCGATCACCACGACCGTCGCCGGCATCCACCAGCGGCGCCCGAAGCGGCCGATCGCGAACACGAGGACCGCGCCGCCGATGCCGACGATGACTGCCTCGATCGCCGTGCTCTTGAGCACGTCGCCGACCCAGCCCGTCCAGCTCTGGGTGACGAGTCCGACGTCCTTCGCCCGCTCGCGCGCGATCGCCGACACCGGCAGCGTGAGCACCGTCACGGCGACGGCGAGGCCGGCCGCCACGGCGGCGCCCGACGCGACGGGCCGGCGCGCGAACGGCTCTGCCGGCGGCCGCCGCACGACGTAGACGAGCAGGCCGATCTCGATCGCCAGGCGAGCGCCGTAGAGCCATAGCTGGCCGGTGCGGAAGTGCTCGGCCCGTTCCACGAAGGCCGGGCTGAAGTAGGTTTGCGCGGCGACGTCGACGGGCTCGAGCCGATCGCGCGGCCGTAGCAGGAAGACCGCCGCCTCCGCCACTGCCAGCGCGGCGATGACGGTGACCGGCAGGCGGAGCCGCTTGAGCACCGAATAGACGATAACTCCACACATGCGTGTCGCCATCGCGTCCGACATCCACGGCAACCGGCACGCCTTCGAGGCGGTGATCAACGCCGCGGAGGCCGACGGAGCCGAGGAGCTGTGGTGCCTGGGCGACCTCGTCGGGTATGGCGCCGAGCCGGACGAGTGCGTGGCGCTTGCGGAGGCCCACTGCACGATCTGCCTGGCCGGGAACCACGACCTCGCGGTGGTCGACGTGCTCTCGCTCGACGACTTCTCGCGCGGCGCCGCGCTCGCCGCCTACTGGACGCGCGAGGTGATCAGCCCGAAGACGCGCGAGTACCTGCTGTCGCTGTCGCCGAAGTCGCAGGCCGAGGGCGTCGGCCTGTTCCACGCCTCGCCGCGCGATCCGGTCTGGGAATACGTGCTCTCCGCGCTGGCGGCCGAGCTGTGCTTCGACGCCACCGACTTCCGGATCTCGTTCATCGGCCACTCGCACGTAGCGCTGTCGTTCCACCGGCCGGAAGGCGCGCCGGCGACCGGCACGACGCGCCGCGAGGGCGCGCAGGTCGACCTCGGCTCGGGCGAGTGGCTGATCAACCCGGGGTCCACGGGCCAGCCGCGCGACGGCGACGCGCGGGCCGCCTGGCTGGTGCTCGACACCGGCGACTGGACCGCCACCTGGCGGCGGGCCGAGTACGACATCGCGGGCGCCCAGGCCGCCATCCGCGCGGCCAACCTTCCGGATTCGCTCGCCGAACGACTGCAATACGGTCAGTGACGGCTGGGTAGGCCGCTAGCCTGCGAGTCTTCATGCGTCGCCGCCTCATGCTCGTCCTCGCGCTGGCCGCCGCCGCGCTCGCGGTCGGCTGCGGCCAGACCAACAAGGCCCTGATCCCGGATGATCGCGCCCAGGCGCTCCAGGACTCCGTGGACGGCATCCAGAACGCCTGCGCCAAGGGCGACGTCCCCGCCGCCCGCCGCGCCGCCGGCCAGGTCGACGCACAGATCGACTCGCTGCCGAGCACGACCGACCGCAAGCTCAAGCGCAACATGCGTCAGTGGGTGAACCAGATCGAGGACGGCCTCGACAGCGACTGCAAGGCCAAGGAGACGGCGACGGCGGAGCCGACCGACACCGCGACGGCGGAGCCGACCCAGACCGCCACCGCCACCGCGACGGAGACCGCCACCGCGACGGAGACGGCCACCGCGACGGCGACGGCCACGGCCACCGCGACGGCCACCGCGACCGCCACGGCGACGCCCGGCCGCGACGGCGGCACCGAGGCACCGGACGGGAGCCAGCCGTGAGGCCTGACGGCCTGTTCGCCGGCCGCTACCGGCTCGAGCGCCGCCTCGGGGTCGGCGGCATGGCCACCGTGCAGCTCGCGTTCGACACGCGGCTCGAGCGCCGCGTCGCGGTCAAGCTGCTCGCCGAGCACCTGGCCGAGGACGCGAACTTCGTCTCGCGCTTCCGCCGCGAGGCGCTCGCCGCGGCCCGGCTCGTGCACCCGAACATCGTGCAGGTGTTCGACTTCGGGCTCGACGAGAGCACCCACCGCAACTTCATCGTCATGGAGTACGTGGACGGGCAGTCGTGCGCCGAGATCCTGCGCGAGCGGGGCACGCTGCCGCCCAACGAGGCGGTCGACATCCTCGCCCAGTCGTGCCGCGGGCTCGACTACGCGCACCGCAACGGCGTCGTGCACCGCGACGTGAAGCCGGGCAACCTGATGCGCAGCGAGGAGGGCATGGTCAAGCTCGCGGACTTCGGCATCGCCAAGGCCGCCGAGGACTCCGACATCACGAAGATCGGCTCCGTGCTCGGCACCGCGGCCTACCTGGCGCCCGAGCAGGCCCGCGGCGAGCCCGCCGGCCCGCCCGCCGACCTCTACGCGCTCGGCGTCGTCGCCTACCAGCTGCTGGCCGGGCGGCTGCCGTACGAGGCCGGCTCGCTCACCGACCTCGCGCGCCTGCAGGACAGCGGTCCGCCGCCGCGGCTCGACGAGCTCGAGCCGGAGGTGCCGGCTGCGCTCGCCGCCGCGGTCGCCCGGGCGCTGCACCGCGATCCCGAGCGCCGCTACGCCGACGCCGCCGAGATGGAGACCGCGCTGCGCGAGGGGCTGCGCGGGCGCGCGCCGGTCGAGACCGACGCGACGTGGGCAGTCGGAGACGAGACCGCCGCGACGCAGATGCTCACCGGCACCAGCGCCACCTCGGCGATGCCGCGCACCTCGCCGCAGCGGCGCCTGGAGCCACTCGACGAGCCGCCCCCGCCGCGCCGGCCGCCGGCCCGCCGGGCCTCCGCCCCGCCACCGAAGCAGCGCAGCGGCAGTGGGCTGCGCCTGTTCGTCGGCCTGCTCGTCGTGCTCGCGCTCGCCGCGGCCGGCTTCGCCGGCTACCAAGCGCTCGAGGACTCGGGCGGCAAGTCGGTCCAGCTGCGCGAGGACGTCGGCGGCAAGGTCGACGACGCGATCGACCAGCTGCGCGGCCTGATCGACGACAACACGCAGTAACCGGGTTCGCCCTACGCCTCCCACGGGGCCGCGCCGGCGTGCACGGCCGCGGCCGCGACGGCGAGCCGGCCGCCGTCGATCGCGTCGCGCAGCGCCGCCATCAGACGCTGCAGGTAGGCGAGGTTGTGGATCGTGAGCAGACGTTGGGCGGTCTGCTCGCGCGCCTTGAGCAGGTAGTGCAGGTACGCGCGCGAGTAGCCGTGCGCGCAGGCCGGGCACGGACAGCCGTCGAGCAGCGGCTCGTCGGCGGCGCGGTAGCGGGCCTTGGCGAGATCGACGCGCCAGCGGTGCGCGGGGTCGGGCACGACCGCCATGCCGTGGCGGCCGATCCGCGTCGGCATCGCGCAATCGAACGTGTCGATGCCGAGCTGGACCCCCCGCACGAGGTCGTCGACCTCGCCGATGCCGAGCAGGTGGCGCGGGCGCTGCTCGTCGAGCTCGTCGATGGCCCACTGCACGACCTCGAACATCTGGTCCTTGTCCTCGCCCAGCGTGCCGCCGATCGCGATGCCGCCGACCGGCCGCGCGGCGACCTCCTGGGCCGACGCGCGCCGCAGGTCCTCTTCCACCCCGCCCTGGACGATGCCGTAGACGACCTGGCCGTCCGGCCGGTGCTGCTCGTGCCAGGCGAGGCAGCGGTCGAGCCAGCGGTGGGTGCGCTCGGTCGAGCGGGCGGTGTAGTCGCGCCCGCCGTGGAACGGGGTGCACTCGTCGAACACGAGCGCGATGTCGGACCCGAGCGCGGCCTGGACCTCCATCGAGGTCTCCGGGCCCATGAACTGCGTCGAGCCGTCGAGGTAGGAGCGGAACGTCACGCCCTCCTCGGCGATCCTGAGAATCGCGCCGGACCGCTCGCCGGCCGCGGAGGACTGCGCGGCGCGGCCCTTGATCTCGTCGGCCACGGTGCCGTGGCCCATCGAGAAGACCTGGAAGCCGCCCGAGTCGGTGATGACCGGGCGGTCCCAGCTCATGAAGCGGTGCAGGCCGCCGAGCTGGGCGATCAGCTCGTGGCCGGGTGTCAGGAACAGGTGGAACGTGTTCCCGAGCACCATGTCGAACCCGAGCTCGGCGGCCTCGCGGACCTCGAGCGTCTTGACGACGGCCTTGGTGGCGAGCGGGACGAAGGCCGGCGTGCGGACCTCGCCGTGGGCGAGCTTCAGCGCACCGGTGCGCGCCCGCGAGCCGGGGTCGCGCGTGTGGATCTCGAGCGTGCGCACGGAGGCGCGGACGATAGCCGCGCCTCCGTGATGAGCCTTACGCCTCGATGGTCTTCTGGGCGCCCGAGCCGCCGATCTCGATGCGGCGCGGCTTGCGCTCCTCCGGCTTCGGGACCCGGATCTCGAGGACGCCGTTCTCGAAGTTCGCGGTCACGGCCTCGGGGTCGATGCCCTGCGGGAGGGTTAGCGAGCGCGAGAACGCGCCGAACGCGCGCTCGACGCGGTAGTAGCCCTCGTTCTTGGACTCGTGCTCGGCCTTGCGCTCGCCGGAGACGGTGAGCGTGCCGTCCTCGAACTCGATCTTGACGTCGTCCTGGCTCATGCCGGGGAGATCGGCACGCAGAACGAAGTGGTCGGCGGTCTCGACGAGGTCCATCGCCGGCATCCAGCGACGCAGCGTGCTGCCGCCGTTGGCAGGGGACGGGGCGTCGAAGACCGTGTTGAACAGGCGGTTCATCTCGTTCTGGAGCGTGCTGAGCTCACGGAACGGCTCCCAGCGCACAATCGTCATTGCAGTACCTCCATGGGTCAACAACTACAGCCTGGCTGCAGTATAAGATCTCAGTTGGAGGGAGTCAAGTTTCCTAGTTGGATGGACTAAGATCTGCGGAGCCTGGGAGCACCCGGTCCCAGAGCCCGGCAAGCATGCGCAGCTCGTCTGGCTCGAAGTGGCCCAGGAAGCGCTCGCGCACGCCGTCTAAATGCGTGCGCCGCGCCTCGGACAGGAGCGCCTCGCCCTTGTCGGTCAGCACCGCGTACGTGCCGCGGCCGTCGTCGGTGCAGGCGTCGCGCTCGAGCAGCCCTTCGCGCTCGAGCCGGTCGACGAGCCGGGTCATGCCGGAGCGGGAGAGCAGTACGCCGTCGGCGAGCTCGGCCATCCGGCGCCGGCGGCCGGGCGCCGCCTGGAGGTTGATGAGCACCTCGTAGGAGGTGAGCGGGAGCGAGTGGGCCGCGAGGAGCTCGGCGTCGAGCGCCTTGACGAGCGCGCTGTGAACGCGCAGCAGCCCCCGCCAGGCACCCAGCTCCTCCGGCGCGAGCTCGTGGATCGGCTCGGCCCGGGTGTCTGCTGGTATCGCCATCGCCCGACAGCGTAGCGATCAAATGGTTGCGCGCACAATTTAAGTGCGCTACGGGTCGACGTCGCCCTCGAAGAGCGCGAAGGCGGCGCCCTGGGGGTCGCTCACGGCGGCCACGCGACCGACCGGGGTGCTCATCGGGCCGGCGATCACGGTGCCACCGGCGTCCGTGATCGCCTTGACGGCTTCCTCGCACGAGGCGACCGTGAAGTAGACGAGCCAATGGGTCGGCTCGCCGTCCTGCGGCGGGCGGATGCCGCCGTTGAGCTGGCCGCCGGCCTTGATCACGCCGTAGCCGGACTCCTCGGGCTCGACCGTCCAGCCGAGCAGCTCGCCGAAGAAGTCGCGGGCGCGAGCCGGATCCGGCGTCGCGAGCTCGTTCCAGACCATGCAGCCCGGGTCGTTGACGCGGCCCGCGCCGATCTGCTCGCGCGCCTGCCACAGGTGCATGGTCGCGCCCGTCGGATCGCGCAGCGCGGTCATCCGGCCCGCCTGCATCACGTCGAACGGATGGGCCAGCACGTCGCCGCCGAGCTCGAGCACCCGCGGCGCCAGCGCGTCGACGTCCTCGACCGCCACGTACGAGGACCAGTGCGGCGTGAGCGACGCCCGCTCCTCCTCGCCCATCTCGTACTGCGCCGCCACGTCGCGCCCGTCGAGCCTGAACGTCGTGTACGTGCCGGCGTCGCTGGCGGGGGCGTCGACGGCCTCCCAGCCGAATACGGCCGTGTAGAACGCCTTCGCGGCGTCCGCGTCGGTCGTACCCAGGTCGGCCCAACAGAACGTCCCGGGCGCGTAGCTGTCGCGCTCCCCCATGACGCCGGGAGCCTAGTCGCTTAGTCTCGTCTCGACATGCCCGACCCGGCGGCGTTCTTCAGCTACGCCCATGCGGACGACGAGCATGACGGCGCCCTCACACGCCTCCACGCCGCGCTCGAGCAGGAGATCGGCTTGCAGCTCGGCGCCGACTTCACGCTCTTCATCGACCGTGACGACATCGTCTGGGGCGAGAGCTGGCGGGCGCGCATCGACGAATCGCTGGACAGCGCGACGCTCCTCATACCCGTCATCACCCGGCGGTTCTTCGCGAGCGAGGAATGTCGGCGCGAGCTGACGCGATTCCTCGAACGCGAGCGCGCACTCGGACGCGGCAGCCTGATCTGCCCGATCTACTACGTCGACGCCGCGCCGGTGCACGCGCCGGGCGGGGATGACCTGGCCGAAGCGCTCGCGAGCCGCCAGTACGACGACTGGCGCGCGCGTGCTCAGCTTCCGCGCGCGGCACGGCCTCGTGCGCAACCTCAGCCTGCGCCAGGCCGGCGGCGGTGACTTCCACTGCGTCGACATCAGCCAGGGCCGGCTCGAGCTCGAGCGGCAACCGCATCCACCACAACTACGGCGGCGTGCTGCTTTACGAGGACGCCCGCGGCGTCCTCGAGGACAACGAGATCAGCGACAACTTCACAACCGGCATCGAGGTGATCGAGGGAGCATGACCGGTCGTGCGCGGTAACCGCATCCGCCGCAACGGCCGTCAGGCGATCCTGGTGAACGACGGCGGCGGCGGGACGTTCGAGGGCAACGACCTGACGGGCAACGCCGGCGGTCCGTGGGCGATCCACGTGGACTGCGTCCCGGACGTCGAGCGTCGCGACAATGTCACGGACTAGCCGAGCAGGGAGCGGCCCGTCATCTCCGGGGGCTGGTCGATGCCCATCAGCGTGAGGATCGTCGGGGCCACGTCGGCCAGGATCCCCTCGCCCTCGAGCGCCGCGCCGTCGGCGGTGACGATGAACGGGACGGGGTTGAGGGAGTGAGCGGTGTTGACCGAGCCGTCGTCCTCGAGCATGTGGTCGCAGTTGCCGTGGTCGGCGGTGATGACGCAGACGCCGCCGCCGGCGTGCACGGCCTCGACGACGCGCCCCAGGCACTCGTCGACGGTCTCGACCGCCTTGACGGCCGCCTCGATCACGCCGGTGTGGCCGACCATGTCGGGGTTGGCGAAGTTGATGATCGCGAACGCCGGCTCGTCGTCCCGCCAGTGCGCGACGAACGCGTCGGCCGCGCCGGGCGCGCTCATCTCCGGCTTCTTGTCGTAGGTCGGGACGTCGCGCGGGGAGGGCACGAGCTCGCGGATCTCGCCCGCGTACGGGTCCTCCTCGCCGCCGTTGAAGAAGTACGTCACGTGCGCGTACTTCTCCGTCTCGGCGACGTGGAGCTGCTTCAGCCCGCGGTCGGCGATCACCTGCGCGAGCGTGAGCTTCGGCCGCGCGGGCGGGAACAGGGTCGGGTAGTCCCAATCCTCGTCGTACTCGGCCATCGTCGCGTAGCGGTCGACCGGACCCTCCTCGACGAGCTTGCGCGTGATCTGGCGCATCCGGTCGGGCCGGAAGTTGAACGCGATCACCGAGTCGCCCGCACGGATCGTCGAGTCCTCGTCGCCGACGACGGTCGCGGTGATGAACTCGTCGGTCTCACCGCGCTCGTAGGCGGCCGTGGCGGCCTCCTCGGCGGTCGCGGCCCGGTGCTCGCCCTTGCCCTCGACCAGCAGGTCGACGGCCTTCTGCGTGCGGTCCCAGCGCTCGTCGCGGTCCATCGCGTAGTAGCGACCGATGACCGAGCCGACGCGCCCGGTGCCGGCCTCGCGCAGCCAGCCCTCGAGGTCGGCGAGCGACGTCGCGCCCGACGTGGGCGACGTGTCGCGGCCGTCGGTGAACGCGTGGACGACGAGGTCCTCGACGCCGGCCTTGCCGGCGATCTCCACGAGCGCCTTGAGGTGGCGGTCGGACGAGTGCACGCCGCCGGTCGAGACCAGGCCGATGAGGTGGACCCGCGGCGCCTCGCTCAGCGCCGCGCGCAGCAGCTCGTTCTCGGCCAGCGACCCGTCCTCGACCGCCTTGTCGATCCGCGCGAGGTCTTGCGGCACGATCGCGCCGGCGCCGAGGTTCAGATGCCCGACCTCGGAGTTGCCCATCTGACCCGCGGGCAGCCCCACGGCCTCGCCCATGGCGGTGAGCTGCGTGTGCGGGTGCTCGTCCCACAGCGCGTCGAACACCGGCGTGTCGGCGAGCGAGACCGCGTTGCCCGGCCCGTCCGGGGCGAGACCCCAGCCGTCCAGGATGACCAACGCGACGTTCACTGCCGCGCGGTCTCGACGATCTTCGCGAACGACGCCGGGTCGAGGCTCGCGCCGCCGATCAGCGCGCCGTCGACGTCGGGCAGCCCCAGCAGCTCGGCCGCGTTGTCGGCGTTCAGCGAGCCGCCGTAGAGGATCCGCACCGCCTGCCCGGCGGCCTTGTCGCGGTCCTCGACCAGCGCGCGAACGAACGCGATCGCCTCCTGCGCCTGGTCGGGCGTCGCCACAAGGCCGGTGCCGATCGCCCAGATCGGCTCGTACGCCACCACGACGCCCGGCAGCTGCTCGACGGCGACCCGCTCGAGCCCTTCCTGCACCTGGTGGCGGAGCTTGCGCTCGGTGTCGCCCCGCTCGCGCTCCTCCTCGGTCTCGCCGACGCAGAGGATCGGCAGCAGGCCGACCTCGAGCGCCTTCGGGACCTTCAGCTGGAGCGCCTTGTCGGTCTCGTTGTAGTACTGGCGGCGCTCGGAGTGGCCGAGGATCACGCCTTGGACGTCGATCTCGGTGAGCATCGGCGTCGACACCTCGCCGGTGAACGCGCCCGAGTCGGCCTCGTGCATCGTCTGGGCGTAGACCTGCACGCTCGAGCCGCGGACCGAGTCGACCATCGCCTGCAGCGCGGTGAACGGCGGGCAGATCACGATGTCGACGTCGTCGACGGCGCCGACCTGCGGCAGCAGCGTCTGGATGAACGACTCCGCCGCCGCGATCGTCTTGTTCATCTTCCAGTTGCCCGCGATGAACGGCCGCCGCGCGCTCATGACAGCGCCTCCACGCCCGGCAGCGGCTTGCCCTCGACCAGCTCGAGCGAGGCGCCGCCGCCGGTCGACACGTGGTCGACCATGCCGGTGAGCCCGAACTGCGCGAGCGCGGCCGCGCTGTCGCCGCCGCCGACCACCGTCGTCGCGGCGCTCACCGCGACCGCCTCGGCGACCGTGCGGGTGCCGGCCGCGAACGGCGGCAGCTCGAACGCGCCCATCGGGCCGTTCCAGAACACGGTCCCGGCGTCCTTGACCGCGTCGGCGTAGCGCTCGGCGGTGGACGGCCCGATGTCCAACCCCATCCACCCCTCGGGCACGTCCACGCCGTCGATCGCCCGCACGGGCGTGTCCGCATTGAACTCCTCGCCCGCGACGAGATCAACGGGCAGCTGGACCTTGTCGACGCCCGCCCGCAGGATCCGCGCGGCGGGCTCGACGCCCGCCTCCTCGCATAGCGAGCTCCCGACCGAGTGCCCCTGCGCCTTGAAGAACGGGAAGCACATCGCGCCGCCGATGAGGATCTCGTCAGCGCGTTCCAGGAACGCGTCGAGCACACCGATCTTGTCCGTCACCTTGGCGCCGCCGACGACGGCGACGAGCGGCCGCTGCGGGTCGTCGAGGATGCCCCGCAGCGTCGCGACTTCGCGCTCCAGCAGCCGGCCGGCGGCGCTCGGGAGCAGGTGGGCGACCGCCTCGGTCGACGCGTGCGCGCGGTGCGCGGCGCCGAATGCGTCGTTGACGTAGACGTCGGCGAGCGCAGCGTAGCGCTTGGCCAGCTCCGGGTCGTTCTTCGTCTCGCCCGGCTCGTAGCGGACGTTCTCCAGCATCACGACGTCGCCGTCCGGGACCGAGTCGAGATCGTCCGCGAGCACGACGTCGACCCCGAGCAGCTCGGAGAGTCGCTCGGCGGCTGGCCGCAGCGAGAACGCCGGCTCGCGGTCCTTCGGCCGCCCGAGGTGCGCAGCGAGCAGCAGCCGCGCGCCCTTCTCGCGCAGCTCGTTCAGGGTCGGCAGCGCCGCCCGGATCCGCGCGTCGTCGGTGATGTTGTGCGCCTCGTCCAGGGGGACGTTGAAGTCCACCCGGACGAGGACGCGCTTTCCCTCGACGTCGAGGTCCTCAAGCGTGCGCACGCACCAGCACCTTCTGCGCCAGCTCCACGCACCGGTTCGAGTAGCCCCACTCGTTGTCGTACCAGGCGATGACCTTGACCATCGTGCCGTCCATCACCGCGGTCAGCTCGGAGTCGAAGATCGACGAGTAGGGCGACTTGACGATGTCGGACGAGACGATCGGGTCCTCGGTGTACTTCAGGATGCCGGTGAGCCCGTCTGTGTCCGCGCGCGTGCGGAACGCGTCGTTGATCTCGTCGACGGTGGTCTCGCGGGAGACCTGGACGGTCAGGTCCACGACCGAGCCGGTCGGCACGGGGGCGCGGACCGCGAAGCCGTGCAGCTTGCCCTGGAGCTCGGGGATGACGAGGCCGATCGCCTTCGCCGCGCCGGTCGAGGCCGGGACGAGGTTGATCGCCGCCGCGCGGGCGCGGCGCAGGTCCTTGTGTGGGGCGTCCTGCAGCCGCTGGTCGGCGGTGTAGGCGTGGATCGTGGTCATCAGCCCGCGCTCGATCCCGATCGAATCGTGCAGCACCTTGGCGACCGGCGCCAGGCAGTTGGTCGTGCACGACGCGTTGGAGATGACGTGGTGGTTGTCCGGGTCGTACGCCTCGTCGAAGTTGACGCCGAGCGCGACTGTCGCGTCCGGCTCGGTGGCCGGAGCGGAGATGATGACCTTCTTGGCGCCCGCTTCCAGGTGCTTGGCGGCGTCCGCGCGCTTGGTGAACAGACCGGTCGACTCGATCACGACGTCCGCGCCGAGGTCACCCCACGGCAGCGCCGCGGGATCCTTCTCGGCGAGCACCTTGACCTCGCGGCCGTCGATCGCCAGCGCGCCGTCGCGTACCTCGACTGTGCCCGGGAACGGGCCGAACACCGAGTCGTACTTGAGCAGGTGGCCGAGCGTGCCGGCATCCGTGATGTCGTTGACGGCAACGATCTCGATATCCGCGTCCGACTCTTGCGCGGCGCGGAACACGTTGCGGCCGATGCGGCCGAAGCCGTTGATCCCGACGCGTACCGACATGGAGCGATCCCTTTCGACTGGAGCGGAGAGAAGAGGCTAGCTAGCCCATGCCGAGCGACAGGATCCCGCGCTCGACGAGGCCAGCCGTGAAGGATGACGATGCAACGACCTTCACGCCGTACGCCTCCAGCAGGAACCACTCGAAATACGTGAAGACGCTGCTGCGAACGGCGCTCGCCTTTGCGCACCGGGAGAGGTCGTAAACGCCGAGCTGGGCGCGCAGACGCTCGTCGTCCAGCAGCCGCGCGATCACGGTGGTCTCGAGCGGGGCGATCGCGAGCAGCGGCTGTGCGGGCACCGGCTCGCGCTCGAGCGTCGGCCGCAGCTGCACGTCGACCACCTCGCGCCGCCACTGCAGCACGAGCGCCGACGGGCCGCCCTCGAGCACGTCGACGTCCGGCAGCTCGTCGGCGGCGTGGCGGTGGAACGCGGCGAGTACCTCGATCGGATCGAGCCCGGTCATGCCTGCACCCCCAGTTCGTGGAGCGGGACGCAGCGTCCGCGGGCCGCGGCGGCGAGCTCCGCGGCCCGGCCCGCCATCGCCTCGGGCGAGCCGGGCGCGGCGGCGTCGGCGACCAGGACGCCGATGCGGTCGCGCGCGATCCGCGCGGCCTGGCGGAGCGCGTCGGCGTTGGCGTCGCCACCCGGCCGCAGCGGCACGGTGCCGCGGCCGTCGGTGATCGCCACGAGGAACGGCACGGTGTTCGGGTGCTTGGCGCGCTCCTGGCGCAGCAGCCGGTGCGCGCGCACGAGCGCGTCGGCGAGCGGCGTCCGCCCGCTCACCGGCAGGCGCTCGAGCCGTTCGCGCGCGCGGCGCGCGCTGCGCGTGAACGGCAGCGCGACCGTCGCCTCGGCGAAGCCGCCGAACGCGACGACGGCGAGCCGGTCGCCGTGGTTGGCGGCGTCGGCGAGCAGCGCGTAGGCGAGCCCCTTCACGCGCTCGATCATCGCCTCAGCGGCGAGCGAGTACGAGTTGTCGACGAGGAACGCGACGGCGAGCGGCGAGCGGTGCTCGCGCAGCTTGCGGCGCAGGTCGTCGGGCAGCACGGTAAGGCGGCCGGAGCCGGCGGCCCGGGTGGCCGCGGCGCGCAGCGTGGCGTCGACCGCCACGTCCGCCGACACGCCCAGGCGGTGCCGCGAGTACTTGCCGGCGCGGCGGCTGACGAGCGAGCGCGCGTGCCGGCCGGCGGCGGCGCGCTCCAGTGCGTCGTGCCGGCGCTCCGCGACCAGCGCGCGCGGGCGCGCGAGCACCGCCGCCAGGTCCGGCGCCTCGGCACTCAGCTCGCGCGTTCCCTCGCCGGGCCCCTCTCCGTCGCCGCCGGCGCTTTTCCCGGCACCGCCCCCTCGAGCGCCTCCTCCAGCGCCCGGTCGAGCTCGTGCTCGTCGAGCCGCGGCGGCGGCCCGAACGGATCCCCGGCGCGGCGGTGGCCGAGCGCGAGCGCGGCGGCCTCGCGCACGTCGGCGGCGGTCACGGCGTCGCGCGGCGCGAGCGCCGCGATCGCCTTCGCGCACTCGAGGATCGTCACGTCGGCGCGGTGGCTCTCCACGCCGAGCCGCGTCACCAGCGCCCCGATCGCCGGGTACAGCGGGTCCGGCACCGCGACCTCGGCGACCAGGCGCACCGCCGTGTCCACGCGCTCGCGCAGTTCGTCCTGGTAGGACGCGAACCGGCGCGCGAGCGCATCGGGGTCGGCGGTGAACGCCTCGCGGCGGCGGATGACGTCGGCGCGCAGCTCAGGCTCGTGCAGCGCGTCGACCTCGACGTGCAGGCCGATCCGGTCCGCGAGCTGCGGCCGCAGGTCCCCCTCGTCCGGGTTCATCGTGCCGACGAGCAGGAAGCGCGCGGGGTGCGAGACCGAGATCCCCTCGCGCTCGACGACGTTCGTGCCCGACGCCGCCGCGTCGAGCAGGATGTCGCTCAGGTGGTCGTCGAGCAGGTTGATCTCGTCGACGTAGAGGATCCCCCGGTTCGCCTCGGCCAGCAGGCCCGGCTCGAGCGCCTTGACCCCCTCCATCAGCGCGCGCGCCATGTCGATCGTCCCCGCCACGCGGTCCTCGGTCGCGTTCAGCGGCAGCGTGACGACGCGCCGCCGGCGCCGCCGGGCCGGCAGGCGATGCCCGGCCGCCGCGCGCTCGCGGCAGCTCGGGCACTCCGGCGCGGCGGGATCGCACACGAACGGGCAGTCGGCGACGACGTCGATCTCCGGCAGCAGCTCGGCGAGCCCGCGCACGGCGGTCGACTTGGCGGTGCCGCTGGGCCCGCTCACGAGCAGCCCGCCGACGGCGGGGTTGACCGCGTTGAGCAGCAGCGCGCGCTTGAGGCGCTGCTGCTCGACGATGGCCGTGAACGGGAAGGCGGTCAGCCCGGATCCACCGATCATCCGTGGATGCCTCGTCGTCGTGGGTCGAGCCAGGGGCGATCGGCCGCGCATCCATGTGGTGAACCACCTGGGTCGCGGCCGATCGTTCCTGGCGAAGGGCCACGGCGGCGAGGCGCCGCGGGAATCGGTGGATTCGGGCTCAGGTCAGCACCAGCCGCCGTCCGAAGGTGGGCTCCGCCTGCACGATCGGCGGGAACTGCCAGGTGCCGATCAGCGGGACCGCGGTGTCGCGGTTCACGCGCACGTCCAGCACCGCGGGCCGACCGGAGTTCAGGGCGGCCTCGAACGCCCCGGCGATGTCGCCCGGCTTGTCGATCGAGAACGCGAGCGCGCCCATGGCCTCCGCCATCTTGGCGAAGTCCGGGTTCCAGAGCTCTCCGGTCGACTGCTTGCGGAAGCTCGTCCCGATCTCGCGGTTGTCCATGTAGAAGCGCTGCAGGTCGCGGATGACCCCGATCGTGTAGTTGTTGAGCAGCACCCAGACGGCCGGGATGTCGTACTCGACCGCCGTCGCGACGGCGTGCGGGAACATCGAGAAGCTGCCGTCGCTGGTCACGCACACGGCGGGCCGGTCGGGTGCGGCGAGCTTGAGGCCGAGCACGCCGCAGGTGCCGAAGCCCATGCCCGCGAAGCCCCCGGGGGTGAACACGCTGCGCGGCCCGTAGGCATCCCAGTACTGCTCGACCCACGTCTGGTGGTTGCCGGTGTCGGTGATCATCAGCGTGTCGTCGGGCGCGATCCGGCGCATGTCACCGATCAGCCGGCGCGGGTCGATCGGCTCCTCGTCGGACTCCATGAACGGCGTGATGTGGTCCGCCCACTCGGTCTTGTAGGCCTCGACCTGGTCGTTCCAGCCCGTCCGCTCGCGCCGCGGGCCGTTCTTCTGCGCGAGCGCGAGCAGCTGGCGCAGCACCTCGCGGGCGTCGCCGACGATGCCCAGCTCGGTCGGATAGTTGCGGCCGATCTCCTGCGGGTCGAGGTCGACGTGGATCAGCCGCGTCGGCGGGATGTTGTACGTGTAGCCCGGGACCCAGGACGAGCAGTGGATGTCGCTGAACCGCGCGCCGAAGGCGAGGATGACGTCGGCGTTGCGCGCGGCCTCGGTGGCCGGGTACTCGCCCCAGCAGCCGGCGATCCCGAGGTGCAGCGGATGGCGGGCGCTCAGCGCGCCCTTGCCCATGAAGGTGCTGTAGACCGGGACGTTCAGGTACTCGGCGAGCTCCTCCAGCTGCTCGGACGCCTCGCTGAGCAGCACGCCGCCGCCGGCGAGGATGAGCGGCCGGCGTGCGCTCGTGAGGATGTCGAGCGCGCGCTCCACCGCCTCGGGCGAGCCCGCCGTGCGCCACTGCAGGTGTCGCGAGCGCTCCTCCGGCTCCGGCGTCTCCACGTCGCCGGTCCGGATCCAGAGGTCGTACGGCACGTCGATGTGGACCGGGCCCGGCCGCCCTTCGCGGGCGAGCTTGAACGCCTTCGGGAGGATCTTCGCGAGATCCTCGACGCTGTGCGCCTGCCAGCTGCGCTTGACGATCGGCTTCACGACGCTCGGGAAGTCCGCCGAGTGGTGGCGGTACTCCTCCTGCAGCGCGCCGCTGTCGAACTGGGTGGTCGCCACCTGCCCGGTGATCGCGACGAACGCGGACGAGTCGAAGAACGCGTTCCCCATCGCGACGGTCAGCAGCATCGGGCCGGGGCCGGTGCTCGTGTAGACCGGGATCGGGACGCCGGTCAGCCGGAAGTACGCGTCGGCCATGTAGCCGGCGGCGGACTCGATCCGCGGCCATACAAGGCCGATGTCGTCCTGGCGGCGGTAGACCCCGTCGAGCAGCCCCACCGCCCCGTGGCCGGCGTACCCGAACAGGTACGGCGTCTGCTCCTTGACCAGGTAGTCGACGACGAGGTCGCAGCCTCGCTGCTCGGGCATGGGAACCCCCTTGTTCTCCTCGGTGGGACGTTTGGCACGTTAGGGCTCGGCGCGTGGGTCCCCGTGTCCCAATGTGAGACACGAACTTCGGGCATTGAGGGAGAGGGATCGAGGGGTGGTTCACGTTTGTTGCCGAGGAGGCCACAAACGTGACGCACCCCCTCCCTTACCCAGCCGCAGTTGACGTTCAGAACGCGCGGCGCTCCAGATCCAAACCGTAAGCGCGAAGCTTGCGATACAGGGTCGATCGCGAGATCCCGAGCGCCCGCGCGGCCTCGCGCTTGTTCCCCCCGCACCCGGCCAGCGCCCGCGCGATCGCGTCGGCCTCGAGCCGCTGCAACCCGCTCGTGGGCACGCGCGCGGCCTGGGCGCGCAGATCCGCCGGCAGGTCGTCGACGCCGATGACCGGGGCGTGGGTGGCGTGGAGCGCGATCGCGAGCTCGCGGACGTTGCCGGGCCAGGGCAGGCGCTCGAGCAGCTGCAGGGCCTCGGGGCGCAGGCGGCGCTCGCCGAGGATCGACGCGGCGATCGGCCCGATGTCCTCAGGGCGCGTGCGCAGCGGCGGGAGCTCGACCGCGCGGGCGCCGAGGCGCTCGGCGGCGGACGGGTCCGGCGCCGTTGTCGCGAGGCCGGGCGGCGCGCCGAGGTCGGCAAGCAACGCGGCCTTGCCGACGCCCGGCTCGCCCCAAACGACGACCGGCGTCCGCGTGGCGATGCAGTCGGCCACCGCCGCCACCGCGGCGCGCCAGGCCGCGCTGCGGCCGGCGAGCGTGCTGGTGCGCGCCGGGGGGCGGCGGCGCGCGCCGCGCGGCGCGTCGATCGCCACGAGCACGCCGACCATCGCGTCGACGTCGCGGACCGCGCGGCAGCGGGCGAGCAGCTCCTCCTCGCCGTCGATCGCCAGCGCGAACAGTCGCTCGCCGTCCTCGGCTACGGCGCCGCGTGCCCGCTCCCACAGCAGGCCCTGTGAGACGCCCTCGAGCAGCCGGGCGGCGGACGGCGTGGCGAGCACCATGTCCTCCCCCACGCACAGCACCGGCCGCGTGGTCCGGTGGCGCGCGGCGGTGAACGCCTCCAGCAGCTGGCGCTCGGTGGCCGAGGCGGCGTCGAGCAGTCGGCGCTCGATGTCGCGCGCGGCGGCCGCGATCAGGGGCAGCTGCAGCGGATTGTGGGCGTCGACGCGGCAGGTCAGGCTCACCACGCCCTCGACGCGGCCGGTCACGGGATGGCGGACCGGGGCGCCCGCGCACGACGCCTCGTCGAAGATCTCGTTGTAGTGGGCGGTCCCGATGACCGCGACCGGTCGCCCCTCCTCGAGCGGCGTGCCGACGCCGTTGGTCCCTACCGTGTCCTCGGACAGCACGAACCCCTCGGCGGCGCGCACGCGATCCATCAGCCGCGCCATCGTCGGCTCGCTCGCCCAGCGGCGCAGCACGCGCGCCTCGGGATCGCTCAGCAGCAGCGCGGTCGGGGTGTCGGTGATGTCCGCCAGGAGCCGCTCGAGCACGGGCCGCGCCGCGCGGTGCAGGCGCGAGTCGCGGTCGGTGGCGCCGCCCTCGTAGCGGGCCTCGCGCCGGTCCGGCCCGGCGCCGCAGAGCCGCGAGCGGATCCACGACGCGAGGATCGCGCCCTCAACCGATGCGTCGGCGGCGCCGGTCGCGGCGAAGCGCTCCCGGGCCTTGATGGTCGGCCCGGCCACCGGGCGACCTTATCGTCAGCCGCCGCGAGCGGGAACCCTGTCGACGTCGCGGTGCTGGACCTCGACGAAGAACTCGTCGCGGTCGCGGAACGCGGCGGCGAGGTGCTCGGCGATCGCGACCGACCGGTGGCGGCCGCCGGTGCAGCCGATCGCCACCACGAGATGCGCCTTGCCCTCGGCCACGTACTGCGGCAGCAGATAATCGAGCAGCGGCAGCACGTGGTCGTAGAACTCCTGCAGGCGCCCGTCGCGGCCGACGTAGTCGACGATCCGCTGGTCGAACCCCGTGAGCGGCCGCAGGTCGGCCTCGTAGTGAGGGTTGGGGAGGAAGCGGACGTCGAGCGCCAGGTCGGCGTCGCGGGGCGGGCCGTGCTTGTGCCCGAAGGAGACGAACGTGACCGCGAGCTTGCCGGGGGCCTCGGGCTCCAAGAGCTCGTCCGCCACCTTGCGGCGCAGCATCGACGCCGACAGGCCCGTCGTGTCGATCACGGCGTCGGCGCGCTCGCGGATCGGCACGAGCATCGCCTGCTCGGTGAGGATCCCGTCGAGGATCGAG
>DATDKF010000433.1:0-3652 GCA_036520135.1 Solirubrobacteraceae bacterium
GCGCGACATGCCGCGAGCAGCTCCGCCTGGCGGGCGCGGCCGCGGTCCCCGACCTCCGCGAAGCCCGCCGACAGGACCACGAGGGCCCGCACGCCGGCCGCTCCACACTCGCGCGCCACCTCCACGACCGACTCGGCCGGCACGGCGATCACCGCCAGCTCGACCGGCTCGGGGACGTCGGCGATCGACCGGTAGGCGGGCACCCCGTCGACGACGTCGTGGCGCGGATGGACGACGGACAGGCGACCGCGATAACCGGCCGCGCGAAGATTCCCGAGCACGGCGCCACCGACCGACCCGTCGCGGCTGGAAACGCCGATCACCGCGACCGACGCCGGGCGCAGCACGTGCGAGACGGCAGCCGTGGCGGCGACGCGCTCGCGATCCTCGAAGCGGGCGCGAGCGTCGGCCCCGATCTGGGCAGGGAGCTCGATCCGCAACTCGCCGGGGTGGGAGCTGACCTCCACCGCAAAGCCCGAGTCGCGGAACACCTGGACCATCCGATGGTTCTCGGCAAGCACGACCGCGGTGAACGTCGTGATGCCGTCCTCGCCGGCAAGCTCGGAGAGATGCGCCAGCAGCACCGTCGCGATCCCGCGCCCATGCCACTCGTCGGCAACCTCGAACGCCACTTCGGCCCGCTCGGGCGTCTCGCGGAAGTACGCGGCGTGGGCCACGATCCGCTGCGGCTCGCCTGCGACCGCCACGAGGCCATGGCCTCGCTCTGGCTCCAAAGACGCCATGGACGACGCCGCCCCGTGAAGGTCGACGCCGCCGCTGAAGAACCGCAGCCAGCGCGACTGGCCCGAGAGGCCATCCAGAAGATCGCGCAGCCCCGGCTCATCGCCCGGGCGCATCGGGCGGACGCAAACGGTGGCTCCGTCGCGCAGCGCGACGTCCACGGCCATGGGTGCGGCGGTCATGTCGTGACCGTACGCCGTCGTTGGCTCACTTCCATCCGTCTCGACCCCCGGATCAATACGTAGTTCTCCGCACGTTGACCGCGCCAGACCATCCCATCGTCGTCGTCGGCTTCGACGGCTCGCCGTCCTCGCACGTCGGGCTCTCGCGTGCGATCCGGAGCGTCGGGGCGGACGGCAAGCTGTATCTCGTCCATGCTTGGCAGGTGCCGGAGGCCTGGCGCGGCCGCGGCAGCTACCAGCCGTACGTCGACCACGCGCTGGAAAGCGCCGACGCGGTCCTCGACTCCGCACAGGCGGCCCACCCCGGCCTCAACGACGTGGACTGGGAGAGCGAGCTCATCGGCGGTCCCCTGGCGAGGGCGATTGCCGGCGTGGCGAACGCCCGGGGCGCCGACGAGATCGTTGTCGGCACCCGTGGCTTCGGACGTGTGCGGGCGCTGCTTGGCAGCGTCGCCCACGAGCTGATCCATCTCGCAGACTGCCCCGTCACCGTCATCCCGGAGCGACTCGTCGAACGTGAGCCGGCCAGCGCGGCCGACGTGCCCGCCGGAGCCGCCGCGCAGTCACGGCACCGCCGCGGTCACCGAGTCGCGGCGACGAGCCGGTCCGGGCTTCGATGCGCTCGCGCGGCCTGGATCGGTAGTCGTCCGCATTCACGTGCGGGATCCCACGGATGACGGCGAGCGCCCGCGGCGGGAGGCTTTAGACATGCTTCACACTTTGGCCGACCGCGCACTCTCGACGCGCGTGCGGACACTCCCCGACGGTCGCCGGGTCACCGTCCGGCACACCGTTCAATCCGACGACCCACGCATCAACATCGCCTTCGGCGCGACCCGCGAACCAATGTGGGGATGTGACCTGCTCGCCGTCGACGACCATGGCGCGATCGTCGGTCACGCCGGCTCGCCGGCGGACGTCGCGGTTGCGCGCGGCTGGACGGGATGCGGGCTCGACGAACTGCTCGTCCTCGAGCTCGATGAGGCATGACGGATGTTCGGTCGCATCGTCGTCGCCTTCGACGGCTCCGATCATGCGCAAGACGCGCTCGTCCTCGCGCTGCGGCTGTGCGACAGGGATGACGGGAGACTGACCCTCGCCTGCGCGATCTCCGCGGTGTCGGAGATCCCAGAAGAGGTCGCACTCATGCTCGCCGCCGGACGCGCGCAGGTCCCGCCCGGCGTCAGAATCGCGTTGCGCACGCCGAGCGCCGCCTCGCCGGCGCGCGCGCTCACCGAGCTCGCCGAACGCGAGCACGCCGACCTTGTCGTGATCGGGTCGAGCCGCCGCAGCATCGACGGCCGGATTTCGCTCGAGCGGATCGCCGGGCGGCTCCTGCAGGGGGCGCCGTGTGCTGTGGTCGTCGGTCCGCCCGGTCTCCAGACCGAGGAGCCGTTCCATCACGTCGGCATCGCCTACGACGGGTCGCCTGAGGCCCGTGCGGCACTCGCGGCGGGATACGCGATCGCCGCTAAATGCCGCGCGGCGGTGACGCTGTTCTACGCGCGGTCCTCAGCGGAGATCGGCGACGGTGATGAGCTGCTCGACGAGGCGGCCGGCACGGCGCCCGCAGGCGTGAACCCTCGCACCCTGCTGCTCCACGGGGCCGCCGGCGAACAGATCGCTGCGGCGTCCGAGGGGAGCGTCGACCTGCTGGTCTGCGGCTCCCGCGGCTACGGCCCGATCCAGCGGGCGCTGATGGGCAGTGTCGCCGAGGAGCTGATGGAGGGCGCCATGCACCCCGTCCTCGTCTTTCCCCGCCAAACGTGGGCGGCCACGACCGCTGCCGACGCCGAACCCGCAGCAATGGAGGCCTGAGTCATGACCCGCGTTCTCATCGCCGGCTCCGGCGTCGCCGCCGTCGAGGCCGCGCTCGCTCTGCACGCACTCGGCGGCGAGCGACTGGAGATCGACCTGCTCGCGCCGGCCGCCGAGCTCCACGTGCGGCCCTGGTCCGTCCTGACGCCGTTCGGCGCGGACGCCGCGCCGCGGATCGACCTCGGTGGGCTCGTGCACGAGCTCGGCCTGGGCTGGCGCCGCGACTCGCTCGCCGCCGTCGAGCCCCGCGCGCACCGCGTGCTGACCCGCGGTGGGGAGCGGCTGCCGTATGACCTGCTCGTCGTCGCGACCGGTGCTCGGTCCCAGGAGGCGATCCCCGGCGCGGTGACGTTCCGCGGGCCGCTCAGTGCCGGTGCGGTCGAGGGCGTGCTCGATCGGGCGGCCGGCAATCCGCAGCTTCGTCTGGTCTTCGCGGCGCCCGCCGGCGCGAAATGGGCGCTCCCGCTCTACGAGCTGGCGCTGATGAGCTCCGCTTTCCTGCGCGAACGCAACGTCGCCCATCCGAACATCACCGTCGTCACCGGAGAGACACAGCCGCTCGAGGCGCTCGGCGCCGACGCGGCCGACGCCGTCCGCGCCGCCCTCGAGCATCACGACATCCAGGTCGTGACGGGAGTCGTGCCGGAGACCGCGACCGAGGGCGGTCTGTGGTTGCGCGGCGGCGGGCTGGTGGGCGCCGACGTCGTCGTCGCCCTCGGAGAGATCGTCGGCCCGCGGATCCCCGGGCTCCCCCACGACGACGCGGGCTTCATCCCGGTCGACGAGCACGGGCGCGTGCGCGACTGCGACGACGTCTTCGCCGCCGGCGACGCGACGAGCTTCCCCATCAAGCATGGCGGGCTCGCGGCTCAGCAGGCGGACGCGGTCGCCGAGACGATCGCGGTGCGCGT
>DATDKF010000434.1:0-5330 GCA_036520135.1 Solirubrobacteraceae bacterium
CCGGTGCTCGCCTCGGTCAGCTACGACGACGCGACTCGGACCGCGACGCTGACGCCGGTGAACCCGCTCTCGGTCGGCACGAGCTACAGCGTGCGCATGACGACCGCGATCCGGTCGAGCGTCGGCACGCCGCTGAGCAGCGACCTGACATGGTCGTTCACCACGCGGTCCTGCCCGTGCACGCTGTTCCCGTCGAACCTCCAGCCGGCGCTGCGCGGCCTCGACACGCGCGACGGCCGCGGTGGAAGCGGCCCGTGGACGTACGAGCTCGGCGTCAAGTTCCGCGTCGACGCGACGGTGCAGCTCTCGGCGCTGAAGTTCTTCAAGGACGCGGCCGAGACCGGCACCCACGTCGGCCGCCTGTGGGACTCCAGCGGCAACCTGATCACCTCCGTGACGTATGCCAACGAGGGCGCCTCCGGCTGGCAGCGGCAGAACCTGCCGAGCGCCGTGACGCTCGTGCCCGGCCAGACGTACGTCGCGACGGTCAACGTCAACAGCCGGTGGGTCGCCACGCAGGGCCAGCTCGCCACGTCGACGGGCAGCGGTCCGCTGCACACGATCGCCGACGGCGCGAACGGCGTGCACGCCGATGCGGCCGGCCAGTTCCCGACCCACACCTACCAGTCGACGAACTACTTCGTCGACGTCGTGGTGACGACGTCGACGGGCGTGCTCGAGACCCCGCACGTCGCCGGCGTCTTCCCGCAGTCCGGCGCCACGGGCGCCAGCACGACGGGCACGGTGCGCGCGACGTTCGACATCCCGATGAACCGGGCGACGATCAACGCGTCGACGTTCACCCTCACCCGCTCCGGCGGAGTCGCGGTGCCGGCGACGGTGACGTACGACGACGACGCGAAGACCGCGACGCTGACGCCGGCGAGCGAGCTGGCCAACAGCGGGACGTACACCGCGCGCGTCGACGGCTCAATCAAGTCCGAGGACGACGTCGCGCTCGGCTCGGCCACCTCGTGGAGCTTCACGACCGCCGCCGATCCGGTGCCGAACGTCACCGCGACGTCGCCGGCCTCCGGCGCGACGCAGGTCAGCGGCGCGATGCCGATCACCGCGACGTTCGACCAGGCGCTCGACCCGGCGACGGTCACGAGCTCGACGTTCACGCTCGAGACGTCCGGCGGCACCGCCGTGCCGGCGAGCGTGTCGTGGAATGCCTCGACGAAGACCGCCACGCTGACCCCGAGCGCGGCGCTCGCGGCCTCGACGGACTACGTCGCCCGCGTCACGACCGGGATGGCGAACGCGAAGGGCACCCATCTGGCCAGCCCGGTGAACGTGGCGTTCACGACGAACCCGTGCCCGTGCCAACTGTTCCCGAGCACGCTGACGCCGCAGCTCACTCATCTCGACACGCGTGACGGGCGCGGTGGCAGCGGTCCGTGGACGTACGAGATGGGCGTCAAGTTCACCGTGAGCAGCCCGGCGCAGCTGACGGCGATCCGCTACTGGCGCGACTCGTCGGAGACCGGCACGCACGTCGGCCGCCTGTGGAACGCGACGGGCACGCAGCTCGCGACCACGACGTTCGCCGGCGAGACGGCATCTGGCTGGCAGGAGCAGGCGCTCAGCAGCCCCGTGACGCTGACGCCCGGACAGACGTACGTGGTCTCGGTCGGCATCAACGCGTTCTTCGTGGACACGTTGTCCGGGCTCGCGAGCTCGGTGGGCACCGGACCGCTGCGCAGCGTGGCCGACGGCGCCAACGGCGTGCACTCCGGCGCCGCGGGCCAGTTCCCGACGAGCGCGTGGTCGAACAGCAACTACTGGGTCGAGCCGGTCGTCCGCTGATGCGCCGGCTCGCCCAAACCTAGCCCTTCGTCCATGTCCCAAAGCCCCCTCGACACCTAGCCTCAGTCTCGTGGAACTCGAACGTCATCTCGGTGTGTTCTGGCGGCATCGTCGCCTACTCGGAATTGCCGCACTGCTCGGCCTCGTCCTCGCGTTCGTGGCGGCCTTCAAGGTCCCCGAAATGAAGCGGCGCGGCGACACGATCTACAGCAGCAGCTCGACCGTCATGGTCACGCAGCCCGGCTTCCCCTGGGGCCGCGTGGTCCTCCCCGGCAGCGCCAGCGTGCCCGGGTCGACCGACAAGCCGACAACCGGGGAGTCGGCGAGCAAGTCCGACAATCAGATCGACTTCGCCGACCCGAGCCGCTTCTCGAACCTGGCCACCGTCTACACGATCCTGGCTCAGAGCGACGCGATCCGCTCGCGGCTAAAGCAGAAGGTCAAGCCCGGGCAGATCACGGCCGCCCCGCTCGACGTGAACGGCCGCGGCGACCAGTTCCTGCCGATGGTCAACATCACGACGACCGGCAAGACCGCCGGCGCCGCATTCGACCTGAACTCGGCGACGATCAAGGCGCTCAACGACTACCTCGTCGAGCAGATGGACGCCAGCGACGTCCCGCGCCGCCAGCGCGTCGAGCTGACGACGATCAACAAGCCGAGCGGGCCGATCCTGGTGGAGGGCCCGTCGTTCGCCCCGCCGATGCTGGCCTTCCTGCTCGCGATGATCGCCGGCGTCTCGGTCTGCTACATCCTCGAGAACTTCAAGCTCGGGCGCGTCATCGGCCAGATCCGCTCAGACACCGCCGACGACGAGTTCCAGCGTCAGGCGGAGCAGCGCGGACGCCTGCTGGTGAGCATGCCCGGCTCCGACGCGATCGAGTGGCGCGGGCCCAACGAGTCGCGCCGGCCCGGCGGCGGCGCCTAAGCGTCGGCGGGCGGGGTCGTGTCCGCAGTCCTTGACACCCCGGTCGCGAATGTCGAGCGGACCGTCGGCCAGCGGCGGGCCGCCGGCGTCGGCCTGATCGTCGCGATCTTCGTCGCGCTCGCCGTCTACATCGCGGACACGGCTCCGAACGTCACCACCGGCGCGATCGTGGTCGTGCTGCTGTTGCTCGCGTTCCACCGCGTGCTGCTCTCGTGGCAGACGATGCTCATCGGAATCGTTCTCGTAATCGTCCTGATCCCGATCCGCCGCTACACGATCGGCGGCGGGCTGCCCATCGCGCTCGAGCCTTACCGGATCCTGATCATCGGCATCATGATCGCCTGGGTCGCGTCGCTGGTCGTGCAGCCCGCGACGCGCTTCCGCCGCACCGGCTTCGAGGCGCCCGTGCTGGCGATCCTCGGGGTGATGCTGCTCTCGATGGTGGCGAATCTCCCGCGCGTCACGGCGCCCGGCATCACGAGCGAGGTCGTCAAGACCACGACGTTCTTCCTGAGCTTCTTCCTCGTGATGTGGTTCGTCTCGAGCGTCGTTGTCCGGCGCCAGCTGCTCTACCGGCTCGTGAAGGTGCTGGTTGGCGCCGGCACGTTCGCCGCGCTTGCGACCATCTACGAGTCGCGCACGGGTTACAACATCTTCAGCCACATCCCGATGCTGCACATGGACGAGGCGCCCGAGACGTTCATTCGCGGAGCCGGGCTCCGGGCCTACGGCTCGGGGCAGCATCCGATCGCGACCGGCGCAGCGTTCGTGATGCTGCTGCCGCTGGCGATCTTCCTCTACAAGCTGACGAGCCGACGCTGGTGGGCGCTTGCGGCCGTCGCGCTGCTGCTCGGCGCCCTGGTCACCCAGTCGCGCACGGCCGTCGTGATGGCCATCGTCGAGCTGATCGCGTTCGCGTTCGTGCGCCCGCGCGAGACGCGGCGCATCCTCCCGCTGCTACTTCCCCTGCTCCTGGTGGTGCACGTCGTCTCGCCGGGGATCATCGGCTCGCTGAAGAACTCATTCGCGCCAAGCGGCGGCCTCGTGGCCTACGAGGAGGGGGGCGCAGGCACTGAGGGCAGCGGCCGCCTCGCCGACCTCGGGCCGGGGCTCCACGAATGGCAGCGCCAGCCGTTGTTCGGACAGGGGTTCGGCACGCGGATCACCGGCGCAGAGAATCCGAAGGCGAACGCGCCGATCCTCGACGACCAGTGGCTGGGGGTGCTGCTCGAGGTCGGGCTCGCGGGGTTCTGCGCGTTCGTATGGCTCTTCGTGAGGTCGATCCGCAAGCTCAACCGCTTCGCACGGCGAGACCGAACTGCGCACGGCTGGCTGCTCGTTGGCATCGCGGCTTCACTGACGGGCTACGCGATCGGCATGGCCACGTTCGACGCGTTCGGCTTCATCCAGGTCACGTTCCTCGTGTTCATCCTTCTCGGTCTGGGCGCCGCCGCGCTGCGCCCGGACCGCCTCAACGCGGCCTGATCGCGCCGCGCCACGGCGCCGCTGAGTGCGGCGACGCTGGACAAACGTCGGATCAAGCCGCCGCTCACGGGAAGGGCCAGTCGCCCGACGCCGATGCCTGCTGCATCCCTCATGGCAGGCGGGCCGGGGGACGACCGCCAACCCCTTCCCAATGAGGACCAACTCCGTGCGCATCCTTCTCTCGCTCGCCGTCGGACTGCTGCTGGGCGTGGCGGCGCCCGCAACGGCATCCGCGGCGACGCTCTACGTGGCGCCGAGCGGCTCCGGCTCGGCGTGCTCGTCATCCTCCCCGTGCTCCTCCTGGGACGTGGCCTTGGACAAGGCCGCTCCCGGGGACCATGTCCAGATGGCCGCCGGCACTTACCCGAGCCAGACGCTCACCCGCGACTCGACGAACCTGGCCCCGGTCGTGTTCGAGCCGGCCGAGGGCGTCGATCGCGTCACGGTCGGCACGCTTGTGCTGCGCGCCGATTACGTGACGGTCCGAGGGGTCGACGCGAGCTACCTGCTGCCGTGCTCCGGTAGCGGCGGGTCGTGCAATCCGTCCGTGAAGAACGCAGTCACGGGCGTGACCGTCGAGGACTTCCGGTCGCGCGGCGGCATGTACGGCCACGGCCTCGATCACGTGACGTTCCGCAACGGCGAGATGGGGCCGCAGACGGACGGCTCCGATCTGGTGCAGATCGGCATGGGGTTCCCGTCGCGCGACGTGACGTTCGACCGGATGTACTTCCACGACAACTACCCGCTCGGTGACTTCGCGGCCACACCGCACACGGACTGCATCCAGGCGTTCGGCATCGACCACTTCACGATCAGCAACAGCCGGTTCGAGCGCTGCACCAACGACGACTTCCTCGCGTCGACGGACAGCGGCGCGCAATGGTCGAACCTGACGCTCGTGAACAACTGGTTCGGCAAGGTCTTCCGTTGCGACTCGGGGCACTGCCGCACCGTCAACGAGCTCCAGCAGGGATACCTGTCGGTCTACATCGGGTCGAACCTGACCCAGGGGAACAACCGGATCGAAGGCAACTACTTCGAGCAGGCTCTGCATCAGCACGCGCAGGCGTGGGCGGGAACGTCGACAACACTGATTCGCGGCAAC
>DATDKF010000435.1:0-7680 GCA_036520135.1 Solirubrobacteraceae bacterium
CGCTGAGGTCGGTGGAGAAGTGCAGCCGGTCGCGGTGGCGCTCGACCAGCTCCGTCAGGCCCGGCTCCCAGATCGGGATCCGGCCCGCTTTGAGACCCTCGATCTTGGCGGCGTCGATATCGATGCAGTAGACGTCGGACCCCAGCTCGGCGAACCCGGCCGCGGTGACCAGGCCGACGTAGCCGGTGCCGATGACGCCGATCGGCTCTCTCTCGTGCGTGCCCATGAGGCCGACCAGCCTATCGAGCGGCCTATTTCTGCCCGAGGCGGCGCAGCGACGCGGTGATCGCGATCATCTGACGTGTGCTGAGGGACTGGGTGAGGGTGTTGGAAACCCAGTAGACGGCCCGCTTCGTCCGCCACGCGACCAGCCGCAGCCGCCGGCCGTCGTAGTGCAGCTCGAGCTTGCGGCCGTTGACCTTGCGGGTCTCGGACGGGTCGTCGAGGATCGGCGGCTCGCGCCAGGTCGTGCCCTGGATGCCGGAGTACTCGCCGACGACGCCCTTGGAGACGACGAGCCGGTAGGCGCGATGGAGCTTCTTGCGCTCGTCGCGGATGCCGTAGATGCGCGGCTCGGTGCCCGCGTAGCGCGAGCCGTGGTAGCGCAGCGTGGGGAAGTAGAACGGGAAGTGCGCCCGTCGCGCGCCGACGATCGCCTGGTCCTCGCCCTCGCGCCGGGCGACCTCGAGGCCGCGCACGGTCGCGGCGCGGTTCCGCTTCTTGCGGCTGGAGGCGGACCTGCGGTCGGCCTTGGTGGCGCGCGAGGTCTGGCGCGGCTTCTTGGACGCCTTGGCGTTGAGGAACTCGTTCGCGGTCTGGTCGAGCTTGCTCTGCGAGGCCGTCAGGTAGACCGGGTCGGGGGTGAGATCGACGCGGAAGCGGACCTCACGGACGGGCTTGCGGCCGGTGAAGAGGACGAGCTTGAGCAGTGAGAAGACGTCCTTCTTGTGCCGCAGGCCCTTGTCGGTGTCGGTGTAGCGGGCGAAGATCTTCGCCAGCTGGCGGCGGCGGCGGTAGTCGAGCAGCTTGCGGGCGCCGGCCGCGTTGCGGAGCTGGCGCAGGAAGTCCTGCTGGCGCGCGCCGCGCACGAGGTCGTTGTCGCCGTGGCGGTAGCGGACGTAGTCGAGCGCGTCCTTGCCCATCAGCTTCTGGTAGCCGGGGTTGACGTCGATCGTCGCGTAGTTCTCGCCCGACGAGTTGTCGTTGAAGTAGTCGCGGTCGATGTCGACGTAGACGCCGTCGATGTAGTCGACGGCGCGCCGGAACGCCCCGTAGTCCATGACCATCACGTTGGTGATGGGCAGGTTCTCGCCGACCTTGTCCTTGAACAGCCTCTTGATCGTCTTGACGACCAGCGCCGGGCCGTTCTTGCGGCCGCCGATCTCGAACGCCGCGTTGATCTTGTCGGTGCCGTGACCGGGGATCGACACCTTCAGGTCGCGCGGGATCGACATCACCGTGATCGCGTCCTTGTCCGGGTTCGCGCGCGCGAGCAGGATCGTGTCCGACCGCGGCGGGCTGAGGCGGTCGGCGCCCTCGCGCTTGTCGGAGCCGAGGATCATGAACGTGCGCGGACCGCCGGGCGGCGGGACGTCGAGCTCGGGGATGCGGATGTCGGCGCGCCCCTGGCGGCGGATCGGGTCGAGGATGTCGTCGAGCTCGCGCAGCGCCGCGGTGGCGACGGCCGCCGCGGTGACGACCATCACGAGCACGCACGCCGCCAGGGCACGGATCGTCAGCTTCAAGCCCACCCGCGGTGGGCGGTCCGGCACGGTGCTCACGCCGCGCCGCCCTCGACCGCGCGCAGCGGCGCTCCTTGCTCGGCGAGGCGCGCGGGAACCGCGCGAGCGAAGTCGACCAGTAGCTCCCGGTAGCGGGCGAGCGAGCGGATCGACACCCATTCCTCCGGCCCGTGGTGGCCGGCGCCGCTCGGCCCGAACTCGACGGCCGGGATCCCCGCACGCAGGAACGACACCGCGTCGGACGCGCCGTCGCGGCCGACCGACACCGACGCGCCCTCGGTCGCCGGCGCCACGGTCTCGGACAGCGCGCGCACGTACGGGTTCGTGGGCGAGACGTGCGCGGGCGGGAAGACGAACGTGCGCTTGAGGTCGATGTCCGGGATCGCGCGGATCTGCTCGAGGATCTCCCCCGGATCCTGGTTCGGCAGATAGCGGATGTCCACGTCCATGCTGCAGGCGTCTGGGACCTTGTTCGGCGCATCGCCCCCGACGATCCGGCCGAGGTTGATCGACGGGCGGTCGAACAGCTCGGAGCTCTCGCGCGAGAACGGCATCGACTCGATTCGCCGAAAGACGTCAACCGCCTTCACAATCGCGTTGTCGCCGAGCCACGGCGTCGACCCATGGGCGGCGCGCCCGCGCACGAGTATCCGCGCGGCGAGCACGCCCTTGGCCTGGACGCCGATGTGCAGGTCCGTCGGCTCGCCCGTGATCGCGAAGTCGCCGACGTAGCCGCGGCGCACGAGATCGTCGCTCGAGCGCCGCTCGATGTCCTCGGACTCCTCGTCCGGGACGATCACGAGCCGCACGCGGACCTGGTCCTGGCTGGCGAGATCGTGCGCGGCGCACATCATCGCGGCCAGCCCGCCCTTCATGTCGTAGGCGCCGCGGCCGTACAGCCGGTCGCCCTCGATGCGCGGCGCGAACTGCGCGGGATGGCCCGGGACGATGTCCAGATGGCCGTGGAAGACGAGCGTCGGGACGCCCTCCGGTCCGACCGAGGCGGTCAACGCGTGCAGGTCGCCGAAGCGGTGGGCCTCGACGTCGATGTCGCGTGCTTCGAGCCAACCCTTCACGAACCCCGCGGCTGCGTGGAGCCCCTCTGCCGTCGAAGTGTCGTAGGTGATCAGGCGCTCGGTCAGAACCCGTTCATCCACCGGCAGCAGGGTAGCGGCGACATGAAAGAATCAGGGCAGGCGAAAGGAGCTGCTATGACCCACGCGAGCCACCAGACTGTCCGCCTCTCGCAAGGGAAGCACCGCGATCCAGATCACGGAGCATGTGTGATGGAGCTCGCCTCGATGCTGGCCGGAGAGCCGTTCTCGGACCGCCCGCGCTGCGTCGACCCGGTCATCGCCGGCTTCCTGCGGACCTACAACGACGGGATCGACGACCGCCGCCGCCAGGACCTCTACACGCTGGCCGCCGAGGTCGTCGGCACCCGCACGGTCTCCAGCGTCCAGGCCGAGCGCGCGCGGCTGTGCCTGCGCTGGGCCCAGGAGCGCTACGGCGACAAGGCCCGCGGCATGCGCCGGCTGCTGCCGCACCGCCCGCTGCTGCCCGACGGGCGGCTCGGCGACGACGCGGCGGGCACGCTGGCCGGCCGGGTCGCGGTCAAGCAGGCGTGCAAGCGGCGCGCCGAGGGCGCGCACGAGGCCGCGCTGGCGTTCGTGCGCGAGCTGCTCGCGGTGGGCGCCGCTCCGGCGCCCACCCTCGAGCAGGAACATGAGGAGGCGCGGGTCTAGGACCGCACACCCAGCGGGCGGCGGCGGACCCGGACGGCCGTGGCCGCCCCGCCCGCGCCGATGAGGACGATGCCGAACGCGGCGGCGGCGCCGACCGCGGCGTCGGTCAGGTCGAAGCCGCCGGCGCGCGGGACGTCGACGAACTCGACGACCGGGGCGCGGTCGAGGCCACGGCCCGTCGCGTAGTCCTGCGTGTCAGGCATGCGCAGGTCCTGCACGTGCCCGGCGCGCTCGGCCGCGTCGCGGGTGTCGGGCGAGCGCAGGTCCTGCTGGGCCGACGCCGCCGGCGCCAACACGGCGCCGACCGCGAGCGCGGCGGCCAGTGTGCGGGCGGTGTGATGTGAGGTGGTGTGCATGGCAAGCAGGCTGCGGCCGGCCGGTAAGCGCCCCCGCCACGGCGCGGTAAACAGCGGTAAACGCCCTGCTCCTCACGGGTTTCGCACGACGTCGAACAGCTTCTGCTGGCCGTTGGTGACGCGGTAGACGCTCACCAGCGCCGGCGTCACGTCCCCGCTGGCGTCGAACCCGAAGTCGCCGATGATGCCGTCGCGCACGCGCAGCTTCAGCATCGCGGCGGTGACCAACTCCCGCGATCCGTCGGAGGCGGCGATCGCGGCGAGCAGCGCCTCGGTCGCCTGTGCGACGTGCACCGTGTAGCAGCACGGGTTCTGGCTGGTCGCCTTGCGGAACGCGGCGAGGAAGTCGGCCCCGGCGCCCTCGAGCCGCTCGTTCGCCACCGACGAGAGCGTGATCAGCATGCCCTCGGCGGCGTCGCCGGCGCGGGCTCGGAGCACCGTGATCGGGAACATGCCCTCGGTCGCCATCAGCGTGACGTCGTCGCCGAGCGTCGTGCGCAGCTGCCGGATCAGCGTCCCGGCGTTGGAGACGACGTAGCCCCCGAGGAACACGCCGTCGGCGCCGCTGCGGGCGACCCGCCGCGCGAGCGCGCGGTAGTCCGGCGCCGTGGGATTCCAACGCTCGAAGCCGACGACGTCGATCCCCGCCGCGCGGGCCGCGTCGCGGAACCCGCTCGCCGCGCCGAGCCCGTACGCGTCGACGCCGTCGTAGAGCGCGTACGCGCTGCGCTCCCCGCGCTCGCGCGCGAGCGCCACCTGCGCGCGGCCCTGCAGGTCGTCCGGCGCGGCCAGGCGCACGAAGGTCCGGCGCCCCGTCGGGAAGAACTTCGCGGGCTCATCGCCCGGGATGCCCGGGCCGCCGCGGGTGAGCCCGACGTAGGTGTTGCTCGCCCCGACCTCCAGCAGGCCGGCGCGATTGAGCGCAGGCATCATGTGCACCGCGCAAGTGGAGAAGAACGGACCGATCACGCCGACGACCTCGCGCGCCGCCACGTACGCGCGGCCGGCGCGCCGGCACTTGGCCGGCGAGATGTCGTCGCGCGGCGCTGCGCCGTCACACGACACGTAGCCGACGGTCTTGTCGCCGGCCTTGAAGGCGCGCTTGCGCAGCACGATCTGCACCGCCTTCGTGCCCTGCAGCCCGTCGTTCGCGTACGTGCCCTGCAGCGGCATGTCGGAGACGATCAGCACGTCGGGGCGCCCGGCGCCTTCGTAGAAGACCGACGAGCAGTTCGCGAGCGCTTCGGGCGGTGGCGCCGGAGCGGCGGCGCGGTCGCGCGCGTCCTCGCCGCCGCAGCCCGCGGCGAGCACGAGGAGCGCGGCCGCGACGGCGCAGCGGCGCACGCTCACTCCTCCTGCCCGCAGCAGTCGGCCAGCCGGTTGGTCGCCCACACGGCGCCCGCGCCGACCGCGACGTCCCGCAGCGTGCGGCCGACGTCGTAGAACCTGACCTCGTCGGTCTCGGCATCCACGCGCGCGAGCGTGCCGTCCTCGTTGGCGACCCAGACGGCGCCGGCGTCGGCGGCGAGCTGCGCCGGCACCCGCTCGACCCCGACCCGCGTGGTGCTCACGACGCTGCGGGTGCGCGGGTCGATCTTCGTCACCGCGCCGGTGTTGCCGTTGAGCACCCACACGTACGCGCCGCCGACGGCGATCGCGCGCGGGAACCCCGACTCGAGCCCGGGCGTATCGACGAGCGCCAGCCGCATCGTCACCTTGCGGGTCTTCGGGTCGACGCGCAGCACCTCGGCGCTCTTGCCGCTGATCGACCATACGCCGCCGGCGCCGGCCGCGACGCCGACCAGCGGCCGCCCGACCGGGATCGCGTCGATCGATCCGTCGCTCCCGGCGCGCAGCAGGCGCTCTCCACCGTCGCTGATCCAGGCCGCCCCGTCGGCGACGGCGATCGCCGTCGGGTCGAAGCCGAAGCGGTCGCCCGGCGCCTCGCCGGACGGCCGGAAGCGCAGCCGGTCGACGATCCGGCCGTAGCTCGGCTGGATCCTCAGCACGCGGCCGCGCGCGCCGTCGACCACCCACAGCGACCCGCCGCCCGCGGCGATGTCGCTCGGGAAGATGCCCACGGGGACGGTGCGGATGAGCCGGCGCGTGCGTGTGCTCACCGCGGACAGCGTGCGCGAGTCGTCGCCGGCGACCCAGGCCAGCCCGCCGTCGACCGCCACGCGGCTCACGCCCGGCAGCGCGACCGCCGCGTCGACGACCCCGCTCGGCGGCGCGACCGCCGCGAGCGCGCTGTAGGTGAGCGGGACCGACGGCCGCGAAGGCCCGGAGTCGGCGCGCACCGCCTGGAGGACCGCGACGGCCAGTGCGGCGGCGACGAGCGCGGCGCCGGCCGCCATCAGGGCGCGCGGACTCTGCGCGACGGCCGCGGGGAGACGGGACGCCTTCTGCGGCAGCCGCGGGCGCCAGGCCGGCGCGCCGAGCGCGGGATCCTGGGCGAGGATCGCGTCGTTGAGCTCGCGGAGCGCGGTGCTCGGCTCGATGCCGAGCTCGTCGACGAGGAGGCGCCGGCCGTCGCGATAGGCGTCGAGCGCCTCCGCCTGGCGGCCGCAGCGGTACAGGGCGAGCATCAGCTGGCGGCGCAGGCCCTCGCGGAGCGGCTGCGCGGCCACCAGCGCCTCCAGCTCGCCGACCACGTCGGCGTGGCGGCCGAGCGCGAGGTCGGCCTCGATGCGCTGCTCGACCGCGCGGAGCCGCATCTCCTCGAGGCGGGCGATCTCCGCCTGGGCGAACGGCTCGTAGGCGAAGTCCGCGAGCGGCGGGCCGCGCCACAGCGCCAGCCCGTCGCGCAGGAGCTCGGCCGCCCGCGCGGGCGCGTCGGCGTCGAGCGCGTCGCGGCCCGCGGCGAGCGCGCGCTCGAACCGCTCGAGGTCGAGCTCGCCAGGCCGCACGTGCAGGACATACCCGCGCCCGCGCGTGAGCAGCGGGCCGTCGGGCTCGCCGTTGCGCAGCGACTTGCGCAGCTGCGACACGTAGACCTGGACGGTCTTCGCGGCCGTCGGCGGCGGCGCGTCGCCCCACAGCTGATCGATCAGCCGCTCGCTGGGGACGACCTCGTTGGCGTGGAGCAGCAGCAGCGCGAGCACGGACCGCTGGCGACCCCCGCCGAGCAGGACCTCTCGATCCTGGTCGGCCACCTGCAGGGGACCGAGGATCCTGTACTCCATGCCGCTCTGGCGACCGTACCAGCGCGGAGCGGCGCTGAACAGTGGAGCGTTTAACCCTCGGCGATCTTCAGAAACGCCTCGTAGCGGCGCTTGTCGCGCGCCGCCGCGCGCTGCTCCTCCGTGCCCTCCTCGGCGTTCGAGAGCTCCTGCTCGGCGCGGTCGAGGCGGCTGCGCAGGTCGCCCGAGTCGAGCTCGTCGACCGGGAACACCTCGTCGACGAGCACGAGCGCGTGCTCGCCGGCCACCTGCAGGAAGCCCTCGCCCTGGGCGAAGCGAACGACGTCGGACTCGGACTTGTAGAGCCGCAGCTCGGTCGGGTCGAGCATCGCCAGCAGCGGCTGGTGGTTGGCCAGCAAACCGATCGACCCGACCGTCGTCTTGGTGGAGACCATCTCCACCTCGTCGTTGAAGACCTCGCCCTCGGGGGTGAGGACCTCGACCTTGAAGGGCGTGCGGGCCATTACCGCTTCGCTGCCTCCACGACGTCCTCGATCGCGCCCTTGAGCAGGAACGCCGACTCGGGCAGCTCGTCGTGCTTGCCGTCGAGGATCTCGCGGAACGAGCGCACGGTGTCGGCGATCGCCACGTAGGCGCCCGGCGTGCCGGTGAACTGCTCGGCCACGTGGAACGGCTGCGACAGGAAGCGCTCGAT
>DATDKF010000436.1:0-3722 GCA_036520135.1 Solirubrobacteraceae bacterium
TCCCGGCCGCCCGCTGCCGCACGCTCGCCGGCGAGGCGCTGGCCGCCGCCGGCCGCCGCGACGACGGCGTGCGCGAGCTGCAGCGCGCCGAGGCCGAGCTGTCCGCGCTCGGCGCGGTCCGCCACCGCGACGAGGCGGCGCGCGAGCTGCGCCGGCTCGGCGAGCGGGTCACGGCGCGCCAGCGCCGCGGCGGCGGCGAGGGCCTCGACGCCCTCTCCGGCCGCGAGCGCGAGATCGCCGAGCTCGTTGCCGAGGGCCGCACCAACCGCGAGATCGGCGGCGAGCTGTTCCTGTCCGAGAAGACCGTCGAGGGCCACCTCACCCGCGTCTTCGGCAAGCTCGGCGTCACCTCCCGCGCGGAGGTCGCCGAGGTCGTCGGCCGCGCCCGCGCCGCGCCGTAAAGGGGACAGTCCCTTTTAAGCGGGCGTCACCTCCCGCGCGGAGGTCGCCGAGGTCGTCGGCCGCGCCGTAAAGGGGACAGTCCCCTTTAAGCGCGCCGGGGGTCTGACCCCTGGCGGTTGAGGGTCGGTCGAGGGGGTAGGTCGAGGGGGTCCCCCCGTAGTTCGGGGGGAATGCCGCTGGGAGCGTGGCGAGCTATGACGACGCTCGCCTTTTCCGCCCCCCTCGGCGCTTCCGCCCAGCGCCGCCCGAGCGCAGCCCGTGTCCCGCACGTCCTTGACGCGAACCGCCTCGGAGACCACCTCGACCGCCTCTACCGTGCCGCCCTCGGCATGACCGGCTCACCCGCCGACGCCGACGACCTCGTCCAGGACGTGTGTGTGCGCGTGCTGGCCAAGCCGCGCCTCGTGA
Organism: Solirubrobacteraceae bacterium; assembly: GCA_036520135.1. Classification (GTDB taxonomy): domain Bacteria; phylum Actinomycetota; class Thermoleophilia; order Solirubrobacterales; family Solirubrobacteraceae; genus DASSUW01. The sequence goes on from DATDKF010000436.1 coordinate 811, forward strand.
GCGGCGACGACGACCTCGGCTACCTGCTGCGGGTCCTGCGCAATACCTTCATCTCCAAGCACCGCGCGGCCGCCCGCCGCCCGGCGACGATGATGGCGCCTGAGAACCTCGAGCGCTTCGAGGCCAACGCCACCGCGGACCCGGAGCGCGCGTTCGAGGCACGCCAGCTCTACGCCCAGATCGCCGAGCTGCCCGAGCACCAGCGCGACGTGCTGGTCGCCGTCGACCTCCTCGGCTTCTCCTACAAGGAGGCCGCCGAGAGCTTCGGCGTCCCGACCGGCACGATCATGAGCCGCCTGTTCCGCGCGCGCAAGGCGCTCGTCGACTAGCTTCGGCCAAGCTGACGCCAAGGTCGCGCCTGTGGTCGATCACGGCGCCGTCTAGCCGACCTCGACGCGCCACGGGCCGACCGGTAGTGTCGGCCCGTGGCGAACGTCGAGGGCAGGGCGACCGCTATCACCGTCCTCACGCCGGTCAAGCCCGGCGGCCGGTTCCTGCTCGCGGCGGTGTTCTGGTTCGGCCGCCACGCCACGTTCACGCTGAAGAAGCTGCACATGCTGTCGTTCATCCACTTCGCGCGGTGGATCGTCATCCCGCGCTTCCCGGACGGCGGCCGCGGCGAGAAGCTGCACCACGCCTACCTGTTCTTCGAGAGCAACTTCAACGGGCTCTGGGACCAGTACATCGACGCGTTCTCGGAGGTCGTGCCCACGCGCATGAAGGCGATCTGGGGCACGTCCTACGGCTTCCCCGGCCCGATCCCGGTCGAGCCGTTCAAGCAGTACATCCGCAAGAACGAGTACGTCGCCAACCACTACTGGTCGGCCTACCCGGGCGCGACGACCACCGAGATCATCTCAGCCGAGCGCGTGGCCGCCGCGATGGCCGACCTGCGCCGCCGCGCCGACGGCATGAGCCCGGCCGCGTTCAGACAGGCCTACGACGAGATGATCACGAGCGTGCAGGGGAACCTGTGAGCCGCAACGTCTCCGGGCAGGCGTACGCGCTCACCGTGCTCGCGCCGATCGTCGACGGCCACGAGGCCGAGCTCGTCGCGCGGCTCGACGCGCTGGGCGACGGCGACGACAGCCCGCTCGCGCGCGTGCCCGGGACCCACATCGCCCGCTGGGTGGTGATCGACGACGTGGTCTTCCAGGGCGAGGGCCAGCGCCGGCGCGACCGGCTGCCGCCGCGGCTGCTGTTCTCGAGCAACTTCGACGGCGACCTGCACGCCTACCTCGAAGGGCTGCGCACCCGCATGGCCGACGACGCCGACGCGATCTGGAGCCACTGCGTCGGCTATCCCGGCCACCGCGACGGCCCCGCGTTCGCGGCGTGGATGCGCGCGCACCAGCTCGAGGCGGCGCTGTTCTTCGCCGCCTACGGCGGCCACACCGTCGACCAGGTGCACGCCAACGTCGCGCAACGCCGCGCGTTGCTGGACTTCGCGCTGCACGCCCAGGGCCTCGCGCCCGCCGACCTGAAGGCGCGCTTTATGGAGACCTTCCCGCTGCGATGACCGAGCTCGACCGCAAGAACGTCCAGGGCTTCGTGATCCGCGGCTACCGACTGCCGTTCGCCGGCTACGTCTACCTGCGCATCGACGACGCCGCGCAGGCGCGCGCGGCGCTCGCCGAGTTCATCCCGCAGGTGATCAGCGCCGCGCAGTGGACCGACAAGCCGGAGTCGGGCGTCAACGTCTCGTTCAGCTTCGAAGGACTGCGCGCGCTCGGCTGCGCGGACCGCTCGCTCGACGCGTTCCCGCCCGAGTTCAAGGCCGGGATGGCCGCGCGCGCGACCGTGCTTGGCGACATCGGCGACAGCGCGCCCGAGCGCTGGGAGGCGCCGTTCCGCGACCGCCAGGCGCACGTGCTGGTCATGCTCAGCGCCAAGGATCCGTCGGCGCTCGCCGAGCGCGACGGCCGCATCAGGGCGGCGATCGAGCGCGCGGGCGGCGCGAGCGTGATCGGCGACCAGGCGGGCGCCGCGCTCGAGGGCGGGCGCGAGCACTTCGGCTACGCGGACGGGTTCGCCCAGCCCTCGATCGAGGGCAGCGGCTTCGCACCCGAGCCCGGGGCCGGCGCACCGGACGGCGACGGCTGGCGGCCGATCAAGCCCGGCGAGCTGCTGCTCGGCTACCCCGACGAGCAGGGCGCGATCACGCCCGCGCCGCCGCCCGACGAGCTCGGCGTCAACGGCTCGTTCCTCGTCTACCGCAAGCTCCACCAGGACGTCGCCGGCTTCCGGCGGATGCTGCGCGAGGGCGCCGCGAACTTCCCCGGCGGCGAGGAGCTGCTGGCCGCCAAGATCGTCGGCCGCTGGCGCGACGGCACGCCGCTCGACGTCGCGGACCACGCGCCCGATCCGGCGGTCGTGGCCGACCCGAACCGCAACAACGCGTTCGACTACGCCAAGGACCCGGAAGGGCAGCGCTGCCCGATCGGCGCGCACGTGCGGCGGATGAACCCGCGCCGCAGCCTGCCGTTCGACGGCAAGCTCGTAAACCGCCACCGAATCATGCGCCGCGGCATCACCTACGGCGACACGCTGCCCGAGGGGGCCGAGGACGACGGCAAGGACCGCGGCGTGATCTTCATGTGCCTTCAGGCGAGCCTCGCGCGCGGCTTCGAGTTCGTGCAGTCGCAGTGGGCCAACGGCGGCAACGCGTTCCGGCTGGCCGAGGACCAGGACGTGATCGTCGGCCCGCACGACACCGAAGGCCCGGCGAAGATGACGGTCCCGGGCAAGCCGCCGTTCTTCCTCGGCCCGCTCTCACGCGTGGTCACGACGCGCGGCGGCGAGTACTACTTCACGCCCGGTATCAACGGGCTGCACCACCTGGCGAACGGCTAGGGATCCTGCGGCGTCGGCCACGTCGGGCCGTCGATCAGCTCGATGCGATAGCCGTCGGG
>DATDKF010000437.1:0-3174 GCA_036520135.1 Solirubrobacteraceae bacterium
GTCGACCACATCACATCGACCGTGACGCTCGTGCTCGCGGCGCTTCCGGAGTTCGTGATCGGCATCGCGCTCGTGCTCCTGTTCGCCACGAGCGTGTCCCACGTGCTGCCCGCGGTGTCCATCCTGCCGCCGGGCACCCACGCCTGGGAGGACCCCAAGGTGGTGGTGCTTCCCGCGGCCACCCTCGTTCTGGCGGTGACGCCCTACATCAGCCGCATCATGCGCGGGTCGATGGTCGAGGTGCTCGAGAGCGAGTACGTCACGATGGCGCGCCTGAAGGGGCTGCCGGAGCGAACCGTCATCTGGCGCCACGCCGTGCCGAACGCCATCGTTCCGGCCATCCAGGTCACCGCCCTGCAGCTGGCGTGGATGGCCGGTGGCGTGGTCGTGGTCGAGTTCGTGTTCCAGTACCCGGGGATCGGGGCCGCGCTAGTTGACGCCGTCGCCCTCCGCGACATGCCCGTCGTGCAGACCGTCACGATGCTGGCGGCGGGGATCTACGTGGGCCTCAACCTGCTGGCCGACATCGCGACCATCCTGGTCACTCCGAAGCTCAGGACCGCCGGCCGATGAGCCAGCCAGCCGCCGGCCAGACCGTCGACACGGCAATCGATCGCGCGGTCGAGGCGGAACTGCCCGCCCCCACGCGGCTGCGCCGCGGCCAGTGGTCCGACATCCTGCTTCGCGCCACCCGCATGACGCGCACGCGGATTGGGTTGGGCATCGTCGGGCTGACCATCCTGATCGCGTTGTTCGGTCCCCTGTTCGCCCCGCACTCGCCGACCGAGTTCGTGGCGGTCCCCAACAGCAAACCGTCAGGCACGGCGCTGTTCGGCGCCGACGCGCTCGGCCGCGACGTGTGGAGCCGCTTCTTGTACGGCGGCAGGACGGTGCTGTGGCTGGCCACGGCGGCCACGGCGTTCGGCATCGTCGTCGGAACCGTCGTCGGGCTGGTGGCCGCCTATTCGCGCGGCTGGCTCGACGACGTGCTCATGCGCAGCAACGACGTGCTGCTGGCCTTTCCACAGATCGTGTTCGTCCTGCTGGCCGTCTCTGCGGTTGGCCCAAAGCTGTGGCTGATCGTCTTGACGGTCGGACTCACCCACGCGCCGCGGGTCGCGCGCGTCATGCGCGGCGCGGCGCTGGAGGTGGTCGAGCGAGACTTCGTCAAGGCGGCCGAGGCGGTGGGCGAGAAGCGCGGGCGGATCGTGTTCGGCGAGCTCTTGCCCAACGTCACGAGCCCGTTGCTCGTCGAGACCGGGCTACGCATGACCTACTCGATCGGCCTGGTGGCGGGAATCAGCTTCCTGGGCTTCGGGCTGCAGCCACCCACGGCGGATTGGGGACTCATGATCAACGAGAATCGGTTGGCGATCACAGTGCAGCCGTGGGGCGTGCTGCTCCCGGTGGCGGCGATCGGTCTGCTTACGGTGGGGACCAACCTGGTGACGGACGGGATCGCCCGCGCGGCGATCGGGCTCGACCGAAGGGCGAGGGCGTGAGCGCGCTCCCAGCCGCAGGCGCCCCGGCGGTCGAGATCCGCGACCTGCGGGTCGAGCTCACCGGCTCGGGCGACGACGTGGTCGACGAGATTCGCATCGAGATTCAGGCGGGGGAGGTACTCGGCCTGGTCGGCGAGTCCGGCTGCGGCAAGACCACCATCGGGATGGCCCTGCTCGGACACTGCCGCAGCGGCGGCCGCGTGGCCGGCGGGGCGGTGCTGGTCGACGGGCGCGACATCGCCGAGCTGGTCGGGAGCGATCTGCGGCGGATGCGCGGAGGCACGGTGTCCTACATCCCGCAGGACCCGGGGACGTCGCTTAACCCGGCGCTGCGGATCGGCACCCAGATCATCGAGATCCTGGAGGCACACGCCGCCGGAAGCAGCGCGGAGGAGCGCGCGGAGCGTGCGCGCCAGTCGCTGGACGAGGTGGCGCTGCCCTCCGACGACACCTTCTTGCAGCGCTACCCGCACCAGCTCTCCGGCGGCCAGCAGCAGCGTGTCGCGATCGCGATGGCATTCGCCAACCGCCCGAAGGTGATCGTCTGCGATGAACCGACGACCGGCCTGGACGTCACGACGCAGGCGCGCGTGCTGGAGACGGTGCGTGACCTCTGCCGGTCCTATAGCGTCGCGGCGCTCTACGTCAGCCACGACCTCGCCGTCGTGGCCGAGCTCGCTGACCGCGTGGCGGTCATGTACGGCGGGCGGATCGTCGAAAGTGGTCCGGGCGAGCGGATCTTCTCCACGCCCCGCCACCCATACACGCAGCGGCTGCTGCTCGCGGTGCCGGACATCGCCGGCAAGCGGACCGTCGTCGGAATTCCCGGCCACGCCGCCCTGCCCGGCAGCCGGCCGGACGGGTGCTTCTTCCACCCGCGTTGCCAGTTTGCTCGTGAGGACTGCCGCGCGACGTTCCCACCGGTGACCGACCTCGGGGCCGGCCACCAGGTGCGCTGCTATCACGTCGCAGAGGCAATGCGCGCGTCGCCGCCCGAGGGCGTTGCCCATGCCGATCGGACCGGCTTGGGCGCCGACGTCGTGCTCGCCATGAGCGATCTCAACGCTCGCTACGGCGCGCGCGAGACCCTGTTCGACATCAACCTCCAGGTCCACCGCGACGAGTGCGTGGCGCTAGTGGGCGAGTCGGGCAGCGGCAAGACGACGCTCGCCCGCTGCGTGGCCGGGCTGCACAGGGACTGGACCGGCGAGATTCGCTTGGGCGACACGGCGCTGGCCGAGTCGGCGCGCCAGCGCCCGGGCCACGTGCGCAAGGACATCCAGTACGTGTTCCAGAACCCGTACGCCTCGCTGAACCCGCGGCGCACCGTCGGGCAGACCATCGCCCGCCAGCTGCAGCTCTTCTTCCCCCAACAGCGGAAGAACCTCGGTCCGCGCGTCGCAGAGTGCCTCGAGCGTGTGGCGTTGTCGGGCAGCGCCGCCAACCGCTTCCCTGACCAGCTCTCCGGTGGCGAGCGGCAGCGGGTCGCCATCGCTCGTGCGCTGGCGGCGGAGCCGAAGCTCTTGGTCTGCGACGAGGTCACCTCCGCGCTCGACGTCTCCGTCCAGGCGGCCATCATCGAGCTGCTGGAAACGCTGCGCGCCGAGATGGGCCTCAGCCTGCTGTTCATCACGCACGACCTGGCGCTCATCCGCACGATCGCCGACCGCGT
>DATDKF010000438.1:0-8023 GCA_036520135.1 Solirubrobacteraceae bacterium
CGTCGCGCCCGTGCTCGGCGTCGAGCCCGACGCGTCGAACGTGAAGTCGCCGCTGCCGTTGTCGGTGACCTGGATCCTCGCCGTCGGCTGGTCGGCGGGCCGGATCTCGCGGATCTCGCCGAACGTCTGGTCGTGGAAGACGTACACCAGATTGCCGTGCGGCCCGATCTGCAGCTCGACGGGGCCGACGCCCGCCGGGCCGCGCGCGAACACCTCGATGCTCCCGAAGTCGGGCTCGCCGCCGGCGCCCGCCGGCGCGAACCAGATGCAGTTGCGGGCGTAGTCGGTGAAGAACAGCCCGCCGTCGAAGTGGCTCGGGTAGTTGCCGGTGCTCTCATAGAAAGCGAGGCCGGAGATCGACGAGCCGGCCCAGATCTCGCACTGATCGCCGGTGGCGACCTCGTCAGCGTGCCGGTACGAGAACTTCGGCATCGTCACCTGACCGGGCGGCAGCGACGTGCCGCACAGGCTCTGCTGCGAATAGGGGCCGTTGACGTTCGTGCCCTCGTAGCAGGGCCAGCCGAGGTTCTCCACGGCGCCGCCCGGCGTGATCTTGTCGAGCTCCTCGGCGTCGGTCCAGCCGACGTCGCCGACCCAGATGTCGTTCGTCCCCGGCCGGAACGTGAGCCGGAACGGGTTCCGCATGCCGTAGGCGACGATCCGCTGGGCGTTGTCGGTCGGGGCGCCGCTCGCGGGATCGATCCTGATGACCGCGCCGCTTAGGCCCGTCGGATCGGCGGGGGTGCGTACGTCCTGCGCGCGCAGCGCACCGCCCTCGGACTGCTCCGGGTGGGCGGCGTCGTACGGATCGTGGCAGGGGTTGACCGACGGGTAGCCGAACTGGCCCCAGTCCGGCCCGTTGAAGTTGGCGCCTTCCCCCGCGCTCACGTAGAGCATCCCGTCGGGCCCGAAGGCCACGGTCCCGACCGAGTGGCTGGGGAATTGCTGGCACCACTGGTCCTGGATGAGCGTCTGCACCGGGGCGTCCGGGGCGACCAGCGGGCCGATGTGGACGCGGACGAGCTTGCCGGAGATCACGCAGCCGTTCTCGTCGGCGCCCGGCGGCGAGGGGCACGTGTCGCCCCACCGCGGCGGCGCCCCGCCGATCGCGGCATCGCGCGCGTAGAGCAGGTACATGTCGCCGCCGCTCTCGTTGAAGCCGGGGGCGAGCGCCATCCCGAGCAGGCCGCGGTCCCAGAAGTCGTGCACCTCGGTGGTGAGGTCGAGCACCTGGATCGGGTTCGGGTCGTTCGGCTCGTCGTACGCGAGGACGACGCCGCTCTTGAGCGCGACGAACATGCGGTTGCCGAGCGCCGTCGGCACGAACCGGACGGCGGTTGGCGCCGCCAGGTTGCTGGCCAGCGGGACGTCCTGGAAGGTGTCCGTGTCGACCGGTTGCGGCAGATCAGCGGCAGCCGGGACGGCGGCGGACAGGGCGAGCGCGAGCGTCGCTGCCAGCGCTGTTCCCAGCCTCCGCGTCCAGTGCGTCGCCACCATCCGTCATCCCGTTGTACACCGGCTCGAGGCGGATGCCGCGGGCGTGGACGAATGTGCGGGGCTAGTCGGCCTGCGGTGGTTCGCTTTCTGGGAGCCCCGGGAGCGGGGCGTCGTCCTCGTCGAGGTCGGCCGGGGGGCCGAGCGGCTGGTCGTCGATCTCCGGGTCGCCGTTGCCGGGCGGCGGGGGCTCGGGCGGCAACTCCGGGTCCTCGGGCGTGATCGGCGTCTCGCGCTCCATCACGCCTCCCCTACCCGCAGGCGCGCCGGCGCACCCCACCGCTGGAGCACGTCCGGTACGTCGAGCCCGTGGTTCTCCAGCAGCGCGATCATGTGCCGCCAGGTGACCGCCGTGCCGTTGAGCGTGTGCACGTGGCGCGGGCCGGAGTCGGTCCGGTAGCGGATGTCGAGCCGCCGCGCCTGGAAGTCGGTCGTGTTCGAGGTGGACGTGACCTCGCGGTAGCGCTGCTGGCTCGGCATCCACGCCTCGAGGTCGTACTTCTTGGCCGCCGAGGAGCCGAGGTCGTCGACCGCGATGTTGACGACCCGGTAGGGGATCGCCAGCGCGCCGAGCAGCTCCTCTTCGATCGCCAGCAGCCGCTCGTGCTCGTCGTCCGACGCCTCGGGCTCGACGAAGCTGAACATCTCGACCTTGTCGAACTGGTGCACGCGGAAGATTCCGCGCGTGTCGCGGCCCGCGGCGCCCGCCTCGCGCCGGAAGCACGGCGAGAACCCGGCGTAGCGCAGCGGCAGCCGGCCCGCCTCGACGATCTCGCCGGCGTGCAGCGAGGCGAGCGGGACCTCGGACGTGCCGACGAGGTACAGGTCATCGTCGGGTAGGCGGTAGATCTGCTGCTCGGTGTCGGGCAGGAAGCCGGTGCCGAAGAGCGCCTCCTCGCGCACGAGCACCGGCGGCACCACCGGCTCGAAGCCCTTGTCGGCAAGCACGCCGATCGCCCAGCGGACGAGCGCCAGCTCGAGCAGGACGAGATCGCCCTTGAGGTAGGCGAAGCGCGAGCCGGCCACGCGCGCGCCCGCCTCCATGTCGATCAGCGGCCCCGCGACCTCGAGGTGGTCGGGCCCCGACGGGCCGCCCGCGCCCTCCTCGCGGAGCGTCGTGTCCTCGTCGGCGGCGGTCGGGTCGGGTGGGTTGGGGAGCGTCGCGAGCGCGTCCTGGAGCTCCGCGTCCGCGTCGGCGAGCTCCTGGTTGAGCGCCTTGACGCGCTGGGCGACCTCCTGCATCGCGGCGATCTCCTCGGCGGCGTCGCCGCCCGCCTGCTTCGCCGCGCCGATCGCCTTCGACGCCTCGTTCTGGCGCGCCCGCAGCGCCTCCACCTCGGGCCGCATCGCGCGCGTGCGCGCGTCGAGCTCGAGCACGCGGTCGAGCTGCGCGTCCGAGCCGTCGCGACGGCGCGCGAGCGCCGCCCGCACGGGGTCGGGATCGCGGCGGAGCTGCTTGAGGTCGAGCATGCGACCGGCTTGGATGATCTACCGGCCGGTGGAGCTCGCCGCGGCGGAGCCGGAGTACTTCGCCACGAAGTCCGCCACCTTCTCCGCCTCTTCGCCGGTCACGAGGTTCTGCGGCATCGGCGAGGACGAGAAGCCGCCGTTGCGGATCGCGTACAGGACGCTCTCCCGGTCCTCCTTGCGCTCATTGAAGTTCGGGCCGTCCTTGCGCTCGCGCGAGTGGACCTTGGTGGCCGAGCCCTCGGCGCCGGCGACGTCGAGCGTGTGGCAGCCCGCGCAGTTCTCGTCGAACAGCCGCGCGCCCTCGTAGTTCGGATCGTCCTTGGCGAGCTGGATCCCGTGCTCCCCGCAGGCCGTGAAGGCCAGTGCGAAGGCCGCGAGGACGACAGCGACCAGGGGTCGGCGGAGCGATGGCGCCATGGACGGGGCGACAGCATACGGAACAATCCGGCCCCCGATGCCCCTCGTCCGCGCCACCGCCGTCCTGGTCGCGGCCGCCGTCCTCGCAGGCTGCGGCGGGGGCGAGCCGACGGCGAGCGTGCGCGACGGCCGCGCCCGGATCGAGCTCGACGACTTCCTCATCAGCCCGCAGAACCTCACCGCGCCGGCCGGGCGCGTCACGTTCGCGGTGACCAACCGCGGCCGGCTGGTCCACAGCTTCCACGTGCAGCTGCCCGACCGCGAGCCGGTGAAGATCCGGACGCTGCACCCCGGCGAGTCGCAGACCGCGACCGCCAACCTGGCGCCCGGGGAGTACCGGCTCGTGTGCGTCGAGTCCAACCACGCCGAGCTCGGGATGACCGGCCGGCTCGTGGTGCGATGAGAGAGCTCGGGCCCGACCGCTTCCGCTCCGTGATGGGGCGCTTCGCCACCGGCGTCACGGTCGTGACGGCCACGTCGCCGGAGGGCCCGGTCGGCCTCACCGCCAACGCGGTCTGCTCGCTGTCGCTCGACCCGCTGTTGCTGCTCGTGTGCTTCGACAACGAGGCGCGCACGCTGCCCGTGGTCCGGGAGGCCGGGCGCTTCGGCGTCAACGTGCTGCGCTCCGACCAGGAGGCCCTGGCGCGCCTGTTCGCGTCCAAGGCGCCCGAGCGCGAGAAGTTCGCCGGCGTCGCGCACACCGTGCACGACGGCATCCCAGTGATCGAGGGCGTGCTCGCCTGGGTCGGCTGCCGGCTCGAGCGTCTGATCCCCGGCGGCGACCACACGATCGGGATCGGCGCCGTGGAGGCCGCGGAGGCGGGCCAGGGCGAGCCGCTGCTGTGGTTCCGCGGGAGCTACCGCGGGTGACGACGTTCCACATCGTCCTCGGCGTCGCGCTGATCGCCGTCAACGCGGTCGCCGGCCTGTACGGCGCATGGGCCTGGTGGCAGGACCGCACGGCGCCGCTCTTCTGGCCGCTGCTGCGGATCGGCCAGGCGCTGGTGATGATCGAGGCGCTCGACGGCGCGATCCTGCTGGTGATGGGCAAGGACCTGCCCGAACTACACCTGATCTACGGGCTGGTCCCGCTCGGCGTGTCGTTCCTCGCCGAGCAGCTGCGGCTCGCCGCCGCCGACACCGTGCTCGGCCAGCGCGGCCTGGAGGGCCGCGCCGACGTCGAGAAGCTCGCCCCCGCAGAGCAGCAGGAGCTGGTGCGCACCATCGTTCGGCGGGAAATGGGTGTGATGGCCGCATCGGCGGTCGTCGTCGCCCTTCTCGGTGTACGCGCAGCGGGAGGTCTCTAGGAGAGTGCCCCGCGGGGCATCCGGCCCCCCGTCTGACTGGATCACCGGCCTCCGGGCCGGGTGTACTAATTGCCACTAAGTAACACAGCGTTACAAGCGCGGTCCCGCAGTGCTACAAATCCAGGGCGGTGATCAGGTCCTACCTACCCGCCGTGGTGTTCATCGGGCTGGGAACGATCCTCGGCCTGGTGTTCGCGATGCTCAACTCGGTGATCGGGCCGAAGGGCGCGCGGCGGGCGGCGACCACCGATCCCTACGAGTGCGGCCTGCCGTCGGAGGTCAAGAAGAACTTCCGCTTCGGGATCAGCTTCTACCTGATCGCGATGCTGTTCATCCTCTTCGACATCGAGGTGATCTTCCTCTACCCGGTCGCCGTCCAGCTGAAGGCGTTCGGGACCTTCGCGCTGCTCGAGACCGTCGTGTTCGTCGTCCTGCTGGCCATCGCCTTCGTGTACGTGTGGCGGAGAGGAGCACTCGAATGGAGGTGACCCGCCAGCAGCTAGGGGCGGGCGGGATGAAGGAGTTCCGCGCGCGCCAGCTCACCGCCCAGCAGATGCTGCGCGGCGAGCTCGAGGGCGCCGAGCTCGAGAAGCACGTCGAGGAGAGCATCCTCACCACCACGCTCGACCGAGCCGCCCGCTGGGCCGCCGCCAACGCGATCTTCCCGGCCTCGTTCGGGCTCGCCTGCTGCGCGATCGAGATGATGTCGATCGTCGGCGCGCGCGTGGACGTGGCGCGCTTCGGCGGCGAGGCGTTCCGCGCGTCTCCGCGCCAGGCCGACCTGCTGATCCTCTCCGGCCGCGTCTCGATCAAGATGGCGCCCGTCGTCCGCCGGATCTACGACCAGATGATCGAGCCGCGCTGGGCGATCGCGATGGGCGCCTGCTCGTCGTCGATGGGCGTCTTCAACAACTACGCGATCGTGCCGGCCGACAAGTTCATGCCGGTCGACGTGCACGTCCCCGGCTGCCCCCCGCGCCCCGAGGCGCTCATGCACGGCATCCTGAAGCTGCGGGCGATGGTCCTGGCCAGGCCCGACCAGGGCTGGCGGACGCGCTACGGAGGGCGCGGCACCGAGGAGTTCGTCGAGTCCGAGCTGAACATCGAGCCGGTCGGCGGCACGAGTGCCTGACGCGACCGGCCTCGAGCTGATCGCCCAGGACCTGCGCGGCGCGCACGGCGACGACACGGTCGTCGGGACGCTCTTCTATCGCGACAAGGCCGCCGTCGACATCGCGCCCGCGCGCGTGAACGAAACGCTGGCGTTCCTGCGCGAGCGCGGCTTCAACTTCCTCGCCAGCGTGCACGGGCTCGACTACTACCCCGAGGAGCCGCGCCTCGGCGTGCAGTACGAGATGCTCGACATGACGGCGGTCGACCGCATCACGGTCCGCCTGCGCGTGCCGATCGACGCGCCGAACGTCCCGTCGGTGACGCCCGACTGGCCGACCGCCGACCACCAGGAGCGCGAGGTCTTCGACATGTTCGGCGTGATCTTCGACGGCCACCCGAACCTGCGCCGGATCCTCATGCCCGAGGACTACGAGGGCCACCCGCAGCGGCGTGACTTCCCGATCGGCGGCGAGCCGGTGTTCTTCACCTACAACGAGCCGCGCATGCCGAGGTACACGCAATGAGCGACCTCACGTACCGCGAGATCGAGGACTCCCACGAGCTCTCGCACATCGAGCACGAGGGCGGCGAGCAGGAGCTCCTCACGCTCAACATGGGCCCGCACCACCCCGCCACGCACGGGGTCCTGCGGCTTCTGACCACGCTCGAGGGCGAGGTCGTGCGCGACATCGTGCCGATGATCGGCTACCTCCACACCGGTATCGAGAAGACCGCCGAGGACAAGGCCTACTGGAAGGTCATCCCGGTCATCGAGCGGATGGACTACCTCGCGTACTTCTTCAACGCGATGGCGTTCTGCGGCGCGGTCGAGACGCTGCTCGACATCGAGGTCCCGCCGCGGGCGCAGTGGCTGCGCGTGCTGCACCTGGAGCTCAACCGGATCATGTCCCACCTCGTGTGGCTCGGCACCAGCGCGCTCGACCTCGGCGCCATCTCGATGTTCTGGTACTGCTTCCGCGACCGCGAGACGATCCTCGACCTGTTCGAGATGTCCACCGGCCAGCGCATGCACCCGCGCTACATCCAGGTCGGCGGCGTGATCGAGGACATCCCGGTCGGCTTCGACAAGAAGGTGCGCGAGTTCTGCGCCCAGATGCCCGACCGCGTCGACCAGTTCATGGCGCTGCTGGCCAAGAACGAGATCGTCCTGCACCGGCTGCGCGGCGTCGCTGCGGTCGACGAGCAGACGCTGCTCGATCTCGGCGTCACCGGCCCGCTGCTGCGCGCGACCGGCAACTCGTGGGACCTGCGCAAGGCGGCGCCGTACTCAGGCTACGAGAACTTCGACTTCAAGATCCCGGTCGGCACGACCGGCGACAACTGGGACCGCTTTGCCGTCCGCACGCTCGAGATCAAGGAGTCGGTGAAGATCATCGAGCAGGCGCTCGACGGCCTGCCCGAAGGTGCCTACATCACCGAGAACCGCAAGTACGCGCTGCCGCCGCGGCACGAGCTCGCGACCTCGATGGAGGCGCTGATCCACCACTTCAAGCTCGTCACCGAGGGCTTCCGCGTGCCGCCGGGCGAGGCCTACTACGCGATCGAGTCGCCGCGCGGCGAGATGGGCTGCTTCGTGCGCGCCGACGGCTCGTCCAAGCCCGCGCGCGTGCACATGCGCGACCCCTCCTTCGTGAACCTGCAGGCGTTGAAGCCGATGGTGCAGGACCTCTACATCGCCGACCTGATCGCGACGCTGGCGATGCTCGACCCCATCCTCGGAGGCGTCGACCGCTAGTGGCCATCGATCCGACCAAGGTCCCGCGCTTCGCGCACGGCTCGCGCGTCCCTGGCTGGGACGAGGCGGCCGATATGACGAAGGACCCGGCGGTCGTCCCCGATCCGGCGACCACGCCGGTGCCGGAACACATCCGCGCGGCGATCGAGATGCAGATGGCCAAGTACCCGGATACGCGCTCGGCCGCCATCCCGGCGCTGCACATCGTCCAGCGCGAGCACGGCTGGTGCTCGCCGACCGCGATCGAGCAGGCGGCGTGCGTGATGCGCCTCACGCCCGCGTACCTGACCGCGGTGGCGACCTTCTACGACATGTTCGACACCGTCCCCACGGGCGAGCACACGGTCTACGTGTGCACGAACATCTCGTGCTCGCTGCGTGGCGCCGACGACGTCTACGAGGCGATGCTCGACGCCGTCGGCGGCGACCCGCGCTTCAACCTGCGCTCGTTCGAGTGTCTGGGCGC
>DATDKF010000439.1:0-4782 GCA_036520135.1 Solirubrobacteraceae bacterium
GGTGACGCTCGGGTTCGCTGTGATCGGGAACACCGAGTGGAGTGATGTGCCCGCGTACCTGGGTGGCGAGTTCTGTGGGGCGTTCGTCGGGGCGACGCTGGTGTGGGCGGCGTACAGCAACCACTGGCGGGAGACCGAGGACCCGGGTCTTAAGCTGGCGGTGTTCTGTACGGCGCCGGCGATCCGCAACACGGTCGCCAACATCATCACCGAGATCATCGGGACGTTCCTGCTGGTGTTCGGGGTGCTGGCGATCTTTGCCAACAAGGCGGTGGCGGACCCCCTGTTCGGCTTGGGCGGCCTGCTGGTCGGCCTGCTGGTGTTCGCGATCGGGCTCTCGCTCGGTGGTCCGACCGGCTATGCGATCAACCCGGCGCGTGACCTGGGGCCGCGGATCATGCACGCGATCCTGCCGATCCCGGGCAAGGGCCCCTCCGATTGGGGCTATGCGTGGATCCCGGTGGTGGCGCCGATCGTCGGCGGCATCCTGGGCGCCCTGGCGTTCGACGCCTTCTACCCCGGATGAGGATGTGACCAAGATGAAGAAGCTGATCAACGCGCCGGACGCCGTCGTCCGCGAGGCGCTCGAGGGCATGGACGCCGCCCACGGCGACCTGATCAAGGTGACCTACGAGCCCGCGATGGTGGTGCGCGCCGACGCGCCGGTGCAGGGCAAGGTCGGCATCATCTCCGGCGGCGGCTCGGGCCACGAGCCGATGCACGGCGGCTTCGTCGGCCGCGGCATGCTCGACGCTGCCTGCCCAGGCGAGGTCTTCACCTCGCCGACGCCCGACCAGATGCTCGAAGCGACCAAGGCCGTCGACGGCGGGGCCGGCGTGCTGCACATCGTCAAGAACTACACGGGCGACGTGCTCAACTTCGAGATGGCGGCGGACCTCGCCAAGGGCGAGGGCATCGAGGTCGAGGCGGTCGTGACCAACGACGACGTCGCCGTCCAGGACAGCCTCTACACGGCCGGGCGCCGCGGCGTCGGCATCACCGTGATCGCGGAGAAGATCTGCGGCGCGGCGGCCGAGGAGGGCAAATCGCTCGCCGAGGTCGCGGAGATCTGCCGCCGCGTCAACGGCCAGGGTCGCAGCATGGGCATGGCGCTCACCGCGTGCACGACGCCGAGCTCCGGCGAGCCGAGCTTCGACCTCGCCGACGACGAGATGGAGATCGGCATCGGCATCCACGGCGAGCCGGGCCGCTACCGCGAGCCGCTCGGGCCGGCCAGCCGGGTCGTCGAGCGGCTGGCCACGGCGATCGTCGAGGACCTGCCGTACGAGTCCGGCGACAATGTCCTCGCGTTCGTCAACGGCATGGGCGGCACGCCGCTGATCGAGCTCTACGTCGTCTACAACGAGCTGAACAAGTTCCTGTCCGGGCGCGGGATCAACATCACGCGCCACCTGATCGGCGACTACATCACCTCGCTCGAGATGGCCGGGTGCTCGATCACGCTGCTCAAGCTCGATGACGAGCTGACGCGGCTGTGGGACGCGCCCGTGCTCACCCCTGCGCTGCGGTGGGGCGTGTGACCGCAGAGCAGGTACGCGACTGGATCCGCCGCTTCGCCGACGTGGTGGCCGAGCACCGCATGGAGCTCGTGCGGCTCGACACCGCGATCGGCGACGGCGACCATGGCACGAACATGGACCGCGGGATGAAGAAGGCCGTCGAGAAGCTCGACGGCACCGAGGGCGGCGACATCGGCGCGGACCTGAAGGCGGTCGGCATGGCGTTGGTCTCCAGCGTGGGCGGCGCCGCCGGCCCGTTGTACGGGACGCTGTTCCTGCAGATGGGCAGCGCCACCGCAGGCAAGGACGAGCTCGACCTCGACGGCTGGACCGCAGCCGTCGAGGCGGGCGTCAAAGGGGTCCAGTCGCGCGGCAAGGCCGAGCCGGGCGACAAGACGATGATCGACGCATGGCTGCCCGCGCTGGACGCCCTGCGCGAGGGCGGCGATCTCGGCGAGGCGCTGGCGCGCGCGGCCGACGCGGCCGAGGAGGGGATGAAGGCGACCACCCCGATGGAGGCCCGCAAGGGCCGCGCCAGCTACCTCGGCCCCCGCAGCGTCGGCCACCAGGACCCGGGCGCGACCTCGAGCTATCTGCTGCTGCGAGTCGCGGCCGAGACACTCGGCTGACCCAGGCCCGTGCCGGGCTCCATCCAGTCGATCGAGCGGGCCGCCGCGATCCTCCGGCTCCTTTCGGGGCGATCGCGGCGGCTCGGCGTCGGCGAGCTGGCGGGGGAGCTCGGGCTGCCCAAGGGCACGGTCCACGGCATCCTGCGCACGCTGCAGAACGTCGGCTTCGTCGAGCAGGACGCCGAGACGGGCAAGTACCAGCTCGGCGCGGCGCTCCTGCACATGGGGTCGAGCTACCTCGACGGCAACGAGCTGCGCACGCGCGCGCTCAACTGGGCCGATTCGCTCGCCGCCCGCGCCAACGAGAGCGTCCGCATCGGCACGCTGCACGGCGGCCGCGCGCTGGTCGTCCATCACGTGTTCCGGCCCGACAACAGCCGCCAGGCGCTGGAGGTCGGCGCGCTGCTGCCCGGCCACGCGACCGCGCTCGGCAAGGTGCTGCTCGCCCACAACCCGTACGCGACCGACGAGCTGATCGCCGAAGGGCTGAACGCGTTCACGGCGCGGACGGTGACCGACCCGGACGCGCTGCGCAGCGAGCTGGACGAGGTGCGCGCGCGCGGCTGGGCGAGCGACCTCGAGGAGCTGGTGGAGGGCGAGGTGTCGCTGGCCGCCCCGATCCAGGATCGCCGTGGCGCCACGGTCGGCGCGATCGGCATCTCCGGCCCGATCGAGCGGCTGTCCGAGGACGAGGGGCCGCGCAGCGACCTGATCTCATACGTACGCGAGACGGCCCGCTCCGTCTCCCGGGACCTCGGGGCGATCCCGTGGTGAGGAGCCGTTGACGTGACGAAACGCTACATCGCCTCGATTGACCAGGGCACGGCCTCTTCCCGCTGCATCGTGTTCGACGAGCAGGCGCGGATCGTGTCGGTCGGCCAGAAGGAGCACCACCAGATCTTCCCGCGGCCCGGCTGGGTCGAGCACGACCCCGTCGAGATCTGGCACAACGTGCTCCAGGTCGTGCAGGAGGCTCTCGGCAAGGCGCAGCTCACCCTCGCCGACATCGTCGCGGTCGGCATCACCAATCAACGCGAGACCACCGTGGTGTGGGACCGCGCCACCGGCGAGCCGGTGCAGAACGCGATCAACTGGCAGGACATCCGGACCGACCACCTGATCCGCGAGCTGGCGGGTGACGAGGGCCAGGACCGCTTCCGCGACCGCTGCGGCCTGCCGCTGGCGACCTACTTCTCCGGACCCAAGGTCCGCTGGCTGCTCGACCACGTCGACGGCCTGCGCGAGCGCGCCGAGGCCGGCGACGCGCTGTTCGGGACGATGGACACGTGGCTGATCTGGAACATGACCGGCCGCCACGTGACCGACGTGACCAACGCGTGCCGGACGATGCTCATGAACCTCGAGACGCTCGAGTGGGACGACGTGCTGCTCGACGCGATGGGCGTGCCGCGCGCGATGCTGCCCGAGATCCGGCCGTCCGCCGAGGTCTACGGCGAGGCCGGCGGCCCGCTCGCGGGACTGCCCGTGGCGGGCGCGCTCGGCGACCAGCACGCAGCGCTGTTCGGCCAGACGTGCTTCTCGCTCGGCGAGGGCAAGTGCACGTACGGGACCGGCAGCTTCCTGCTGCTCAACACCGGCGCCAAGCCGGTCACGTCGGCCAACGGGCTGCTCACCACGGTCGGCTACAAGATTGGCGACCTCGCGCCGACGTACGCGCTCGAGGGCTCGATCGCGGTGACCGGCGCGCTGGTGCAGTGGTTCCGCGACAACGTCGGCGTGATCGGCAGCGCGCCGGAGATCGAGACGCTCGCGCGCACGGTCGACGACAACGGCGGCTGCTATTTCGTCCCCGCCTTCGCCGGCCTGTTCGCGCCGCACTGGCGCAGCGACGCGCGCGGCGTGATCGCCGGCCTCACCGGCTACATCACCAAGGGCCACCTGGCGCGCGCGGTGCTCGAGGCGACGGCGTGGCAGACGCGCGAGGTCGTCGAGGCGATGAACAGCGACTCGGGCGTCGAGCTGTCGACGCTCAAGGTCGACGGCGGCATGACCGCCAACAACCTGCTGATGCAGTTCCTCGCCGACGTCCTCGACGTGCCGGTGGTGCGGCCGATCGTCGCCGAGACGCCGTCGCTCGGCGCCGCCTACGCGGCCGGCCTCGGCGTCGGCTTCTGGCCCAGCGTCGAGTCGCTGCGCGAGAACTGGCACAAGGCCGCCGAGTGGATCCCCGGGATGGACGACGAGGTGCGCGAGCGCGGCTACCGCAAGTGGCGCAAGGCGGTAACGCGGACGCTCGACTGGGTCGATGAGGACGATGACCTCGAACCTTGACCAGCCGCCCGGCGTTCGACATAGTCGCCCGCGAGGAGTTGGGTCGGACCTGATGCCCGTGGTCGACCGGTTAGCGTACGACAATGTCGAACGCTGTTTGACATTGTCGCAATAGCGGGAGTAAGGTCGCAATTCGTCGGCTCGGTGTGAGCTGCAGAGGAGAGGAGGAGAGCGACGTGAGCATCTTCGGTGCCGAGGTCATCGGGACTGCGATCCTGATCCTGCTCGGAGACGGGGTGGTGGCTGCTGTGCTGCTGGCCCACTCGAAGGCCCAGAACAGTGGGTGGATCGTCATCACCTGGGGCTGGGGCATGGGAGTGGCGATGGCGATATTCGCCGTT
>DATDKF010000440.1:0-6384 GCA_036520135.1 Solirubrobacteraceae bacterium
CAGCTACAGCCTCGGCGGCCTGCCTGCCGGGACGTCCTTCCGGCTCGTGACCTGGAACGGGACCGTCCCGGCGGCGCTGTCCGAAGCGGACGTCGTCCACTCGGACGCGCGCGGGATCGCCCGGCTGAGCGCTCCCCGGCACGCCGTCTGGGCGCTCACGACGCTGCCTGTCGACCTGACGAGAGTCGTCAACGAAACGTAAGACCTCGGGCGCACCGCGAACCTCAGCGCCCGGGCCGGGCGAACCCTCTCCGTCACATCGACCAGGAGGGTTCATGTCCAGACTCATCCGTCTCACCGTCGTCGCCGGCGCGCTCGCGGCGCTCATCGTCCCTCTCGCCGCCTCGGCGCACGGGGGCAAGCGCGTGGGCGACGACGATCGCCATCGGCTGCTCTACACAACCGACACGCGCGGCAACCTGCTCAGCTTCGCCGCAAACAACCCGCGCCGGGTGCGCTCGACGGCAATCACCGGCCTGCCGGGGGGCGTCGCGCTCCGCGGCATCGACTTCCGGCCCGCGACCGGCGACCTCTACGGCGTCGGGTCGGATAGCGTCGTCTATCGCGTCAATCCGCGCACCGGCATCGCCGTCGCGGAGGGCCCGGCGTTCACGCCGGCGCTCAGCGGGAACTCGTTCGGCGTCGACTTCAATCCGACCGTCGACAAGATCCGCGTCGTCAGCGACGCCGGCCAGAACCTGCGCCTGAACGTCGACGAGGGCACCGCTCTGAGCCAGGACCAGAACATCAACCCGGGCATGCCGCAGGTCGTCGGCTCGGCGTACACGAACTCCTCGTTCACCGCGACGAAGCCCGCGGCGACCACCCTGTACGCCGTCGACGCGGCGAGCGACCGGCTGTTCGTGCAGAACCCGCCGAACAACGGCACGCTCACGATGGGCCAGCGGCTCGGCATCGACGTCGGCCCGAACGCCGGATTCGACATCGCGGGTGCCGACAACGTCGGCTTCCTCACGAACGCCGCGTCGCGGCGCGGCACGACGCTCTACACGGTCGACCTCCAGACCGGCAAGACCCGGTCGCTCGGCCGTGTCGGCGGAGGTAAGCGCCTGGTGCTCACCGGCCTCGCCGCCTGGCAGGACTGACCCAGTCGCAGCGGGCGGGCGGCTGATCCGGCCGCCCGCCCGCTGCGCAGTCATCCCATGCTGGAAGCGTACGCGCCACTTGTGGCCGACGCGATCGAGGCCGAGCTGCTCGGCCTCGTCGCCGCAGGGGACCACGGGGCGCCGCTACGGCGGCTCTACTCCCGCTACGAGCGACGGCTTTACGGGTTCGGGCTGCGCCTGCTTGGGGACCCGGGCCTCGCGGAGGAGCTCGTCCAGGAGACCTGGCTTCGGGTCTGGCGCTCGGCCGGCCGGTTCGATCCCGAGCGCGGCAGCGTGCGCGCGTTCCTGTTCACGATCGCCCGCCGCGTGGCGGTCGATCTCTGGCGGCGGCCGTCCTCGCGTGCGCTCGGGGCCGAGCTGCCGGACGCGGCGGCGGTCGAGGCCCGCGCCGACGAGGTCCTGCTCGCGGTGACGGTGCGCGACGCGATGGAGTCGCTCTCGCCGGCCCATCGCGAGGTGCTGGAGCTCGTCTACGACCGGGACCTCAGGCTGGCGGACATCGCGGAGCGGCTCGGCGTACCGCTCGGCACGGTCAAGACGCGCGTGCACCACGCGCTGCGCGGCATGCGGCGCGCGCTCGAGGAGCGGGGCTGGGACGCGGGCTAGTCCCAGGCGACGGCCGCCGCCAAGCAGCCCCGACGCACGGCGACGATCGCGGCCTCGGCCGCGATCCCGTCCGGCGCGCCGCGGGCGGCATCCGTGATCGGCTCGATCTTCACCAGCAGGCGCTTCCCCTTCTTCTCCGGCCGCCACAAGCCCGCGAGCTGACCGTCCACCAGCACCACGCCGGGGTTGCCGATCCCGGTCCGCGCGCGGGCGCGCAGCTCGGGATCGGGGAACAGCGTCTCGCGGTCGCGCTGGTCCAGGTACGGGTCGAACGGCGGGAGCAGCCGCACGCCCGACGCCTGCGGCGGCGAGTCCAGCGCCTCCGTGTCGGCCGCGAGCACCAGCCCGCGGCGGCCGTCGAGATCGACCTCCTCGAGCTCGGCCTCGACGGCGGCGAGCAGCGCCTTGGCGTGCGCGGGCGTGATGCCGCCCCACGCCGCCAGCTCGCTGTGCGTCGCGGGCCCGTAGGCGTGCAAGAAGCGGCGCGCGAGCTCGGCGGGCGCGTCGGCCACCGCCGGCGCGGCGGGCGGTGCGCCGAACACGGTCACGCGGCCGCGCCGCTCGGCGACGGCCAGCACGCCGCGCACGCCGGTCGCCCGCCACAGCGACGGGTGCACGTGATGGCTGCCACACCCGCGGCACCACCACAGCAGCTCCTGCGGGAGCCGCTCGCGCAGCGCCTGGTGGAAGTCGTCGCGCTCGAGCGGCCCGCCCGCCAGCGCATCCGCCACCGCCGCGCTCACGCGGTCAAGCGCGTCCAGCGCGGAGATGCCCTCCGGGTCGAGCGTCTCGACGGCCGTGCCGACCAGCGCCCGCGCGGCGTTCGCGTCGGGCGGCGCCAGGCCCGCGGTGAACACCGGCACGTCGGCCGCCGGCACGGCGACGGCGGCGCCGCGGAACGTGTAGACGATCACCAGGCCGTCCGGGTCGGCGCCCTCCACGCGCGCTGCCAGCGCCGTCGGCGCCAGCCCCGGCGGGAAATCCTGCAGCCCGATGACACCCGCAGCCGCGTCCTCGGAGCCGGCGGGCAGCCGCTCGTGCAGGTTGTGCGCCGCCACGCGGAACGCGAGCGCCTGCTCGCGGCCGACCGCGATCATCGGCGGCGGCGGTACCAGTTCGGCGACGTGTTGGGCGGCGGCACCAGCGGCTGGGGGGTGCGCGCCACCAGCAGCGACGGTGCCGGGTCGGCGACGTGCCGCGCCAGCGCCTCGCCGAACGCGTCGTCGAGGTCGTCGACGGTCTCGGCGCCGATGCCGAACGCGCCGGCCAGCGCCTCGAAGTCCGGCGTGTGCAGGTCGACGCCGTAGCGCACGGTCCCGCCCACGTCCTGGTCGTAGCGCAGCATGCCGTAGCCGCCGTCGTCGATGACCACGGCGGTCAGCGGGAGCCGCTCCTGCGCCATCGTCGCGAGCTCGCCGCATGCGAACAGGAAGCCGCCGTCGCCGGCCACCGCCACCACCGGCCCGGCGCCCGCGAGCGCGGCGCCGAGCGCCGCTGGGAACGCGTAGCCGAGCGTGCCCCAGCCGAGCGGGATCTGCAGCCGCCGCGGGGCGGACGGCGTCAGGAAGCCGGCGAGCCAGTAGCCCGGGATGCACATGTCGGCGACGACGATCGCGTCGTCGGGCAGCGCGAAGCGCATCGCGTCGAGGAACCGCAGCGCGCGGCCGTCGAGCTCCGAGCACGCCTGCGCGCGGACCTCGTGCAGCCGCGTGGCGAGCCCGTCGATCTCGGCGCGCGGCGGGATCCGCTCCGCCAGCGCAGCGGTCACGCGCGCCGCGTCGCCCTCGAGCAGGCAGTCCACGCGGTAGTTCTTGGCGGCGTCCTCCGCGTCGAGGTTGATCGCGATCAGCGCCGGCGGCTGCGGCATGGCGAAGTTCTGGGTCTGCACGCCGTCGAGGTCGGAGCCGATCGCGACGACCACGTCGGCGTCGTCCCACAGCGCGCCCGCGGAGGCGACGTGCGGCGGCATGCCGACGAGGCAGGGATGCGCGGGCGGCAGCACCCCGGCCGCGCCGTAGGTGGTGAGCACCGGGGCCGCGAGCTGCTCGGCCAGCCCAGCGACCGCGGACCGCGCGGTCCGTGCGCCGCCGCCGACCCACAGCAGCGGCCGCTCGGCGGCGGCCAGCCGCGCCGCCGCGTCGTCGAGCTCGCCGTCGGCGGTCGGCGCCGGGGGCGGCGGCGCCGGGCGCGCGACGTCCGGCACGTCGGCGGCGAGCAGGTCGGTCGCGATCTCCAGGTACACGGGGCGGGTCGGCTCGGCGACCGCCGCGGCGACGGCGGCGGTCGCCGCCGGGGCCACGAGGTCGGGGATCAGCGCCTTGTGCGTCGCCTTCGTCACTGGCGCGAACATCGCCGCCTGGTCGGTCGTCTCGTGCAGTACGCCGCGGTAGCTGCCGGGGCGCCGGAGGGCGGACGGGATGTCGGTCGCGATCACCAGCAGCGGGGAGCGCGACGCCCACGCCTCGCCGACCGCGCAGAGCGTGTTCGCCGCGCCGGGGCCGGTCGTCGTGAGCGCCACGCCGAGCCTGCCGGTCGCGCGCGCGTAGCCGTCGGCGGCGTACGCAGCGGCCTGCTCGTGGCGGACACCGACGAGCCGGATCGGCGAGTCGCGCAGCGCCTCCCACAACGCCAGGTTGTGCACACCGGGGAGCCCGAAGCACACCTCGACGCCCTCGCGCTCGAGCAGTTGCACGACAAGGCTGGCGCCGGACGGCATCGCCGGCGCATCCTTTCACGCTTGCGTTCGGCGCCCCGGGGGCGCACCATTCGCGTATGAGGTTCAGCAAGCCCTCCCGCCGTATCGTCGCCGTCCCGATGCCCGCGCCGCCGCGCGAGGTCCCGGCGCCCACGGTCAAGCAGCCGGAGCCGGTCGGCAAGACGTGACCGATGCGCCGCTGGTCGCCGGCTCGCTGTACGGGCTCCGGTTCTGGCGGGTGAGCGCGGACGACAGCGGCGAGTTCCTGGCGGGGCCCATCACCGGCTCCCGCTGGCCCCCGGGCGGCGAGTGGATGCGCGCGGCATGCGCGACCGGGCACAGCGCGCCCGCGCCTGACTGCGACTGCGGCGTGCACGCCTGGCACCCCCGCCGCGAGTCGGCCCGCAGCGTGATGCGCGTGCGCGGCATGGTGCCCGGTGTCATGGAGGCGCAGGGCCCGGTCGAGGTGCACGAGGACGGCTTCCGCGCCGAGCGCGGCCGGCCGCACGCGCTGGTCGCCACACGCGGCGGCAACCGCCGGCTGATCGCCCGCCTCGCCGAGCGCTACGGCGCGGAGGTCATCGACGCCGACGGCCCCGACGCGCTGCTCGCCTGGTGTCGCGAGCGCCGGCTGGGGATGGACGAGCGGGTGGTCGCCGAGCTGCTCGGGATCGGCGACCTGGACGAGCGCCGACGCGCCAAGTTGCGACAGACACGTACCGACGCGCTGCGGGTCGCGATCGCCGTCGTGGTCTCGCTTCTGCTTGTGGCGCTGGGGCTTGTGGTGCTCACCGACCCGCCCGGCGAGCGCACCCTCTACGGCCGGACGGGCGAGGTTCACACGCACTGAGAAACCGCCCGCGGCGAGCGGGGTATCTGTCGTTGATATGGGGGACGGAAGACCCAACCGGGTGCGCGCCGCCGCGACCCGCGGCGCCGAGATGGGCCGCACGGCGGCGAGCCGCGGGGCCGAGATCGGGCGCAACATGCGCAACATCGACGTGCCGTGGGCACGCTGCGCTCCCGCCCGCGCTGTCCGCGAGACGATCCTCCAGTTCGTGCTCGCCCCGCTGATGGACCTCTACACGCGCCCGCGCGTGTACGGGCGCGACGTCTTCAACCGCCTCCCGCACCCGGTGATCCTCGTCGCCAACCACTCGAGTCATCTCGACACGCCGACGATCCTGCGCGCGCTCCCGCTCAAGTGGCGCCAGCGCACCGCCGTCGCCGCCGCTGCCGACTACTTCTATAAGAAGCGCGCCGTCGCCAGCGCGGTCGCCCTGATCTTCAACACCGTCCCGCTCATGCGCCAGGGCGGCGGCGTGAACAACGGCGCCACCGAGCACGTCGACCGCCTGATCGACCAGCGCTGGAACCTGCTGATGTTCCCCGAGGGCACCCGCTCGCGGAGCGGCCGCCTCGGCAAGATGCGCTCCGGCGCCGCGGCGATCGCCCAGGCGCACGGCATCCCGATCGTCCCGATCTACGTCAAGGGCACGCACGAAGCGATGCCGCCCGGCCGCAACTGGCCGAGCCGCCGGCACCTCATCGCCCGCCGCCACCGCGTCGAGGTCCACTTCGGCGAGCCGATCTGGCCCGGTCGCGACGAGCACCGCCACGAGGTCATGAACCGCGTGCGCACGTTCCTCGAGGACGAGGCGGTCGACGGCGCCCGCCCCACGGTCTCGCGCCGCCGCGAGCGCGCGGTCAGCCCGGTCGTTTGACCGCCCGCGCCGCTCGTATATAGGGTCCGCTCCCGGGGGAAGGACCCGCGACAGACTGGAGGACGGCTTGAGCATCTTCGGTGCCGAGGTGATCGGGACTGCGATCCTGATCCTGCTCGGAGACGGGGTGGTGGCTGCTGTGCTGCTGGCCCACTCGAAGGCCCAGAACAGTGGGTGGATCGTCATCACCTGGGGCTGGGGCATGGGAGTGGCGATGGCGATATTCGCCGTT
>DATDKF010000441.1:0-5623 GCA_036520135.1 Solirubrobacteraceae bacterium
CGAGCGTGTCCTGGCCGGGGCCGCCGATCAGGACGTCGTCGCCCGCGAGCGTGTTGATCGTCAGGTCGTCCTGCGCGGCGTTCGCGTGCGCGACGTCGACCGCGGCCGCGAGCCCGAGGACGTTGACCGAGCCGGCCGAACCGACCGCCTGGACCACGTCGTCGCCGTTGGTGCCGGTGGCGACGATCCGGTCGGCAGCGCCGTCGTCGGTGGCGCCGAGCTCGACGTCGACGTCGTCGAGGTTGGTCCCGGAGACGTCGTTGACGGTGAGGGTGTCGGCGCCGCCCAGCGCGTTGGTGTCGATCCGCTCGACACCGTCGAGATCCATCGTGATGTTCGCGACGTTGCGCAGGAACCGGACGCGGCCGCCGTTGGCCGACACGTCGAAGTTCTCGGCCACGTTGGCGCCGTTGAAGACCATTCGGTCCCGGCCGTCCTGGCCCTCGATCGTGTCATTGCCGTCGCCCGGATCCCAGACGAACGTGTCGTCGCTCGCTCCGAGCAGGGCGACGTCCGCACCGTCGACGCCTGAGAGCGCTCACCTATTCCTCAGCCTGGATCCAGGCTTAGACTGCCCGCCATGGCCGTGGCCACCCGGACCGTGTCCGACATCCGCCGGGCGCGCGACCTCGCCCAGACCGACTCGGCGTAGTGCGCCTGGGGCTGCTCGGCGGGACGTTCAACCCGCCGCACATCGGCCACCTCGTGTGCGCGAGCCTGGCGATCGAGGCGCTCGAACTCGACCGCGTGCTGCTCGTGCCGGTCAACGAGCCGCCGCACAAGGCGGCCGAGGGCGACCCGGGCGTGGAGCACCGGATCGAGCTGTGCCGGCTGGCGGTCGCGGGGGACGAGCGGCTCGGCGTCTCGCTCGTCGACGCCGAGGTCCCCGGGCCGTCGTTCACGGTCGATACCCTCTCCAGGCTCCATGACCGCTGTCCGGGAGACCACCTGACGTTCATCGTGGGAGGCGATATGGCCCTCTCGCTGCCCACCTGGCGCGAGCCTGCGGCCATCCTCGAGCTGTCGGAGCTCGGCGTCGCGGAGCGCGAGGGCGTCCGCCGCGCCGACATCGCGGAGCGCCTGTCCGAACTGGGTACCGAGAACGTGCGGTTCTTCGACATGCCACGCATCGACGTCTCGTCGTCGCTGATCCGCCGCCTCGTGGCGGCCGGCCGGCCGATCCGCTACCTCGTGCCGGATCCCGTGGCGGGCTACATCGAGCGGGTAGGCCTGTACCGATGACGACGCTGGCTCCTGATCGCCTGGCCGAGCTCATCGCCGCCTATGCGGGCGACGCGAAGGCGATCGACCCGGTCGAGCTCGACCTGCGCGACGTGCTCGCCTACACCGACTACTTCGTCATCTGTACGGGCAACACCGACCGCCAGACGAAGGCGATCCACGACCGCATCCACGAAGGGCTCAAGAAGGAGCACGGCGTGCTCCCGCGCCGCGTGGAGGGGCTCGGCGAGTCGCGCTGGATCCTCATGGACTATCTCGACGTCGTGGTGCACGTCTTCACGCCGGAGGCGCGCGAGTTCTACCGGCTCGAGCAGCTCTGGGGCGAGGCGCCCAAGCGAGCCGTCGGCGAGTAGCGACAATCGGCCGCATGTCGCGGCGCGTGCTCCTCGTCGTCGGTCTGGCCGGGCTCGCCGCCGGCATCGCGGTCGCGGCGATCACGCTGTCGAGCGACCACGTCGACGACCCCGGCTTCGAGGCGGCGATCGTCCTGCTCGTCGGGTGGTCGTTCGTCGGGACCGGCCTGTTCGCGTGGTGGCGGCGCCCGGCCAACGGCACGGGGCCGCTGATGGCGGCCGCCGGGTTCGCGTGGTTCGCCACAAAGCTGAGCGCGTCCAACGACGATCTCCTCTTCACGATCGGGATCGCGCTCGACGCGCTGTTCCCGGGCATGATCGGGCACCTGCTGGTGGTGTTCCCGGCGGGCCGCGCGCAGACCACCGCCGAGCGCGCGGTCGTCGCTTCGATCTACTTCGTCGTCACGGTCCTCCAGGTCCCGTCGCTGCTGTTCGAGGAGCCGGGCGATCCGCGCAACCTGCTGATCGTGCACGCCGACCAGCCGCTGTCGGACGCGTTCGACGTGATGCAGCTCGTCGCCGCGCTCGCGGTCATCGCCGCCAGCTGGGTGCCGATCGTACGGCGCGTGCGGGCCGGCGGCGCCGCGCAGCGGCGGGCGCTGCTGCCCGTGATCGTGACCGGCGGGGTGGCGGTCGCCGTGTACGCCGTCTCGAAGGTGTTCGACGCCGCCGGGGACGCGAGCGCGGCGCTCGATTGGGCTTCGGAGGCATGCGTCGCCACGATCCCGTTCGGGTTCCTCGTGGGGCTGCTCAGCACCCGCCTCGCGCAGGGCGCGGCGGTGTCCGAGCTGATCTCCCGGCTCGGCGACGCGCCGGGCGAGGCGCCGCTGCGGGCGGCGCTCGCCGACGCGCTCGGCGACCCGACGCTGGCGCTCGCCTACTGGCTCCCCGACTCGGAGCGGTTCGTCGACGCGCTCGGTCATCCGGTCGAGGTGTCGGGGGCGGGGTGGACCGAGGTGGAGCTGCAGGGCCGGCGGATCGCGGCGATCGCCCACGACCCGGCGCTGCACGAGGAGCCGCAGCTGGTGCGCGCGGCTGGCGCCGCCGCGGCGCTGGCGCTCGAGAACCAACGGCTGGCGGCCGAGCTGCGCGCGCGGATCGAGGAGCTGCGCGCTTCTCGCGCCCGCCTCGTCGAGGCCGGCGACGACGAGCGCCGCCGGCTTGAGCGCGACCTGCACGACGGCGCACAGTCGCGCCTCGTCGCCCTCGCGCTCAAGCTCAAGCTCGCGCGCATGAACGTGGCCGACGACTCCGAGGCGGCGACGTTGCTCGACGAGTCCAGCGGCGAACTGCAGGCGTCGCTCGACGAGCTGCGCGAGCTCGCTCGCGGCCTGCACCCCGTCGTGCTCACCGATCGCGGGCTCGCCGCAGCGGTGCGCATCCTCGCCGACCGCGCGCCCGTGGCGGTCGAGATCGCGGCGCTGCCCAAGGAGCGCCTGCCGCCGCCCGTCGAGATCGCCGTGTACTTCGTCGTCGCCGAGGCGCTCACCAACGTCGCCAAGTACGCCCGCGCGACCGCGGCGACGGTGTCGATCACCACCGGCGGCGGCCGCGTGCGCGTCGACGTCGCGGACGACGGCGTCGGCGGTGCCAACGCGGCCGGCGGCTCGGGCCTGCGCGGCCTCTCCGACCGCGTCGCCGCGCTCGACGGCCGCCTCGACCTCGACTCGCCGCCTGGGGAGGGCACCCGCCTGCGCGCCGAGATCCCGCTCTGAGCCTGAATCCAGGCTGAGGACGACGAAGGCCGCTCATCTGAGCGGCCTTACGTTCGCAGTGGAGCTAGGGGGATTCGAACCCCCGACCTTTCGGCTGCCAGCCGAACGCTCTCCCAGCTGAGCTATAGCCCCGAACTCGTACTCCGCGGCGAAGTTTATCGCGGCTTCCTGGTTGTTGGCAGCGGGCCCGACACGAAGGTAGATCGCCGATCGGCCGGCCACTTTTTCGATCGGCAGGTAGTAACACCGCTCGAGCGCCTGGCGGTACACCGCAACGCCGTCGATCTCGTCCGCCGTGTATTTGGCGCGGACGTAACCGTGGGGCGTGTACCGGACGGAACCGGTGGCATCGCACCTGGCGCTAACCTCCGCGCCGCATGGCATCCGAGCATCGCTACGACCCGTCGGTCATCGATCCCAAATGGCAGGAGATCTGGGAGCGCGAGCGCACGTGGGAGGTGTCGAACGACGGTCCCGACGGCGACTGGTCGTATGTCTGCGAGATGCTGCCGTACCCGTCGGGCGAGCCCCACCTCGGCCATCTGAAGAACTACGCCGTCGGCGACGCGGTCGCGCACTTCCACCGCCGCGCCGGCCGCCGGGTGCTGCACCCGATGGGCTACGACGCGTTCGGCCTGCCCGCCGAGAACCACGCGATCAAGACCGGCGAGCACCCGCGCGAGTCGACCGCGAAGTCGATCGCGGCGTTCCAGAAGGCCATGCGCTCTTGGGGGATCTCGATCGACTGGTCGCGCGAGTTCGGCACCAACGAGCCGCGCTACTACCGCTGGACCCAGTGGATCTTCCTGCAGCTGTACGACCGCGGCCTGGCCTACCGCAAGGAAGCCGCCGTGAACTGGTGCCCGAAGGACGCGACCGTGCTCGCCAACGAGCAGGTCATCGACGGGCACTGCGAGCGCTGCGGGACGCTGGTCGAGGCGCGCCAGCTCGAGCAGTGGTTCTTCCGCATCACCGACTACGCCGACCGGCTGCTCGACGACCTCGACACGATCGAGTGGCCCGCGCACGTCAAGACGATGCAGCGCAACTGGATCGGTCGCTCCGAGGGCGCCGAGGTGACGTTCTCGTGTCCCGAGATCGGCGTCGACTACCCGGTCTTCACGACCCGCCCGGACACGCTGTTCGGCGCGACGTTCTTCGTGATGGCGCCCGAGCATCCCGACGTCCTGAAGCTGGCCGCCGGCACCGAGCACGAGCAGGCCGTGCGCGAGTACGTCAACAGCGCGCTGGCCGAGAGCACCGAGGAGCGCGCCGAGGCCGACCGCACGAAGACCGGCGTTCCGCTCGGCCGCACCGTCATCAACCCGGTCAACGGCGAGCGGATCCCGATGTATGTCGCCGACTACGTGCTGATGGAGTACGGCACCGGCGCGATCATGGCCGTGCCCGCGCACGACCAGCGCGACTTCGACTTCGCGACCGCGTTCGATCTGCCGATCCGCCGTGTCGTCGAGCCGGCCGACGGCCCCGCGCCCGAGGGCGAGCCGTTCGTCGCGCACACCGAAGACGAGGTGCTCGTCAACTCCGGCCGCTTCACCGGGATGCCGTCGGTGGCGGCCAAGGACGCGATCATCGACTGGCTGGACAGCGAGGGCCGCGGCCACCGCTCGGTCAACTATCGCCTGCGCGACTGGCTGCTCTCCCGCCAGCGCTACTGGGGCTGCCCGATCCCGATCGTCCACTGCCCGACGTGCGCGACTACGCGCCCAAGGGCCGCTCGCCGCTGGCCGCGGCCGAGGACTGGGTGAACGTCGACTGCCCGCGCTGCGGTGGGCGCGCGCTGCGCGAGACCGACACGATGGACACGTTCGTCGACTCGTCCTGGTACTTCCTGCGCTACTGCGATGCCGGCAACGACGAGGCCCCGTGGGATCCCGCCGTGCTCGCGCGCTGGATGGCGGTCGACCAGTACATCGGCGGCGTCGAGCACGCGATCCTGCACCTCATGTACGCGCGCTTCTTCGTCAAGGCGCTCGCGGACATGGGCTACGTGGGCGTGCAGGAGCCGTTCGACCGGCTCTTCACGCAGGGCATGGTCACGCGCGACGGGGCGAAGATGTCCAAGTCGCGGGGCAACGTGGTCTCGCCGCAGGGCATCGTCGAGCGCTACGGCGCCGACACGGCCCGCTGCTACATCCTCTTCATCGGCCCGCCGGACCAGGACGCCGACTGGTCGGACTCCGGCGTCGAGGGCGTTCACCGCTTCCTCGGCCGGTTGTGGCGGCTCGGCGCCGAGCTGGGCGAGCAGGGCGCTCCGGCCCCGGTCGACGTCGCCGTCAACGGCGCCGCGGG
>DATDKF010000442.1:0-9093 GCA_036520135.1 Solirubrobacteraceae bacterium
ACGGCGACGGGAGCCGCCCAGCGGTTCTCCCACACCAGCACCGCCGCGCTCGTGCCGGGCTCGAGCACCGACGCGGCGTCGTTGAGCTCGTCCTCGCCCAGCAGGCCAGAGGACGCGCCCTCGAACACGCCGAAGTCGCCGTCCGCAAGCTCACCGGCCTCGATCGAGGAGACGTTGCCGTCCTCGTCCTTGGCCAGGAGCGCGACGTCGAGGAGGCGGATGATCCCGCGCTCGACGAGGTCGACCACCAGCGGTGCGACCTCGCCCGACGGCTGCTTCCCGCTCCACTCGAGCACCACGTAGTCGATGGGGCCCATCTCTTCCAACATGGCATCGGTCATGGGCCGATCCTACCCACGCCGGAACCGACCGGCGCGTCATCCCTTCGGGATGAAAGGCGGCCTCACCCGATGGGGATGGTGCCCGCAGCGCGGGGCGCCCGTACGGTGCGGCCGCGATGAGCACACCGGCCGCTTCGCCGCTGTCGCCGCGGGAGTACCTGCGGGTGCTCGCGATCGCGGCGCTGCTGGGGCCGCCCGTCGCGATCCTGGCGGCCGGGCTGATGGCCGCCATCCACGGGGTGACGACGCTGGCGTGGACCGACATCCCGGACGCGGCGGGCTGGAGCTCGCCGCCGGCCTGGTACGTGCTGGTGGTGCCGGTCGTCGGTGGCGCGATCGTCGCGCTCGCGCTCCGGATGCCGGGTCACGGCGGGCATTCCGCGGTCGGCGACCTCTCCATGGAACCGCTGCCGCCGCTGGGCCTCGTGAGCGCGATGCTGGCCGGCCTGGCGTCGCTCGGGCTCGGCCTCGTGCTCGGTCCCGAGGCGCCGCTGCTCGCGCTCGGCCTGACCGCCGGGCTCGTCGCCGGCAAGGCGCTGCGGGCGGAGGAGTCGGCGGCGAAGCTGATCGTCATGGCGGGCGCGTTCGCGTCGATCAGCACCGTGTTCGGCGGGCCGCTGCCGTCGGCGCTGCTGCTGTTCGAGCTCGCCGCGGCCCATGCCGTCGTGCCTGCCGCCGCGCTCGGCCGCGCCCTCGTGCCGGGCTTCCTCGCTTCGGGCACGGCGGCGCTGATGTTCACGGGCGTGGACGACTGGCCCGGCGTGAAGGAGACCGTGCTCTCGCTGCCCCCGCTGCCCGACTACCCGACCGTGCAGGGCGTCGACGTGGCCTGGGCGGTCCCGGTGGCGCTCGTGGCGGGCCTCATCGTCGCGGGCGCGCGGTCCGGTGCGCGCCGAGCGTCCGAGCGCACGACGCTGCCGCCCGCGCTGCTGCTGTGCGGGGGCGGGCTCGCCGTCGGCGCGCTGGCCGTGGCGTTCCGGGAGATCACGTCGCAGCCGGTTGACCTCGTGCTGTTCTCGGGCGAGACGTCGCTCGGCACGATCCTCGGGGAGACGTCCGCCGGCGTCGTCGTCGCGCTGCTGATCGCGAAGGCGCTCGGGTACGCGATCTCGCTCGCGGCGGGGTTCCGCGGCGGGCCGACGTTCCCGGCTGTGACACTCGGCGTGATCGTCGGCGTATTGGGCGCGCTGGTTCTCCCGGGCCTGGACCTCACGCCCGCGGTGGCCGCGGGCCTGGCGGCGGGCGCGGCGGCGGCGCTGCGGCTGCCGATCTTCGGCGCGCTGCTGACCGCGCTGATGATGGGCTCCGGCGCGGCGCAGACGGTGCCGATCGCGGTCGTGGGATCCGTGGTCGGGTGGCTGGCCGCGGAGGCCGTCAATGCCCGGGCGAGCCGTCGATGACTGCTGGACTCGGCGCTGCTGGCGGCGATCTTCGGGTTCCTGCCCGGCGACGACGAGCGGCTGCGCCGCAGCGTGATCGCGATCGGGGCGGCCGCCCGGATCATCGTTGCCGAGCGGCCGGAGGAGGTGTGATCGACTACCCGAGCGCCTTCGCCTTGAGCCGCTCGAACTCCGCCTGGTCGATCGCGCCGCTGTCGAGCAGCTGCTTGGCCTTCTCGATCTCGGCGGCCGGCCCGGCGCTGCCGCCGTCGCCGGCGACGGTACGGACGTAGTCGTCGAAGTGGGCCTGCGAGGCCTTGGCCTCCTCCTCGCTGCGCGTCGTCATGTCGTCGTGATGGGCGATGAGGTAGATCAGCACGCCCAGGAACGGCAGCACGATGAGGAACACCGTCCACGCCGCCTTGCCCCAGCCGGACAGGTCACGACGCCGGAAGACGTCGGCAAGGATCACGACGATCATCCAGATCCAGATCACCCACGCGAAGAAGATGATCATCGTCCAGAGGATGTTCAGGAACGGGTAGTCCGCTGCGAAAGGCATCTGGCTCCTCCTCTAGGTCGCCCGAACGCTCCCATCGGAGCGACGGCCGGGCAATGGGGCATGCATGCCTGCGCGCGGGTATATACACCCCCGCGCGGTCAGACCCCGAGCACCGCCCGCAGGACCCCGCCGATGCTGCGCGGGTCGACCCCGTACTTGCGCTCGTAGTCGCGGCGCGCGGCTTCGTCGACGAGCGCGAGCGCGAGCTCCTCGCGCGAGGAGCCGTAGCGGCAGGCGGCGCGGTCGAGCGCGCTCAGCGCCGCGTCCTGCAGCGCGCCGTCGATCCCGCCGGTGTGCGGCAGCGCGCGTGGATGGCAGGGGTCGGCGATGCGCACGGGCTCGGGCTCGACCGCCGGCGCGATCAGGCGGGCGCCGCCCGCGAGCACGAGCGCCGCCGCCGCGGCGGCGGCGACGCGGCGGTCCCACGGCAGCAGGGCGACCGCGGCGAGCAGTGCGAGGACGCCGCAGATCGCGAACGCGGGCGCGAACGCGCCGTCGACGCCGGCGACGACCGCGTCGTCGGCGCGGCGGGCGAGCTCGTCGTAGGCCGGCTGGTCCTCTGCGTCGATGCCGCTGCGCGCGCTCTCGAGCGCGTCCTGCAGCTGCCCGCGCGGATCGACGGGGTCGAGGTCGCCGACGAGCGCGGCGGCCAGGTCGAGCTTGTCGAGCGGCGGCAGCCGCGCGTCGAGCACCAGCGCGGTGCCCTGCTCGCGCCCGGCCGCGACCGCGTCGTCGATCCGCGCGGCGGCGACCGGCGCGAGCAGCGCGAGCGCGATCGTGATGCCCGCGTGGCGGGCGGAGAGCAGCCGCGCCGCCTGCCCGGCGGTCCGCTCGGGCAGCAGGTCGCCGGCCAGCGCCGGTAGCGCCAGTCCCAGCCCGGCGCCCGCCAGCACCTGCGGCAGCACGATCCACCACGACGACGCGGTCGGCACCGAAGCGAGCATCAGCACGCCGCCGGCGACCAGCAGCGCGCCGGCCGCCGCCCGCACTCGCGGCGGGCCGCCGATCCGCGCGGCGGCCACGGCGGCAACCGGCAGGATCGACACGGCGGCGGCCGCCCCGAGCGGGCTGACCGACCACCCGGTCACCAGCAGCAGCACGAGCAGGAACAGCACGCCGACCAGCGCGGCCGACAGCAGCGCCAGCGCGATCGCCGGCCCGACCGGCCACGGCTGCCGGTCGTCGTCGCGGAGCTGCTGCGGCTCGCGCGAGCGCCAGGCGGCGAGCGCCGCGGCGACCGCCACGGGCACCTGGACCGCGAAGATCGCCCGCCAGTCGAACGCCTGGGTCAACGCGCCGCCGAGCGCCGGGCCGGCGGCGAAGCCAAAGATCGCCGCCGCGTTCCACGAGCGGCGGCCGGGGCCGCCGGCGTCGAGCAGCGCGAACGCCCCCACGAGCAGCGCCGCCGCTCCGGCCGCCTGGACGCAGCGCAGCGCGAGCAGCGCGCCGAGCGAGCCCGCGACCGCGCATCCGAGCGAGGCGACCGCGAAGACCGCGGCGCCGCCGGCACCCAACGCGCGGGCGCCCACCCGCAGGCGCGCGGCGACCGGCAGCGCGACCGCGAGCACGAGCGTGTAGCAGCCGAGCACGGCGGCGGCGCCCTGCACCGTCGCGTTGAGCTCGTCGATGATCGGCGGCAGCGCCAGCGTGACGATTGACGCGTCGGCGAGCGCGAGGGCGGCGGCAAGAAGCAGGAGCGCGGGGATGACGACATGCTCGCGCAGCGGCCTGCGAAGCTCCTTGCGGCAACCACGAATGAGGAGGTCGGGATGGCCACACGTAACGCGCGGGCGACGTGGAAGGGCAACCTCAAGGACGGCGAGGGGACGATGGCGCTCGGCTCGGGCGTCTGGGAGGGGCCGTTCTCATTCAAGACCCGCTTCGAGGACGGGCAGGGCACGAACCCCGAGGAGCTGATCGGCGCCGCCGAGGTCGGCTGCTTCACGATGCAGCTGTCGGCGACGCTCTCAGAGGCCGGTCACGTCCCGGACTCGGTCGAGACCGATGCCAAGGTCCACATCCGCAACATCGACGGCGCGCCGACGATCTCGCAGATCGACCTCGTCACGCACGCCAAGATCCCCGGCCTCGACGACGAGACGTTCCAGAAGACCGCCCAGGAGACCCGCGAGGTCTGCATCATCTCGCGCGCCCTCGCGGGCGTCGGGAACATCACGGTCGAGGCGACGCTCGAGAGCTGATCAGCGCAGGTAAGCGCGCTGCCCGCCGCGGACCCGGAACGCGGTGAAGCCGTCCGCGGCCGGCGGCAGCGCGAGGTAGCGCGCGATGACCTCGCGGCGCAGCCGCGCGCGCGAGCCGGCGGCGGCGATCGCGTCGAGCACCCGCCGCATCGCGCGGTACGTGAGGACTGCGTACGGGTCGGGCGCGCGGCTGAAGGCGTCCGTGAACGCGCGCTCGAACTCGCGCAGCTCCGCCGTCGATCCCGGCTTCGGGGCGCTCGACACGAACACCGCGCGGCGGCGGACGGCGAGCGGGAGCGCGGCCGCGAGGCCGGCGCGGGTCAGCTCGTCGGGGAACACCAGCGTGGCGCGCGGGTGCTCGCGCGCGAGCGACTCGGCGACGCCCACGGCCGAGCGCAGGTCGGTGCCGGAGTAGATGACCGCGTCGGGCCGCGACTGCACGACCTGGCCGGCGGCGCGCTCGAGCTCGGTCGTGAGGGCCTCCGGGACCTTCCCGGCCTCGGACTCGACCGCGATCCGGTCGCCGGCGCGGCGGGCGACGCTGACGAGCGTTCGCGCCTGGTCGGCGTCGTCGCCGACGACCCGCGCGAACGTCTGGTGGCCGGACGGGAACCAGCGCTCCGGCTCGCCTGGCCCGACGGGGTCGGTGAAGCCCGTATAGCCGGCGCCCGGGCTGACGAGCAGGACGCCGGCGGCGTTGTAGAGCGGCACCGCGGTCAGCGCCGTGTCCGACCGCACCGCGCCGATCGCAGCGATCACCTGCGGGTCGCGGATCACCTGCTCGGTCGCCACCCCGGCGACTTTCGGCGGCGAGTCCTGCCCGAGCGCGCCCTCGTCGACCGAGAAGAAGTTGATGCCGACGTCGCCGGCGCGGCCGTGCGCCTGCGCGATCGCGAGCTTCTGCGCGTCGACCATGTCGCGCCCGACGCCGCGCTCGGGGTCGGGAAGCGACGAGTAGATCGTCACGTTGGGGCCGACGATCCGCCCGCCGGCCTCGATCGCACCGCGGTCGCCGCAGCCCGTGAGGACCGCGGCGGCCGCGAGCACAACGAGACCGCTAGTCCTCCAGGAGGACCGTGTCGTCATGCGAGTACGGCGGCGAGCAGCAGCAGAGCAGCACCAGCGGCTCGTCGCTCGTGTTCCACAGCTTGTGCGCGACGCCCGGCGCGATCACCACGGTGTCGCCGGCGCGGACCTCGGCCTCCTGGCCGCCCAGCCGCATGCGTCCGGCCCCGGCGGTGAAGTGGTAGATCTCCTCGGCCGCGCGGTGGAAGTGCTCGACCGTCTCGCCGCCGACCGGCACCGTCGCCTCGGCGAGCGACTGGTTCAGCGCGTTGCCCGACGGGATGCCCGCGAGCTCACGGATGGTCGAGCCGTCGGCGGTGACGAACGGCTCTCGGTCTTCCAGACGGACGGTCTGCACGAGGCGCTCGACAGCGTAGACGACGCGCACGAAGCGCCCCCGGCCGTGAGCCCGGCCGGGGGCGCGACATGAATGAGCCTTAGTCACGAAGGGGACACGTGCCGCGGCTCAGGCGACGGCCCTCCGGGCCGCCGCGGGATCCAGCCGGCGCGCGACGCGGGCGGCGGCGTAGGCCGCCCGGCTGCGGACCGGCGGGGGGTGTTGCAGACGCGCGTGTTTCGCCTCGCGCGCGGCGTACTCGACGCGCTCTGCGGCGACGACGGACGCCAGGTGCTGCTGGTTGAGCGAATGCATTTGGGATGGCTCCCTGTGGTTGGAATGGAACGGGAGCCGCCCGTGCTCTCAAAGGGCGGTCAGGACCGATGTAGGTCACGGGCGGCAGTGGTGCTGCCCGCGAACCGAAAGGAACTAGCGCGCGAGCAGGAGCGGACGCCGGAGCACGCCGGCGCCCATGGGGCCGTTGGCCCAGTTGAACGTGTGGCGTGTGCTCTGCATCAGTCCTGCTCACCTCCCTCACTGCGCATCGCTGCGCGGTCGGTCGATCGGTCTGAGCAAGATACCGGTCACGGCGGCGTGACTGCAAGTGGGGATAGCCGTACGGGTTCGAATCTCGTTCGGCGGTCAGGTGCCGAGCGCGGTGAACTCGCCGGTCTCGAGCGAGCGCTCGACGTCCTCGTCGATCTCGTGCTCGGTGGTGTCCGGGTCGGTGCGCCGGAGCTGCCACGCGCGCAGCCGCCGCAGCTTGAGGATCTCGAGCACGTAGATCAGGTACGCGCTGGCGGCGATCGCGATCAGGAAGCAGGCGGCGACCGCGGCGGTCCAGCCGGGGTCGAGGTGGCCGCGGTCGTCCGAGTACGGGATGAACCGCAGCGCGACGGCGAGCCCGGCCATCGTGATCGTCCACGCGTAGAGGTAGAGGACCGTGCGGCGCTGCGAGAAGCCGATCCGGTGGAAGCGGTGGTGGAAGTGGTTCGAGTCGCCGCGGTAGACCGGGCGCCGGTACTTGATCCGCTTGGCGACCACGAAGCCGGTGTCCAGGAACGGCACGGCCAGCACCACCAGCGGCACGATCAGGGCGACCAGGGCATTGGTCTTCAGCGAGCCCTCGACGATGATCGTGCCGAGCAGCAGGCCGAGCAGGTTCGATCCGCAGTCCCCCATGAAGACCGACGCCGGGTGGAAGTTGTGGACGAGGAAGCCGAGCGCGGCGCCGGCGGTGATCGCGGCCAGCACGCCGGCGCTGTCGCGCCCGAGGTCGAACGCGATCACCGAGAACGCGATCGCGGATATCGCGCACACGCCCGCCGCGAGGCCGTCGACGCCGTCCGAGAAGTTGACGACGTTCATCACCGCGACCAGGCCGAGCACGGTGAGCGGGCCGCCGAGATCGCCGAACTCGACGGCGCCCATGAACGGGAACGTGATGTTGCGGACCTCGACGCCGGCGTTGACGAGGATCAGCGCCGCGATGACCTGGCCCGCGAGCTTGGCGCCGGGCGGGAGCTCGCGCGTGTCGTCCCACGCGCCGACCAGCGTGATCAGCGCGGCCGCGACGAGGATCCCGCGCGTGCGCTCGCCCTCGGGCATGAACAGCAGCGCGGCGATCAGCGTGCCGGCGAAGATCGCGAGTCCGCCGAGCAGCGGCGTAGCCTCTCTTGCCAGACCGCGCGCCTTGAGCTCGTCGACCGCGCCGACGCGCCGGGCGAAGCGGGCGACCACCGGCGTCAAGAGGGCGGCGGCGGCGAAGGCTACGAGGGCCGCGTAGAGGGCGTCGCGCTCCATTTCGGACGCAGAGGATCGCAGGGAGCGCGGCGGGCGCGGCGAATCATGGGGATAGCACGACCGATGCGGCGGGAACTGACGCCGCGAGCGATGCGAGAGCTGAGCCAGACACATCGCCGTCT
Organism: Solirubrobacteraceae bacterium; assembly: GCA_036520135.1. Taxonomy (GTDB): domain Bacteria; phylum Actinomycetota; class Thermoleophilia; order Solirubrobacterales; family Solirubrobacteraceae; genus DASSUW01. The sequence goes on from DATDKF010000442.1 coordinate 7,811, forward strand.
CGCCGCCGCCTACCTGGCGCTCGGCGACGACCCGGAGCCGCCGGCGGCGCAGCGGTCGCTCCCGCGCTCGGCCGGCGCGGTCCTCGCGACGCTGACGCTCGCGCTGGCCGCGCCGCTCGCGTGGGCGGCGACGGCGCCGGGCAAGCTCCCGGTCGATCAGCCCGCCGCGACGGCGGCCGGCAAGGCCTCGGCCGCGCTCGCGGCCGACGATGACGACGACGGGTCCGGCCCGCCGCCCGGCGACGACGACCACGGCCCGTGGCCGGCGACGAACCCCGCCGCGTAGTGGGCGAGCCGACGGTCGGCCTCTCGACCGTCGCCGAGCCGCCGCCGTGGGAGCTGGAGGCGCGCGAGCGGCCGACGTGGGGCTTCGCCGAGGGCGACGCGATCGTGCCGGGGCGGACCGTGCTCCGCCAGCTCGGCGGCGGCCGCCGCTACGAGGTCTTCCTCGTCTGGGACGACCACCGGCTCGCGGTGCTCGTCGCGAAGGTGCTGCGGCCCGACCAGGCGACCGACGGCGCGGCGCTGCGCGACCTCGCGCGCGAGGCCGACGCGCTCGCCCGGCTCGCCCATCCGGCGATCGTGCGCGGGTTCGACGCGGTGACCGACGGCCGCCATCCGCACCTGCTGATCGAGCACCTGGAGGGCCCGACGCTGCGCGAGCTGATCGAGCGCGACGGCGCGCTGGCGGCGGAGCAGGTGCTGCCGCTCGGGCTGCACGTCGCGTCGGCGCTGCATTACCTCGCGGCCGAGGGGATCGTGCACCTCGACGTCAAGCCCGAGAACGTCGTCATGGGCGCGCCGCCGCTGCTGATCGACCTCAGCGTCGCCCGCCCCGTCGCCGCCGCCGCGCGCCTGCGCGGCCCGATCGGCACCGACGCCTACATGGCGCCCGAGCAGTGCGACCGGTCACTCGGCCCGATCGGCCCGCCGACCGACGTGTTCGGCCTGGCGGCGACGCTGCACCACGCGGTCGGCGGCCGGCGCCCGTTCCCGCGCCGCGACGGCGAGCGCTTCGCGCAGCTCGCGCGCGACGCCGAGCCGCTGCCCCGCCGCGTCCCGCGCGCGCTCGCCGACCTGCTCCGCGCCGCGCTCGCGCGCGACCCCGCCGCGCGCCCGACCGCGGCCGAGCTCGCCGCCGGCCTCGAGCCGCTCGTCGCGGCGCTGCCCCGGCGGCTCGTGCTCGGCCGGCGCCGATGAGGGCACGAACTTCGGCTGGGTAGGGAGGCGGAGAAGTCGGCGATGCTCGCGGTCCCCCGGTGCCGTTTGGCGAGTTGACCACC
>DATDKF010000443.1:0-2162 GCA_036520135.1 Solirubrobacteraceae bacterium
TTGGGTGCGTGCCGCTCTTCACGGTGGTCGCGACCCAACTAGCGACGACGGCGGTCAAGTCGGTCCTCACGGGGAGCCCTCCTGGAGGCAAGCAGTGGGGTGACGCGATGTCCGCGGTCATGACGGCGATGCTCGCCGAGCAGGACACGACCAGCGAAACGCTCGAGCGCCTAGGTGACCCCTGAAGAAGTCGGTTTGGCGTGGCGGTCGTGGCGGCCGCCGCGTTCGGTGTTTGGGTTGGTGGTGGGGTGGTGTTCGGCGCCGGTCATGCGGTTTGGGCGGCGAGGTGGCGGCCGATCGGGTTCAGGTTGACCAGCGCGGCGGTCCAGGCGGCCTGCAGGCGAGCCTTGCGGGTGCCGATGTAGCGGCTCTTGCGGGCCCTGTAGCGGTGCGCGAGCAGGCCGAGCAGCCGCTCGACGCGCGGGCGCGTGCGCCTGAGATGCTCGGCCGTGGCTGGGTCATCGAGCGCCTGGCGGGCGGCGATCAGGAGTTCTTCGTCGGGCGCGAGCAGGATCGCCTTGACGCCGCCGACCGGCTGAACGCAGCGGTCGCGCAGCGCGCAGCGATCGCAGTCGGCCTTCGCGAAGCGCGCTCGGCGGGCGCCCTTGGGCTCGGTCCGGATCGCCGCGGTCTCACCGACCGGACAGGTGACGGTTCCCGAGTCGAGGTCGATCTGAAAGTCGCGCTTGCCGAACCGACCCGGCTTGACCATCCCGGGCGCCAGCGGCGCGAGGACCTCGACGCCGCGGTCGGCGAGCTCGGCGCGAACCGGGCCGATCCCGTAGGCGGTGTCGCCGAGCACCCGCGGCGGGCGCCGCTCCGGCGGCTGGGCGTCGATGAGGTGCTTGGCTTGCGGGCCGTCCTGCGCGGACGCCGGCGCCACCGCGACGGCCGTGATCAGCGGCTCGCTCGTGTTCGTGACCGCCGCCGAGAGCTTGAAGCCGTCAAAGCGCTGGTGCTGGCTCTTGCGGCCGTGACGCATCTCCGGATCGACCGTCGAGACGATCCGGTCCGCGCGCGTGCCGCGATGCAGCCGCGGGACGCCGTCATCGTCGATCTCGAAGTCCTGGCCGATCAGCTCGCGCAACAACCGGTGTGCGTCGGCGACGCCGTCATCGTCGAGCAGCCCGTCAGCCTGCTCGATCGCCCGCAGCGCGCGTTCGGCGTCCTCGGCGACCCGGGTCAGCATCCGCTCGCGCTCGGCGCGCTCGCGCCAGCGACAATCGGGCTTCTCGGCCGGCCGGTCGTAGTCGAACTCCAACGCCCGATCCAGCCGCGCGCCGGCCCGCTCATCGACCGCCCCGACCGCATCAAGGAGCTTGCGCACGCCGTGACGGACCAGCCGGACGGTGTCCTGAGTCGCGGCCGCCCCGAGCATCGGCGTCGAGTCGATGATCTGCTCGACCGGACCGTCGAGCATCCCGAGCTCCTCGGCCAGCTCAAGCGTGCGCTCCAGCGCCACCCGCTCGAGCTCGTGCAGCAACAGCCGGGCCCGGAACTTGGTCAACGACGTCGGATGCCAGCCGCGGTGATCGACCGCCAGCCCGAGCGCGACCTTCCACCGCAGATCCCACGCGATGCACTCCATCGCCTGCTCGTCCGAGACCCCAGTGCGGTACTGCAACAGCAGCACCTTGGCCAGCTGCGACGGCGGGATCGACGGCCGCCCCATCCCCGGCGAATAGCACGCTGCGAAGTCCTCATCACGCACGATCCGCTCCCCGTGCTCGGCCAGCAACGCGAAGAACGACCCCTCCGGCAACGGCCCGACCAGCTGCGCCGCATCGAAGAACCCGACCTGACCAGACATCGTCGCGAGCATGCCCGACAGGGTCTTAAACCCGTCGGACAGCACGCGACTATTTCAGCGGCTTCCTAGAACTCGACGTAGCCGGTGCTGCCGCTGTGGCCCGGGGCGTGGACCACGAGCTCGAAGATGCCGTCCGCGTAGCGGGCGGCGGGCACGCGGTAGAGCAGCAGCCGCCCGCCCGCGGCGAGGTTGTCGACGGCCGCGTCGTCGGGCGGCATCTGCTCGCCCGCCCCGAGCGTGCGCGGCGTGTACGCGTAGCGGTCGCGTGCGGGCAGCGGGAGCGGCCGGTAGATGTGCCCGGCGTCGTCGCGCAGGTCGATCTCGCGCGCGGTCGGGAGCGCGCGCCGGGACG
>DATDKF010000444.1:0-8666 GCA_036520135.1 Solirubrobacteraceae bacterium
TACGGGCCCTCGCCCCGCTCGAGCACCAGCAGCCGATTGCCCCCGGGCCCGAACGCGCCGTTGCGGGCGAAGTGCATCAGCAGGTGGCGGTGCGCGAGGTCCTGCAACTCGTCGGTGGCCAACGGTTCGATCGCGGTCATGCGTCCATGCTGGCTCGCCGTGCGGAGGCGGGCAATGGGCTGATCGTCGCGTCTGGCCGCCGCGGGGCCGACAGAACGTCAAGCGCGGGGAGCCACGCTGCGGCCCGCGGAGTCCAGCCGCTTGCACTCGGCGACGACCCGTGCGGCCATCGCCTCCTCGGCCCGAGCGCCCCACGCGCGCGGGTCGAAGGCGCTCTTGTCCCCCAGCTCGCCGTCCACGCGCAGCACGCCGTCGTAGTGCTTGAGCACGTGGTCGGCCAGGGCGCGGGTGAACGCGTACTGCATCTCGGTGTCGACGTTGACCTTCACGACGCCGTAGGACACCGCCTCCTCGAGCTCGTGGTCCGGGGTCCCGCTCGAGCCGTGGAAGACGTAGTGGAAGCGCTCGCCGGGGGCGACCTCGGCGAGCGCCTCCTGGCCCTCGCGCAGGATCGACGGGCGGAGCTTCACGTGGCCGGGGGCGTAGACGCCGTGGACGTTGCCGAACGTGGCGGCGAGCAGGTAGCGGCCGCGCTCCCCCGTCCCCAGCACCTCGGCGACGCGGAGCAGGTCCTCGGTGGTGGTGTAGAGATGCTCGGAGTCGGCGGCGCCGACGATCCCATCCTCCTCGCCGCCGACGACCCCGCACTCGACCTCGAGCACGATCCCGAGCTCGCGGCACTGCTCGAGCATCCGCGCGGAGATCGCGAGGTTCTCCTCGAGCGGCAGCGTCGAGCCGTCGTACATGTGCGAGTTGAACAGCGGCGGCTCGCCGCGCTCGACGCGCTCGCGGGAGGCGGCGAGGAGCGGCACGAGGAACTCGTCGGCCTGATCGGGCGGGCAGTGGTCGGTGTGGAGCGCCACGTGGACCGGCAGGTCGGCCGCGAGCTCGTGGGCGAGCGCGGCGAACGCGCGGCCGCCGGCCGCCCGGCTGCGGCCGCCCGCGAAGTACTTCGCCCCGCCGGTGGTGACCTGCACGATGCCGTCGGAGCCCGCCTCCGCGAACCCCCGCAGCGCGCCGTTCAGGGTCTGCGACGACGTGACGTTGATGGCCGCGAACGCGTAGCCACCGTCGAGCGCCGCGTCGAGCATCGCGGCGTACTGCTCGGAGGTCGGGATCGGCATGCCGCGAGCGTTACGCCCGCCGCCGCCGCCGTCAAGCGCACGGGGCGCCGCAGCGCTCGCGCGTTGACCTCTCGGGTCGCGGGCCGGACACTTGCGCGCCGATGGGCTCCCCGAGCGTCGCGATGAAGGCGCGGCTGTACGCGATCCCGGCGGCGTCCTGGCTCCGCGCCGCCGCGGCGGAATAGCCCGCCGGCGCCCGGCGTCTGCCGGATATGATCCCCTACACGCACGACGTCGTCGTGGTGGGCGCGAGCATCGCCGGCTCCGCGACCGCCGCGTTCTTCGCGCGCGCGGGCGCCCGGGTCGCGCTCGTCGAGCGCGACCCGGATCCCGAGGCCTACAAGGTCGCCTGCACGCACTTCCTGCTGGCCAGCGCCGTGCCGGTGCTGGACCGCCTCGGCGTGACAGACGCGATGCGCGCCGCCGGCGCGGTGCCGAACGAGATCCACATCCACACACGCTGGGGCTGGTTGCGGCCGACGCTGAAGGGCGCCGCGGCCGGGCACGGCTACAACCTGCGCCGCTCGGTGCTGGATCCCCTGCTGCGCCGCACCGCGGCCGCGGAGCCGCGGGTCGACCTGCTGCTCGGGCACACGGTCGAGCACCTCGTGCGCGGCGACGGGCGCGTCGCCGGCGTCGTCGCGCGCACGCGCACCGGCGAGCGGATCGAGCTGCGCGCGCCGCTGGTGGTGGGCGCCGACGGCCGCGCCTCCAAGACCGCCGACCTGGCCGAGATGCCCAAGCGCGTCAAGCCGCACGGGCGCTTCAGCTTCTTCGCGCACTTCCGCGACCTCGAGCTGGCGACCGGCAGCGTCTCGCAGATGTGGCTGCGCGAGCCGGACGTCGCGTACGCGTTCCCGAACGACGCCGGCGTGACCGTGCTGTGCGTGATGCCCGCGCTCGCGCGGCTGCCCGAGTTCCGGGCCGACATGCAGGGGGCCTTCGCGCGCGAGTTCGCGGGCCTGCCCGACGCGCCGGACCTCCGGGCGGCGCGCCAGGTCTCGCCGATCATGGGCAAGGTCGCGCTGCCGAACGTGACGCGCCGCGCGGCGGCGCCCGGGATCGCGCTCGTCGGCGACGCCGCGATGGCGTCCGACCCGCTGTGGGGCCCGGGCGGCTCGTTCGCGCTGCAGGCCGCCGAGATGCTCGCCCGCGAGGCCGCGCCGGCGCTCGGCGATCCGCGCCGGCTTGATCACGCGCTCGACCGCTATCGCCGCGCGCACCGGCGCCGCTTCGGCGCCCACCACTTCCTGATGGCCGACTTCTCGACCGGCCGGCCGTACAACGTGGTCGACCGGCTGATGCTCCACTCGGCGGTCGTGGACGAGCGCTGCGCGGACCACTTCGCGGCCTACGGCGGGCGCGTGATCAGCGTGTCGCGGTTCCTCGCGCCCGCGGCGCTGGCGAGGGCCGGCATGGCGATCGCGCGGTCAGGGCGCGAGCATCGTCGCGCGCAGGCGGCGGCCGCCGAGCCGGCCGCTGAGCGTCGCGGTGGCGAGCGGGCGAGCGAGGCTCCAGCGCGCCCGTAGCCGGCCGCGGCCGGGGATCGTGAGCCGGGCGCGGACGGCGCCGGTGCCGCGCCGCCAGGTAGCGGTGCCGTTAACGGGCACGTCGCGGGTGAAGCGCGCGCCGCGGAACCGGAAGCGCACGAACCGCGTGCCGCCGTAGCTCCAGTGCCCGCCGCGCAGGCCGCGGTCGGTGCCGCCGTAGTTGAGCGCCCAGCGCTGGATCGCGTCCGCCACCGTGGCCGCCGCGACAGCGGCGACCCGGCGGGCGCGGGTCGTGCTGCGGTCGCCGGGCGCGGGGTCGGCGGGGTCGGCGCCGGCGGAGCGGCGGGGGAAGCGGTCGACCACCCGGACCTCGGCGATCCGCGCGGCGCAGCTCGTGTCGCCGGCGTCGAGCGTGCGGATGAAGCGGCGGGCGATCGGAGCCACGCAGCGGTCGCGGTCGAGCGCGGACACGTGGATCGTGTTGTGCGTCTCGACGAACGTGGAGTTCGGGAACCGCGACGCGACGACGCGCGCGCCGGAGGACGCGGTGATGTTGTCGAGGTCGCCGTTGATCACCAGGGTCGGGACGGCGGGATAAGGCGCCAGCGGTGGGACCGGCGGGTCGGGCCGCCGCGGGCCCGGCCAGCGCAGGCACGCGGTCGCGCCCTCGTACGGCAGCCCGGTCCACTCGGCGCCCGTGAACGGCGCGAAGCGCACCGCCGGGAGCGCGGCGCGCGCCGCCGCGAGCTGGTGCACCCGGGTCGCCGGCGGCGCCGCGGGATCCCACATCTGCGGGTAGTCGTGGCAGGTGACCGCGAGGTAGAGCGCCTCCGAGAATGAGCGCACGTCCGACGCCTCGGGCACGAGCGTGGTCTCGGCCACCAGCCGCAGCATCGGGGCGCGGTCGCCGTCTTCGAACGCGCGGATCGCGGCGAGCAGGTCGCGGTAGATTGCGATGTCGCCGTAGCCGGACTGGGCGATCGTCGTCAGCGCGTCGATGTCGAGGCGCACGCGGATGCGCACGCCCTCGCCGTCGGTCCCGATCCCGCGCACGGGGTGCGCGCGAATCCACCGCACGAAGCGGCCGAGGACCGCGAGCGGGGTCCTCGCCGCGGGCGGCGCAGCTCGGGTGCCGCGCGCAGACGAGGCGCAGCGCCCGCCAGGTCGCCTCGGCGAGGTCGCCGAATGCCGGGTCGGTGCCGGGCAGCGGGTAGGTGCCGTCGAGCACCAGCGAGCGCAGCCGGCCGGGGTGGTTGACGGCGAACGCCTGCCCGAAGTAGGAGCCGTACGAGTCGCCGTAGAGGTCGACCGTCGGGATACCCAGCGCGTCGAGCACGTCGGCGAGGTCGTCGACCGACTCGCGCGTGTTGTAGCGGTCCACGCGCGGCCCGAGCTGGCGGGCGCAGCGGCCGGCCCGCTTGACGTAGTGCGTGATGCTGGTGTGCAGCGCCGGGCAGTCGAGCGCGCCCGAGAGGCCGGTGCCGCGCGCGTCGACGAGCAGCAGGTCGCGGCGAGCCATCAGCGGCCGGCTGAGCCCGAGGAAGTAGGTGCGGCTGTCCGTCGTCGCGTAGCCGGGCCCGCCCTCGACGTCGACCATCGTGCCGACCGACGGCTGCGCGCGGTCGCGCCGCCGGTAGAGCTCGAAGCCGATCCGGATCTTGCGGCCCGCGGGGGCCGCGCGGTCGAGCGGCACCCGGACGTACCCGCAGCGCGCTCCCCGCGCCGCGTCCAGGCACGGATGGAAGTGCGGCGGCTCGGCCGCGCGCGCTCGGCGCCGCGATCGCGAGCGCCACGAGCGCGACCGGCAGTCCCTTCCTCACGCGCGCAGCCTACGCGCCTCGCCTTCGCCTCCGGCGAAGACGAGGACTGGATCGCGGGCTTCCTCGCCTCCCGACGGAGGACACGGCGCCGGTCGAGCTCGTCCAGGCCGGTTCCGCGAGCGGCCTGGTGGAGGACGGCGTGCTCCGGACGACTACAGCCGAGGGGCGAGCCGCGCTGCCGCGGCGGCGGACCGCCAGAGCCGCGGAGCCACCTCCGAGCTGCCGGTGGCGACGCCGGCAGCCGCCGCGAGCAGCATGAGCAGTAGGAACAGGACCGCCGGGACGCTGCCGGACGGCCCATTGTGGTTCTGCCGAACGGTGACGGTGCTGCCGGTCCGCGTGGGTTGTGCCGTGATCGGCCGCGGCACGTCCGCCACGCCGCGCGCGAGCTCCGCGTCGGCCTGTCGAACGGCGGCGCGCGCGGCCTCGAATCCCGCCGGCGACGACTCCGCCGCCGCTCGCCCAAGCGCGTCGTAGGCCTCCGCGGCGCCGGTGAGATCGCGGATCAGCGGCATACCCGCCGGGCCGGCCGCAGCGTCCACGACGCGGGCGGCGGCCCGGTGGTCGGCGCCGAGCCGGCGCGCGGCGAGGGCCTGGGACTCGGCGGTGTCGGCCCGGCTCAGCGCCGCGCGATGGCGCGACCGTGCGCGATTGAGTCCGTCGAGTACCGTCGGGAGCCGCAGCTCGAGCGCGAGCGATCGAGACGGGACCAGCGCCACAGCGCCGCGCACCGTGACCGACTCGACGTCAGCAGCGCAGCCGGGATCCGCCGCCGACGGCACGAGGGTCGTGCATACGATCGCGAGCACACCCGCCGTCGTCGCCAGCACCGTGGCGTCCGCGTGAGGGCCTGACGAACCCGCCGTCAGGTGGTAGGTCCACGCCGGCCAGCCCCCGACTCGCGCGGCTCTCGGCGCCGGCGGATGTCCGGGAAACGCCGACCGCAGCTCGCGCGGGATGAGCGACGGCTCGACGGTCGGAGCGAACATGGCGACAGCCCGTAGGGAGAGGCCAGGCCGCTCGAACGCGACCGCGTGCTCCGCGTCCAGTCCGGCGATGCCCGTGCTGCGCAGCCGGGCGGGCTGCCAGTCGGCGGGGACCACCAGTCGTGCGGCGCCAACGCTCACGACGCGAGCGGGCTGGGGCTTAGGGTTCGCGGGTGCGGCGACACGGCCCGCCCAGACGCCGACCAACGCTGCAAGGACGCCGGCCACGATGACCGCCGGGAGCAGCACGACCGCTCGCCGCCGATGAGGTGCCCGCTGCCGGGCTCGGATCACGATGCTGTTCATCCCGAGGAGTCGAAGCTGTCCGAGGAGTCGAACGATGGGCCGGGCTCGGCGGTGGTCGTCGGCGGTGCCGGGCGAGCCGGCGCCGGCGCGACCGGCGCCGGTACGGTGGGCACCGCGGTCGCCTCGGGCGTCGGCGTCACCTCGGGCGTCGGCGCGACCACGAGCGTCGCTGCGGCGGGCGCAACCGGTGCAGGGATGGGCGGGACGTGCAGGACCGTCGGCAGGCGGGCGACCGAGCGCAGGCGGGCAGGGCGCTCCCCGACTCGGGCCGCCGGCTCGTGGGCCCGCACCGCACGAGGCGCTGGGTCGCGCGGAGCTGAGACGAGCGTGACCGCGAACGCCACCACGAACGCCACGGCGGCGACGGCCGCGAGCCAACCTCGTGCGGCGCGGATCTGGACCGCGTGCGGGTCGAGGAGCAGCAAGCTCATCCGGCCGGACATGACGCGGGGCGCCCGCGCTCGGGGTAGACGCAGCGATCCGCCCGCCGAGGCGGACGGCCGCGCCGGATGACGATCGTCGTCCACTTGCCGACGTAGCCTACTTTCCTCACGGTGATGTCAAGGCGCGTGCCGGCTCGGAGGCGGCGCTCGAGCGGTCGCAGCCGAGTCAGGGCGGCGGAACGTGCCACGTGGCGAACGGGGCAGCTGCGGCCGCGGCAGCGCGCGGCGATCAGCGAGCCACGCGGCGACCGCACGCTGAGCCGCGTAATCCGGGCACCGACAGGCGTCAGCCAGCCGCTGATGCGCACAACCGGGAACGGCTGCAGCAGCGGGACAGAGGCGGCAGCGGGTGGGTCTCCAGCCGCCGGCGGCGGGGCGAACACCGGGTTCGCAGGCACATCGAAGGGCGTAGATGCAGGCGGAGGCGCCGGCGTCTCGTCAGGGACCGGTGTCGGGGTCGGTGTCGGGGTCGGCGTCGGTGAGGGCGTCGAGTCCGGTGCCGCCTCGATGACGCTCGTCGGACCCGACCGCGCCTCGGTCGTCCCGGCCTTGTTGGTGACCTTGACGCGAGCCCGGAGCACCGAGCCCACGTCCGCCGCCGTGACCCGATACTCCGGCGACGCCGCACCCTTGATTCCCTTGCACTGACCCGTGGCGCTCGCCATGCAGCGCACCCACCTCCACGCGGCCGTCGGCTCCGGGTCGCCCGTCCATTCCGCGCTCGCGGTGAGCGTTTCCGACTCTCGTGGAACGCCTGCGATCACGGGGCCTTTCGTGATCGCCGGGGCGGTGTCGGCTCTCGCCCCGGCCGGCGCGAGGAGCATGAAAGAGACAACCAGCGTTGCCGCAGCAACCCGGAGCGGCCTTGGTGTTGGATCTTCCCCGTTCATCCCGGCTGATCCTCGACTCGTGTTCGGGCTGCGTCCAGGATGCGTCCTAGCCACATGGCTAGGCGGGTTTGATTTACGACGTCCCGCGTAGCGCGGCGCTCAGGCGGCGATGCACCCGCGAGCGTGAGCCCTACCCTGCCCGACGGCCCAGAGCGCCGAGCCATTCGCCTACCGCCGTGGCGAGTCCGGCGGCATCGCTGCTCAGGCTGTGGTTGCCGGCAATCTGGACGACGGTGCGGTTCGGGCCCTCGGGCGGCATGCCGAACGGGTCCGAGACGCCCTGCACGATCAACACCGGGACCGTGACGGCCTCGAGCTCGGGCAGGCGCGTCTTCTCGGGCCGGCCGGGCGCGTGCAGCGGGAAGGCGAGGCAGAGGACGCCGATCGCGCCGGTGTCGGCCGCGGTGCGGCACGCCACGCGCGCTCCGGCCGAGCGGCCGCCGGTGATCAGCGGCAGCTCGCCGAATTCGCCGCGCAGGTGCTCGATCACGGCGCGCCACGCGGTGTCGAGCTGGGCGGCCGGCGCGGGCGACTTGCGGCCGGCGACCTCGTACGGCTGCTCGACCAGCGCGACCGTGAAGCCCTCGCCGAGCGCGACGTCCTTCGCCTTGACGAGGTCGCGGGCGCCGACCCCGCCGCCGGCGCCGTGCCCGAGCGCGAGCGCGCCGCGCGGCGCCTCGGCGAGGTGCAGGTACGCGCGCGCCGGGCCGTGCGGGGCGTCGATGTCGATGACCGTCACCCGCCGGCCAGTACGACGTCGTAACCGGACTCCCTCAGCATCTCGACGACCACGTCGCGATGGTCGCCCTGCAGCTCGATCACGCCGTTCTTGGCCGAGCCGCCGACGCCGCAGCGCTTCTTCAGCCGGCCGGCGAGCTCGCGCAGCGCGGCGTCGTCGAGCGGCACCCCGGACACCGTGGTGACCGCCTTCCCGCGGCGGCCGGCGGTCTCGCGCCGGACCTTCACGCGACCACCCGCCGTCGGGGCGGGCGGTCGCTCGCGTGCCTTGCGAAGATCGCCGTCGCTAGTGGACCAGACGAGCTGTCGGTCGCGGCCGCCCATGGCCCGTGACGCTAGCGAACGCGCGGGCGAGCCGGCCGCCGTGGCCGCGGTCGGCGCGTCGGAGCTGGCGGGCGCGCTCGACGAGCAGGAACTGCAGCTCGCCGGTCGGGCGGAACGGATCGGCGACGAGCTCGAAGTCGTCGAGGGAGATGGCCGACCACAGCTGGCCGCCCACCTCGGCCACCAGCACCGGCTCCTGCGGCGCCGGGCTGGAGTCCAGCGCAGCCAGCCGGTTGACCGCGGCGGTGTCGGACGGCGTGGCCATGCGGATCGTGAGCGTAGTCATCGCGTGCTCCTCCGGATCGTTCATATGCAGGCATTTTGGGCTGCCGAGGGACCCCTTACATCGGGCATCCGGAGCGCGTTCGCACCCCGCACCCCTTACCTGCGGACGCGCGCCCCTTACGTGTACGGTGGGCGCTACG
>DATDKF010000445.1:0-3386 GCA_036520135.1 Solirubrobacteraceae bacterium
CCGCGGCACTGCGGGCGTCAACCCCGCGGCACCGGATGCCTCGGCTCGTACAGCCCCATCGGCCCGAACCCCGGCACGTCGATGCGCGCCAGCACGCCCCAGCCCTGATCGGAGGGCTCGCTGACCACGACCACGCCGCGGGAGCGCAGCGCATCCAGCGTCCCCGGTAGGTCGTCGGTCATCAGGTACAGCTCGCTCGAGGCCTCGTCGGCGGGATGCACGGCGAGCTCCGCGGGCGGGAGCGCGAAGATCGGCCAGCCGCCGCCGGCGTCGACCGACTCGAGGCCGAGGACGTCGGCGAAGAAGGCGCGCGCGGCGTCGGCGTCGCGCGCGAAGAGGATCGAGTGCACCGCGTTGATCATGGGCGCTAGTGTCGCCGAATGCCACGCACAGCGGCGCTGAAGGTGGTCCTCGCTCCTTGAGCGGCGACGTCCGCCGCCTCACGCTCGACGATCTGCCCGCCTGTCTCGACCTCGCGGCCGATCGCGAGTGGCCGCGCGAGGAGCACAAGTGGCGCCTGCTGTTCGCGGTCGGTGAGGTGCTCGGGATCGTCGAGCCGGGCGAGGGCGTCGTCGGGACGACGATCGTCACGCGCTACGACCCGGGCGCCGCGATCAGCATGGTGCTCGTGGCCGCTCGCCGCGAGCGGCGCGGATACGCCTCGCGGATGATGCGCGCGGCGATGGAGCGGACCGGCCAAGGCCCGGTCGTCCTGTACGCGACCGACTACGGGCGCCCGGTCTACGAGCGAGCCGGGTTCGAGGTCGTCGGCGGCGCGACCGCGCACGTCGGCCGCTGGGCCGCCGCCGCGGGCGAGCCGGTCTCGCGGCCCGCAACCGCCGCCGATCTCGACGCGATCGCGGCGCTCGACGCGGCGGTCCTCGGCACCGACCGGCGGCAGCTCATCGACCGGCTCCCGGGATTCAGCGACCAGATCCGCGTCGCGGAGCGCGACGGCGTGATCGCCGGCTTATGCGGCGACCTGGCACAACGTCGACACGGTCCAGATCGGCCCGGTGATCGCCGCCGACGAGGAGCTGGCGCGAGGGCTGATCGACGACCTGGCCGCGCGCGCCGACGGCCCCGTTCGCATCGATCTCGGGCACGACCGGCCCGAGCTGCAGGCGTGGGCGGTCGAGCGCGGGCTGGCGCCGGGCTTCGCGGTCTCGCTGATGGCCCTCGAAGGGCGGCTGCCGAACGGCGACCCGGCGCGGCTGTTCGCGCCGTTGATGCAAGCGCTGGGTTAGCGGGTAGTCCTTCCGGACAACCAAAGCGGAGGGAGATCGAGAGGGGAGCGATGCGACCAGGTCGCTACGCCGGCGGGGCTGTGGCTCGAGCTTCGATCGCGCGGTTCGTAGTGCTCGCCGCGACCGCGGTCGCGCTGGTGCTGATCCTCGGGATCGTGCTCGTGGTGCTCAAGGCCAATCCGTCGAACGACATCGTCCAGGCGGTCCGCGACGCGGCGTCGTTCCTGGCTGGGCCGTTCGACGGCATGTTCCAGCTGGACGACAACAAGCTGGAGAAGGCCGTCAACTGGGGCATCGCAGCGGTCGTCTGGTACGTGGTCGGACGCCTGATCGCGCGGCTGCTGCTCCGCCGCTGAGAGCTCCGGGACGGCGCCGCGTCGGCGCCGCCCCGGACCGCTTCAGGAGCGCTTCGCGCGCGAGCGCGTGGAGGTCGAGCGCCGTGCGGTGCTGCTTCCGCCCGAGCGTGACGACGATGCGGGCTTCGAGCGCGACGACGACGCCTTCGACCGCGACGACGACGCGCGGGACGAGGACGCCTTCGTGCGCGACGACGAGCGCGACGACGCGCTCGAGCGCGACCGCGACGTCGTGGCGCGGCCGTTGGACGAGCGGCGCTGGGCGGCGGGGATCTCCTCGGTGGCGACCGCCTTGCCGAGCTGCGGCAGCAGCTTGCTCAGGAAGTCGGCCATGCGCTCTTCCTGCTTGCGGTACTCGCGCGCCAGCTTCTCGGTGTCCTTGTCGCCGACCGCCTTGGCCAGCGACTCGATGGCGACGTAGTTGCCGATCTCCTCGTACTCGTTCCAGAGCTCGGTCTTTACGTTCTTGAGCATCTTCTCCGCGCTGCCCGTGCCGCGCAGCGCGTGCACCGGACCCTTGGCGGCGGCCATCGCCTTCGAAGCCGCGGCGGTCGCCTTGCTCGCGACCTCGGAGGCGACGTCGGGCCCCGGCAGGTTGACCGCCTCGGCCTTGCCCCCGAGCTGCTTGATGCGCCGCTCGAGGCCCTTGGCCTGCGCCTTGGTCTCCTTCAGATGATCCTGCAGTCGCTTCTTGTAGCTCGCGCGCTCGTTCGCCACCTTGATGTGCGCCTGGAGCGCGGTCTCCAGTTCCTTCTCTTTGCCGTACGCCTCGTTGAGGTACTGGATCAGCTTGGCGTCGCGCGCTGTGAGTTCTTCGGCCATAGCAGCCTCCTTCCCGATGCGCGTCCACCACTCACGTCTTCTCCCCGCACGCGCGCCAGAACCAGGACAACGGTGACGCCCGCGGCCGCGAGAACGAGCGGCATGACCGGCAGGTTGCGGCGGTTGCCCGCGAGCAGCAGCCCGCCGATCGCGCTGATGCCGACGAGCAGGAGCGCGATCGGCAGCACCTCCCAGCGGCGCCGCAGCGCGAGCAGCGCGAGGCCGAGCAGCCCGAGCGCGAGCACGAGGTAGTGCAGCGCCGAGCCGGCGACCGACGAGCTCGGGTCGCCGGCGCCGTGCCACATGTGCGCGATCTTGCCGGCGACCATCCGGGCGAACGCGACCGGCTGGTGGGTGGCGTAGTGCTGGAGGTTCTGCTTGCCGATGCGGCCGAGCGCGCTGTCGCGCGGCATGTCCGGGTAGCGGCGCGCGACGCGGTCCAGCAGCGGCTGCATCGGGATCCGCCGCAGGCGCTCCTCCGGGAGCGGCGGCCCGCCGCGAGTCTCGTGGATGAGGTGCTGCTTGACGCGCTCGTGGATCCCGTCGCCGGGCAGGAACGTGCCGATGTACAGCGCCTTGCCGCCGCCGGTGCTGACCGGGACGAAGCGCCCGAGCTTGTTGGAGGTGCTGATCGTCCACGGCGCGATCACGACCGCGAACGCCGCGACGATCAACACGCCGGCGAGCACGCCGGGCAGCAGACCCCGCCGGCGCCAGGCGACCGCGAGCGCGAGCAGCGCCATCAGCCCGGTGAGCAGCACGTACTCCGGCCGCAGGTACGCGGTCAGCCCGAACAGCAGGCCGGGCACCGCCCACGCCCACGGCGACCGGCCCGCGTCGGCGGCCCACAGGAACGCCAGCACCGCCCCCGCGACCGTGACCATCGCCAGCGGCTCGCTGCTGAACAGGCTCGTGTAGAAGAGCGTCGGCGGGTACACGGCGGCGAGCGCAGCGCCGGCCA
>DATDKF010000446.1:0-9975 GCA_036520135.1 Solirubrobacteraceae bacterium
TCGGGATCCGCAGCACCCGCTCCCCGCGCTCGATCAGAAACCGCTCCAAGCCGCCGGAGACGTGCCGGCAGTCCTCAAGCGCCCACACCCGCTCACCATCCAGGCCGCGTGCCCACCGCAACAGCGCATCGAACCCGCGCCGACCCACGGGAACGGTCTGCTCCCCGAGCAGCTCCCCCGTCGCGGCCGCGACCGCGGCGATCGTGTGCGATCGCTTGTGAGTGTCCGCACCGAGCACGATCATGATCCTCGTCCCTCCTGTTGGATCCCTTCAGGGGCGGACATCTGGTCGGACAGGCTTGCTGGAGGCGACGCCACGCATCAAGTCACGCCAGACATCCCCGACCGGCGACGAGCGACAAAACAGAAGGAAAGTCAGGCCCTAGCCGGCCGACAGCCTCAAAGAGAGTCAGCTCGCCGCCGGTCGGGACCATCCCCTCCACGTCGGACGTCACCGGCCGCCCGAATCCAAACAGCAAGCCTCATTGCGACAGCGACGGTGCTCGAGCTCCCTCCGATCGCGAGCTCGCACGCGCCGACGTGATGCCTATGCACCGGATGCAACGGGTCCGGACAAGTGACGCTTCTGTTGGTCGTCCAATCCGGTCGTCCACGAGTCCGTGGGTTCGCTCTCGCTTTCGTGTCGATGCAGGTACGGCGCCGCACAACAATTTCCGGACGGGGAGCCGCCCCTTACTCCGTGGGCACGGCGATCACGCGGTCCACGATCAGGTTGTTCGCCGGGCGCGATGGCGTGCCAGTCACCCGCAGGATCGTGAACGGCGCCGGCGTGATGTCGCCGTAGGAGTCGAAGGTGAAGTCGCCGAGGATGCTGGCCTGTTCGCGCGTGTTCTGCAGCTCGTCGAGGACGGAGGCGCGGGTGCCGTCGGAGCGGGCGATCGCCGCCAGCACGGTCTCGGTCGCCTGCGCGGCCTCCAGGACGCCGATCTCGTCGGCCCGCGCGCCGAACTCGCGGACGAAGCGTTGTGCCGCCGGCGTGAGGTCGGGGGCGGAGGGCGACAGGCCTGGATTGACGACGTAGAGGCCGTCGGCGGGCCGGCCGAGCGCGCGCAGCGCGTCGGGCTCCATGAAGCCGTCGCCCCCGAGCAGCGTCACGCGATTTCCCAGCCGCTTGCGCAGCGCCACGATCAGGTCTCCGCCGCCGCAGCAGAGGGCGTGGCCGAGCACGACGCCGTCCGCGCCCGACCGCTCGACGGCGGCCGCGACGGCGTTGGGTCTGCGCGCGTCGCCGACGCTGCGCACGCCGGCGACATGGAGGCCGAGCTCCGGCGCTACTCGCTCGAACCCGTCGGTGAACAGCACGGCGCCGCTCTCATCGTCGTTGATCAGATAGACGCTCCGCAGCCCGAGCGATTTCGCGAGCCGCGCGAGCGCCACGCCCTGCAGGTCGCCGCTGCCGGCCAAGCGCACGAAGTTGCGTTCGCCGGTCGGGTAGTAGACGTCGGGCTCGCCGCGGTAACCGTACGGCGCCGGCAGCGCGAACGGCCCGCCGCGCGTGAGGTTCGGCCACGTCGTCAGCGGCCCGACCAGCGCCAGCGGCCCACCCTCGGCCCGGTTGAGGATCGGGATCATGATCTGCGCGCAGAACGAGAAGAACGGGCCGATCACCGCGACCAGCCGGTCCGCCGCGGCAAACGCGTTCGCGTTCGCGGCGCACCGGCGGAACTCGAAGCCACCGCTCTGCGCCGTCGAGTCGTCGCACGAGCGGTAGCCGACCGTGTGCTCGCCCGCCCGGAACCCGTGGTCCTGGAGCACGAAGCGGATCGCGTCGACCATCGTGGCCGTGATGCTGGCGGTGTCGCCTTGCAACGGAAAGTCTGAGGCGATCAGCACGTCCGGGCGCCCGCCGCCGGCGATCAACTCGCCGCACGCGCTCGCCGGCAGCACCCCGCTCCGAGACCCGCCCGCGACGCTCACCCACGCCGAGCCGGCGCCGGCCGCGAGCGCCTGGGCGGCCCCGACCGACACCCGCGCCGCGACCTGGTTGGTCGCCGGGTCCACGCGCGAGACGGTGCTGTCGTTCCAGTTCGCCACCCAGACGGCACGGTCGCCGAACGCGACGTAGCGCACGCCGGCGCCGACCTCGATCGTGCGCTCGATCGGCGGCTGCCCGGGCTCGACGCGCCACAACACGCCCTCCTCGGAGGTCGCCCACACGGCCCCGCCGCCGACCGCGATCCCGAATAGGCGGTTGCTGCCGAGCTCGATCGCCTTGCGCATGCGGTTCGTGCGCGGGTCGATCCGCGAGATCGTGTTCAGGCCGGAAATCACCCACACGCCCGCGTCGCCGGCCGCGATCGCCTCCACCTCTTCCGGCGCCCGGACCACGGCGACGCGCCGGCCGCTCGCCGGATCCAGGCGCGAGATCGTGTTGTCGGGGTTGATCGCCCACACGGCGCCCGCGCCGACGGCGATCATCGGAACGCCCTCGCTGGGAGAGCCGTCTTCGCCGCCGCCGGGGAGCCGCACCGTGCGCGTCGCCTCTCCCGTGCCGGGATCGACCCGCGACACGCGATGCGTGGCGGCGGGCCCGCTGCCAATCCACAACGCCCCCGCGCCCGCCGCAATGTCAGTCGGCCGCCCCCGGGGCTCGAAGCTGCGGATCACCTCGCCCGTGCGCGGATCCACGCGCGAGACCCTCTCATCCGCCGTATTGACCACCCACACGCTGCCCTCACCGACCGCGATGTTGCTCGGAGCCGCGTCGGCACCCGTAAACGAAGCGATCCGCTTCCCGTCCACGCGGATGGCGGCCAGCCCGTCACCCGACGGCAGAACCGGCCCCCGCAGCGCGGCAGAACCGCCCTCGCGCGAAGCCAGCACGATCGCGACCGCGGTCGCAGCGAGCACCAGCACACCCGCGGCGAGGATGGCATGGCGGCGGCGCAGCAGCCGCGGCGGGACCACGATCGGGTGGGTGAGCGCCGCCCGCGCATCGGCGATCAGCTCGCCGCAGGTTGCGTAGCGGTCGCCGGGGTCCTTGGCGAGCGCCTTGACCATCACCCGATCGAGCGCGGGAAACCCCGGCAGCGGCGGTGGGGGCTCCTGCATGTGCGCCCACAGCGTCTCGGCCTCGGTGGCCCGGTGAAACGGCGGCGCCCCCGCCAGGCACTCGTAGAGCACGCAGGCGAGCGCGTAGCCGTCGGCGCGGGCGTCGACGTCCTCGCCGCGGATCTGCTCGGGGGCGACGTAGTCGAGCGTGCCCACTATCTGCCCGGTCTCGGTCGTGTTGCCGCCGAGCTGCTTGGTGACGCCGAAGTCGGTCAGGTAGGCGTGGCCGTCCTCGTCGACGAGCACGTTGGCGGGCTTGACGTCGCGGTGGACGAGCCCGCGCCGGTGCGCGGCGTCGAGCGCGCCCGCGACCTGGGCGAGGATGTCGAGGGCGCGCTCGGTCGGCAGCCCGCCCTCCCGGCGCAGCAGCGTTCGCATGTCGCTGCCCTCGACGAAGCGCATCACGAGGTAGAGCTGCTTGTCGTGCTCGCCGGCCTCGTAGATCGGGACGACGTTCGGGTGGTCCAGCGAGGCGGCAAGGCGCGGCTCCTTGAGGAAGCGGCGCCTGAACAGCTCGTCCTCGACCAGCTCGGGCGCGATCAGCTTGAGCGCGACCGGGCGCTCGAGCGAGAGATCGGTCGCCCGGTAGACCACGCCCATGCCGCCGCGACCGACCACCGACTCGATCTGGTAGCCGGCGAAGCTCGAGCCGCTGTCCAGCGCGACGCTCACGACCCGGCTCCCGTCAGCGACCAGCGGAAGCGCGTGCGCGGATCGTCCGGCGCCAGCCCCGGTCGCGCGGCGCCGCGCCGCACCAGCACGGTCGGCGCGGGCGGCGCCGACGCGAGCTGCTCGCGGATCGCCCCGAGGCCCTCGTCGCGCCAGCGGTCGGAGAGCCCGACGACGAGCAGCCCCGCACCAGCGGCGAGCGCGAACACGCCCTCGCGGCCGGGGCGGGCGAGCAGCGGCTCGGCCACAACGCGGGCGAGCCGCTGGACGATCAGCGACGCGTCGGCGAGCAGGCGGCTCCCGTCGCGTCCGTCGGCGCCGTCGTGGGAGGCCGCGCCGATCAGCCGCAGCGGGGCACCGGTCGCCGACGCCACCGCGGTTCCCAGCTCGAGCGCCGCCCAGTCGTGGTGCGCGCCGCCGAACGGGACCACGACGGGGCCGGCGCTGGGCGGGCCGCCGGCGTCGACGAGCAGCGCGACGTCGCACGGCGCCTGCTCGAGCACCACCCCGGCATCACCCTCGAGCGGCGCCTCGCCGGCGTCCGTGAGCAGCAGGTCGACGTCCTGCTGCGCGGCCAGCCGAGCCACGTCGAGGCCTGGCGTAGGCGACGAGAACGCCGCGGTCCGCGCCGCGATCCCCTCGTCCTGCAGCGCCTCGGCGCGCTCGGCGAGGGCGCGTGCCTCCTCGCCCACGTCGCCGGCGGCGACCACGCGCGCGAGGATGAGCTCGCGCGGCGGCTTGGCATCGGCAAGCGTCGCGGCGAGGCGCAGCAGCCCGTCGAGCGCGCCCGCCTCGCGCGGGAAGACGAGCAGCGACCGGTCGGTCTCCGGCGGCGGCCGTCGCGGACGCTGCTCGAGCTCGAGCTCTGGGTCCTGCTGGAGGATCGCCCGCTCGAGCCGCCGCAGCGCCTCGCCGGGCTCGAGCCCGAGTTCCTCGGCCAGCTCCTGACGGGCGGCGCGGTAGACGTGCAGCGCTTCGGCCTGGCGGCCCGAGCGGTAGAGGGCCAGCATGAGCTGCCCGCGCAGACGCTCGCGCAGCGGGTGCGCCGCGATCAGCGTCTCCAGCTCGCCGATCAGGTCGGCATGCCGGCCGCAGGCCAGCTCGGCGTCGATGCGCTCCTCGAGCGCCGTAAACCGCAGCTCCTCGAGCCGCAGGATCTCCGTCTGCGCGAACGGCTCGTAGGCGAGGTCGGCGAGCGGCGAGCCCCGCCACAGGGCCAGCGCCTCCCGCAGCTTCGCGGCGGCTCGAGCGGGCTCCGCCCGCCGCGCCTCGGCGCGGAGGCGCTCGAACACCGCCACGTCCAGCTCGTCCGGTTCGACGTTCAGCACGTAGCCGGGCGCGCGCGTGGTCAGCCGCTCGGCACCGAGCTCGCGCCGGTAGCGCATGACGTAGCTCTGGATGCTCTTGGCCGCGGTGGCCGGCGGCGACTCGCCCCACAGCTCGCCGATCAGCCGGTCGGCGGCGACGACCTCGTTCGCGTGCAGCAGAAGGAGCGCCAGCAGCGACCGTTGCTTCACCCCGCCCAGTGACAGCACCGTGTCCTGCTCGGTTACCGCCAGGGGTCCGAGGAGGCCGAAGTCCATTTCGTTCAGGCGACCGTATCCGAGCGCGTCTACCGGCGTCTACCACGAACCACACCGGGCGTCGACCGCCGCCCTGGAACGTGCGCTCCAAGAAGACCGCACCGGGTGGTCTCGAGAGAGGAGCAGAGATGTTCAAGCACCGCCTCAGCCGCACCATCGCCGTCGCCGTTACGCTCGGCGCGATCGCCGCCCCGACCGCCGCCGCGATGCCCGCCGACGGTCCCGTCGTTGCGAGCAAGTACACCCTGCCGCACGACTTCCAGACCGCGGAGACCCGCGCCGCCGTCGGTGCCCGCGGCCTCTACGAGCCGATCCCGCCGTCGCAGCAGCCGCAGCCGCCGCAGGACCTGCGCAACCCCGACACCGTCGACTTCGCCAACGGCCGCGGAACCTACAACTCCCCCGAGGTCGTGGTGGTCGACGTGCCGACGCCCGAGAGCGCCCCCGTCTCGGCCGGCGGCATCGACTGGGCCGACGCCGGGCTCGGCGCCGGCAGCCTGCTGGGCATCACCCTGATCGGCCTCGGCGGCGCGCTGTTCATCGTGCACCGCCGCGGCACCCGCCGCCTCGCCACCTGAAGCGACGTCAGCCGGCCGCCACGGGGTGACCCGTGGCGGCCGCGCGCTCGATCCCGCGCTCGACCGTCTCGATCAGGTGCGGCCGCAGCTCGGCGGCGGAGATGATGCGGTCGACCGACCCCACCTCGACCGCGCGCTCGACGCTGTGGATGGCGTCAAACGCGGCGGCGGCGCGCCCACCTTCTCGGAGCGGACCTCAGGCCACGGCGCGCCCAGCTCGTCGTGCAGCATCTGGCGCTGGACGCCCTCGGCCGTCGCGATCCGCTCGTCATCGCGGGCACGCAGGTCCCCTCGCGCGCAAACACGACCGCGGTCGTGTGACAGCGAGAGCGGTCGCGGATACGGAGCGCTCCTGCCTAGGACGACGAGCATCCGCGCGGCCAAGCCCCTCCTGGCCCGGGCCTTGCATAGGCAGAGCATGGGCGCCATGACCGGCCGTGCCGCGTTTCCCTCTCATGGCCTCCGCTCTCGCAATCGCCTGAGGCTGTCGCATATATCGGCGACGCGGCTGCAAGGGGCGTTTCGCGGCGACTGATTTGTCTCGGAGCCTTCTCGCAAGCCCTTAGAACGACTCATTTGAGTCGGCTCCTCGGACGAGCGCGCTCCGGCGGGACTTATGCGACAGCCTCGCCTGGTAGCAACGGCCCGCCCGGCGCCGCTCCTTTGCCTCGAACGAGTAGCGGCTGATCGAGTTACGCAGGCGATCGCACTTTCGCGCCGCTGCGAGTCAGCGACCTTGCGAAAGGTGTAGCGATCGACCTCCCCGACGGCGATCCCGCTCAGTCGGTAGTCGCGGGCGTCCGCGACACGAGCATCTGCGTGGCGATCATGAAGCCGCGTCCTGGTCGCCGGCCACGACGGCGTGGAGCGCCTCGACGTACTGGTCGTCGCGCATGCCCCGCTCGCGCATGTACGCACAGACCTTGCGGTCGAGCTCTGCGCTCTCGGGGATGACGGCGTCGCCGGTGATCGGCTCGAACAGCGCCTCCTGCTCGCGGCGGTGCGTCAGCGCGTCGGAGTAGGTCATGCCCTGGCGGACGAGCGTGTGGGCGCGAGCGTCGACGGCCGCCGCGTTGTCCCAGGCGAGTCGACCGCCTTGCGCCGCGCTGCGATACCGCAGGGCCACTGACGCGATCGTGGTGCTGACGATCTCGTCGAGCACGCGCGGATCGCTGCGCAGCCGGCCCGCACGGGCGCGGTAGATCTCGGCGAAGTCGGCGCGGTGCGCCGGACCCGACCATGAGGACCCGCATGCACGATCTCGACACGACCTTCGCCCACCTTTTCGCGCAGGGCCGCCTACGCCCGGAGCGCTGCAGGCGATCGGCAAGCGGGTCGGCGGATGGGGCCCGGGCACCGTCCACCGCATGGCGTGGCTTACCACGCGCGGGCGGCCACGGCCAGTCGACCGGCGCTGAACCGGCGCTCTACCGCCCGCTGGCACCTTCGCCTCCCATGCCCTCCTGCACCACACCCCGCAAGGAGCACGCAATGCCCCGCCGCATCACCCTGAAGCACGCGCTCGTCGCCGCCCTGGCGACCAGCATCCTCGCCGCGTCGCCGGCGCTCGCCAAGCCGACGGACCGCGTCCTGTACGAGGGCCGGACGTCCAGCCTCGCCGGGACGGCCTCGCCGAAGCAGGACCTGCGCGGCGAGTACGCCCGCGACGCCGCGCGCGCCGCCGAGACCGACACGTCGTTCCAGGTCGGCCAGCCGACGTGGCCGATCCACCCGGCGCCGGCCGTCGCGCCCGCGAAGCCGAAGTCGATCCCGACGGCCAACACCGACGGCGGCGACGACCTCTGGCTCGTGCTCGGCATCGGGCTCGCCGCCAGCGGCATCGTCGCCGGCAGCGCCGCCGGAGTCGTCCGTCGCACCCGCCGCGTCGCGGTCTGAGCCGACGGCGTCATGACCCGCGTCGCCCGCCGGCGCCGTCGCCGGCGCCTCGCCCGGCCCAGCCGCCTGCGGGCGACCGACGACGCCGACCCCGCCCAAGACCGGCAGAAGGTCACGCTCGCCCACTGTCGGTGCCGCATCGAGCACGGCAAGAAGGGCAAGTGCAAGCGCAGGGTGCTGGGCTACAGCTGCTCGGAGAAAAGCACCTCGATCCCCACCGAGATCAACTCGCGCGTTACCTGCAAGAAGGGCCACCGGCGGGTGATCTACACCTACCAGCAGAACACGTAGCCGCTAGGGACCGGCGGTCGCCTCGGCCACGCGGAGCAGGAGGCCGTGCAGCTGGGCGCGCTCGTCGTCGTCCAGCACGCCGAACGTGCGCTCGTTCTGCGCGTCGGCGAGCTCGATCACGCGGCGGACGGCGTCGCGCCCGCGGCCGGTGAGGTGGATGTCCTGGACGCGGCGGTCGGAATCGCTGCGGCGGCGCTCGGCGAGCCCGAGCCGCTCGAGGTCGTCCACGAGCCCGACCATCGGGCTCTTGTCAATCCGCAGGCGCCGGCACAGCGCGCGCTGGGACATCGGGCCCTCGGCGTCGATCACCGCGAGCACCGACGCGTGCTTGGTGCGGATGCGCTGGCGGGCCAGCGCGCGCTCGAAGCGATCGGTGGCGTGCTCGGCGACGAACGCGAGCAGGTAGCCGGGCCAATGGGTCAGCGACTCGGGGAGCGACGGCGGGGAGGCGACCGGTGTCACTTCGAAAACGGTACCGCTTGAAGACCGTCTTGACTAGAGACGATCTTTGCGACAAACTTGTGGGACTGAGAGGGTTCGTTCGAGCAGGTGGTGACCGTGCTGCTGGAAGCCGTCGATCGATACGCCCCGCCGATCCCGGCGGATGCCCCTCCCGTGCGCCGCATCCTCGTGGCGTTCGACGGGTCGCCGGGCGCCTGGGCGGCGCTCGAGCGGGCGATCGACATCGCGGTCGCACAGAGCGCGCTGCTCACGATCGCCGCCGTCGTCTCCGAGCCGCACGTGTACGCCGGCTTCGGGCCGCTCGCCCTCCCCTACTCGCCCGACGCGCTGCGGCGCGACGCCGAGCGCGAGATGCTGCGGCTGCTCGCGTCGGCCCGCGACGAGGTGCCGGCCAACGTCTCGCTCACGACGCGACTGCTGCGCGGCCGCCCGGGCAAAGCGCTCGCGGCCCTCGCCGCCTCCGGGGACTACGACCTCGTCGTCACCGGGCCGCGACCATCAGGCCGGCTGCGGCGCCTGCTCGGCGCCGGCGTCACACGCACCCTGCTCGCCCGCACGCGCGCCTCGGTGCTCGCTATCCGCTCGCCCTGACGCGTTACAGCAGCTCGGCGAGCCGGGCTGCGGCCTTCGCGGCGCCGTCCGTCGCGACCGGCGCGTAGTCGACCTCGCGCCCGATCTCGGCAGCGATCGCTTCGGCGATCACCGCGGGCGTCGCGGTCTCGTAGTCCATGCGCCTCCCTGCCCCGTAGCGCTCCAGGCGATGCGGCACGTGGAGGTTCTGCTCGAAGTGATGGCGCAGCGGGAAGTACAGGAACGGCCGCCGGGCGGCGGTGAGCTCCATCGTGGTGGTGAGGCCGCCCTGCACCACCGCCAGGTCGCAGGCGGCGAGGTGGCGGTAGAGGTCGGGCACGTAGGCGCGCAGCTCGAGCCCGTCCTGCGAGGGCAGCGACGCCGGGTCGATGCGCGGGCCGGCGACGACGATCATGCGCAGCCGCGGCACCAGCTCTCGCGCCTCCGGGAACGCCGCGATGACCCGCGCGAGCATCGCGTGCCCGACGCCCGAGCCGCCGACGGCGACGACGCACACCTGCTCGTCGTGCCCGTAGCCGAGCTCCGCCCGGAGCCGCTCGCGGTCCTGCACCTCGGCGGCGTCGAAGCCCGTCACGTAGCCCGGGAACTCGAAGTGCTCGGCCGTCCAGTCGGCGATCTGCGGCAGCCCCGGGCCGAAGCCGTCGGGGACGACGTCGTCGGGATCGCCGACGAAGATCGCGCGGTCGCGCACGCGCGGGAAGCGGGCGATGTGCTCGATCATCTCGGCGTTGTAGTCGGCCGTCAGGCCGGCCTCGTGCTCGCCGCCGTCCGGCATCGGGAGCCACCCGACGAAGTCGGTGAGCCACGCGTAGGCGGCGCGCTTCTCGTCGGGG
>DATDKF010000447.1:0-2467 GCA_036520135.1 Solirubrobacteraceae bacterium
TGCTCGCCTCGTTCGTGGGCACGCGCGTGGAGTCGCGCGAGCCGTGGATGCTGCGTGTCCTCGACGCGGCGGGCGCGGTCGCCGCCCGCGGCTGGCCGGCGCCGGTCAGCGGCGCGGTCGACCTCGAGCTCGACGACGACCTGTGCCCGTGGGACGCCGGCCCGCACCGGCTGGTGCTCGAGGGCGGGGAGGCGCGGCTCGAGCCGGGCGGCACCGGAGCGGTGCGGCTGACCATGCGCGGCTTCGCGCTCCTCTACGCGGGCGGGGCGGGCCCGCCGATCCTGCGCCGCGCGGGGATGCTCAGCGGCGGCGGCGCGGACGACGACGCGTTCCTCGCGGCCGCGACCGCCGGGCCGGTCCCCGCGCTGCTCGACTACTTCTGAGCGACGCCGGTCAGAAGATGTCGGGCGCCGGGCCGCGGCGCGGCTCGCCGAAGCGGGCGTAGGGCTCGGTCGTCTCCTGCTCGACGCCCGCGCCGTGGCGGACGGCGATCGGGTCGACCGGGTAGCGGGCGCTGCCCTTCTCGAGCCGGGCGCCGACCGCGAGCACGAGCGCGGGCTCGTCGCCCGCGCCGACGATCGTGTGCGGCGTCCGCGACGGGCAGTGCAGCAGGTCCCAGGTCTCCAGGGCACGCTCCTCGCCCTCGACGATGGCGAGCGCCCGCCCGCGCAGGACGAGGAAGTCCTCCTGGCCGCGCTCGTGGTGGTACATCGACATCGGCTGCCCGGGCTGGAGCCAGTACAGGCCGATCCCGAGGTCGTCGAAGTGAGCCTCGCCCTGGCCGCCGAACCGGGCCAGCGAGCGCATGTCGTTGTGCATCCACGGCACGTCGCGCGCGTTGACCACGAACCAGCCGGCGGCCTGCGGGACCCCGTCCTCGAGGCGCGCCTCGCTCATGGGCTCCGATCGCTGGGGACGGCCACGACGTCGGTCGCGCCGAGCCGGCGCGCCCCGTCGACGTCGACGATCTCGCGGCCCAGCGGCGTGATCGACACCGGGATCAGCTTGAAGTTCGCCAGCCCGAGCGGGATCCCGATGATCGTGATGCACATCAGCACGCCCGTGATCAGGTGGCCGAGCGCGAGCCACCAGCCCGCGAGGATGAACCAGATCACGTTGCCGATCGTCGAGGCGACGCCGGCGTCGGCGCGGCGCACGAGCGTGCGGCCGAACGGCCACACGCAGAACAGCGCCATCCGGCCGGCGGCGATCCCGAACGGGATCGTGATGATCAGGATCAGCATCAGGAGCGCGGCGACGGCGTAGCCGAGCGCCAGCACCAGGCCGCCGAACACGAGCCAGATCAGGTTCAGCAGCAGCCGCACGCGCCCGACCCTAGCGCGCAGGTTCAGGGCTAGCACTCTGGTCGCAGCGCGTGGGATGCGAGAGCATCATCGGCGATGTCGAAGGCGCTCGCCTGCCTGACCGCCGCCGCCGCAGCCGCCGCCGGGACGGCGGCGGTCGTGCTGAACCTGGTCGCCGCCGGGCGCGGGGCGCACCACTCGCTGAACGCGTGGACCGCGGCGCCGTTCCTGCTCGGGATCCTCGCGCCGGCGGCGGTCGGGCTGTTCGTTGCGCTGCGCCGGCCGGGCAACCGGATCGCGTGGATCCTGCTCGTCGGGCCGCTCGCGGTCGCCGTGGTGTTCGCCGCCGACGGGCTGCGGGAGCTGGCCCTGCACGGCGATCCGGGCGCGAAGACCGGCGCGTGGGCCGCGCTCGTCGCCGAGCAGTGGCCGGTGCTGTTCCTGTGGCCGCTGGCGCTCGCGTTCGTGTATCCGGACGGGCGCCTGCCGACGCCGCGCTGGCGCCCCGTCGCCGCGCTGGCCGCCGTGGCGTGCGGCGGGCTGGTGACCATGCTGTTCCTCGCGCCCGACCTCGACACCGCGCGCGGCACGGTGCCCAACCCGCTGCCGGTCACCCTCCCCTCGTCGCTGGAGCCGCTGTTCTGGGTCTGCTGGGCCGGCCTGCTGGCATCGCTGTTCGCCGGCGCGTTCGCGCTGCGCGCCCGCTACCGGGCGGGCGACACGCAGCTCCGCCGCCAGGTGCTGTGGCTCGCCTACGGGGCGATCCTGGTGCCGATCTGGCTCGGCGGCGGCTCCCTCTGGTCGCGGCTGATCGGGTCGACGGACCCGGTCGACGGGATCGGCCTGCTGATCTTCCAGATCTGGCCGGCGGTCGCGGTCTGGATCGCGGTGACGCGGCACGGGCTGTACGCGATCGACCGCGTGCTCAACCGCACACTCGTCTACGTGGCGCTCACCGCGCTGCTGATCGCCACCTACGCGCTCGTCGCGCTCGCCGTCGGCGTGACGGTCGGAGGATCGGCGCTGTCCGCGTCGGTCGCCACGCTCGCCGCCGCGCTCGCGTTCCGGCCGCTGCACGACCGCATCCAGCGGCTCGTCGACCGCCGGTTCGCCCGCGCGCGGCTCGACGCGGTGCGGCTGCTGCGCGACTTCCTCGACGAGGT
>DATDKF010000448.1:0-2538 GCA_036520135.1 Solirubrobacteraceae bacterium
TGACGAGCTCGTAGCGGTCCTCGCCGGGCTGGTCGGAGATCGTGAAGACGAGCCGCTCGGGCGCGGCCACCTCGTGGTACTCGCCCGTCCAGCGGATCTCGCGGCGGCCAGGGCCGCAGAACATCGTCGCCCGCCAGGCGCCGCCGGGGCGGACGTCCATCGAGACGGTCGAGAGCGGCACCTCGCACTCCACGCCGCCGAACCAATCGGCGAAGCGGTCGGGCTCGGTCCACTCCCGCCACAGGCGCTCGCGCGGGGCGGCGAAGACGCGCGTCGTCGTGAAGCCGCCGGTGCCGAACGGCGCTGGCTCAGCCATCTTCTCGCAGCCGCTGGTCCATGCGATCGAAGCCAGCCTCCCAGAACTCCCGGTAGGTATCGAGCCACTCGGTCGCGTCCTTCAGCGCCACTGCGCGCAGGCGCGAGGGGCGCAGCTGTGCCGTGCGCCGCCGTTCGATGAGACCGGCGCGCTCGAGCACGCGCAGGTGCTTGCCGACAGCCTGGGCGCTCATCGGGAGCGGCGCCGCGAGCTCGGTGACCGACGCCTCGCCGTCCACGAGGCGCGCGAGGATCGCCCGCCGGGTGGGATCGGCGAGCGCGGCGAAGGTCGCGCTGAGATGGTCGACGGGCATGGTGCCAAACCAATTGGTTTGATAACAATACGCCATCACCCGGACGCCACCGCCGCGCGATCGAGACAGCAGCGCCTCCCCGCGGCCGCTTGGCGCCACCCACGAGGAAGGAGACACACCATGGGCAGGATCGTCGTGACCGAGTTCATCTCGCTGGATGGCGTCGTCGAGGACCCCGGAGGATCCGAGGACTTCAAGTACGGAGGCTGGAGCTTCGAGTTCGACCGCGGGGCCGAGGGCAACGAGTTCAAGGTCGACGAGACACGCGCGTCCGCGGCGATGCTGCTGGGCCGCGTGACCTACGAGGGCTTCGCCGGGGCCTGGCCGTCGCGCGAGGGCGAGTTCGCCGACATGTTCAACTCGATGCCCAAGTACGTGGTCTCCTCGACGCTGACCCAGCCGGAGTGGACGAACTCGACGGTCATCGAGGCAGGCGACCTCGTGGATGCGGTCTCCAAGCTCAAGCAGGAGGCCGACGGCGACGTGGTCGTCCACGGCAGCGCCCAGCTCGCGCAGACGCTGATCGCACACGACCTCGTCGACGAGCTGCGGCTGATGGTCTTCCCGGTCGTCCTCGGCACGGGCAAGCGCCTCTTCGGCGACCCGGGCGAGAAGAAGGCGCTGCGGCTCGTCGACTCGAAGGTCGTCGGCGACGGCGTCGTGATCCTGACCTACGCGCCCGTGCCGCCCGCGTGACCGCGGGTTGGCCTCGGCGAGCACCTCCGGAGCATCATGCGAGCTCGGACTGGAGGATCTCTGCAGCGGGGCGGCGGGCGCCGATGCGGGCTGGTATGGCGGTGAGGCCCGCCACGACGAGGACGGCGCACGGCACGACGGCGAGCAGCTGCCAGAGCGGCGGGAGCGTGATCGAGTCGGGGTCGACCGCCGCAACCAGCCCGATGCCCCCCGGGATGCCGAGGATCGCGCCGGTCAGCGCGGGAAGCACCTGCGCGGCTGAGAGGCCGGCGCTGACCTGCTGTGGGGTCGCGCCGAGTGCGCGCGCGAGCGCCGATGAGTGCCTGGCGTCGAGTGCGGTCGCCCAGGTGATGAAGATCGCGTTGACGGCCGCGAGGGCGACGAGCGTGATCGTGATCACGAGCAGCACTTGGTTCATTCGGTCTGTTTGAGAAGGATCCGCCGCGGAGGCTCCGTCGACTAGGTCGGCGTGGGCGGCCAGCGCGGCGACGATCCCGCTCACGGTGATCGCGATGCTGGCCGTGGCGAGCACGACGCGGCGCGGTCGCCTGGCGGCGACCCGCAGCCCGAGCAGCAGCGGGACGGGCAGTCGCGCCGAGATCGCGATCAGCCAGGCCGTCCGCCGGGGAGCGCGGGCCGAGTCGGCCAGCGCGAGGACGGTGCTGGTGCGGGCGGCCCGCACGGCAGGAACGAACGTCGCGGCGACCGCGACCCCCAGCGCGACAGCTGTCACCACGCCGACCGTGGAGATGGTGAGCGGCGGCGCACCCGCGCCGCCGAGGAGGCCGGCTGTGGGGTCGGTGAGCAGTGGGGCGGCCAGCCATCCGACCGCGAGCCCGGCCGCCGCCGCCAGCAGGGCCACGACGACGTACTCGGCAAGGAGCACGGCAGCGACCAGGCTCGGCGTGCCGCCGACCGCTTTGAGCAGTCCGACGCGTCGGATCTGGTCGGCCATTCGGCCTCCGACGAGGACCGCGACGCTGGCCAGGGCGAGCAGGACGAGCAGCCAGCCGCCTGTCAGCAGGGCTCGCCGCTGGTTTCTCACCAGGGTCGCGGTCTGGTCGTGGATGTCCTGCCAGGACTGCAGGAGCGGGGGCGCCGGGTCGGATGCACGCGTGCCCGGCGGTGCGTTCTCGGGCGGCTTGTGCTCGTCGACGAACGCCGGGGCTGCGGCCGGGTCGGCGAGCTTCAGGTTCAAGACGTAGGCGAGGGA
>DATDKF010000449.1:0-3815 GCA_036520135.1 Solirubrobacteraceae bacterium
GAGCACCGTGCTGAAGAAGCACCGGGCCGCGGCGGCGAGGGCCACGTCGAGGATGTCGGTGTCGGACAGCCCGTGGGCGCGGAGCCGCTGGATGTCGTCGGGACCGATCGAGGTGGCGTCGCGGGCGACCTGGTCGGCGAATCCCATGACCGCGACCTCCGCCGGGGTCAGGCCGGCGCGGGCGTGGTCGGTGGCGATGCGGCGCACTGTCTCGGGGTCATAGAACCGGTCCCGCAGCACCCGGCCGTGGGCCATGGCGCAGTAGGTCGAGCGCAGGGCGCGTGCGGTGGCGAGGGTGACCAGCTCGTACCGGCGTAGGTCCAATCCGTGCTTGATGGCGCCGTTGAGCTGTGCCCAGCCGGCGAGGACCTCCGGCCGCAGCGCGAACACGCGCGTGTAGTTGGCCACGTAGCCCTGATCGGCAACGTCCGCGGCGTACAGCTGATCCACGGTCCCGGCCGCGGTGCCCTCGGTCGCCGTCTCGATGAATGTCATGGCTGTCTCCTCATGCTTGTCGGCGGCAGACTGGCGGTCCGGGGCGTTCACCCTGGTCACAGTGTTTGGGGAGCCGGGTGCCGGTGGAACAGCCGCCCAGGTGCCGGCAGGTAGACCGGAGCGCATCTGGAGCCACCCTGACTCAGCTCAGATCGCTTCGCGTGGCCGCTGCCGCAACCTGAGCCAGATCCCGCCCGCGGCCGCCGCGAGCAGCAGGGTCAGCCCGGCGACGATCGGCTGGACCGGGCCGGCTGGCGCCGAGGTGTCGGCGCAGTCGAACTGCGGGCCGTGCCCGGAGCTGCACACCGCCGTACCGGCCCGGGTGGCGAGCTGCTGCCGCACGACGGGCCCGTCGTCGCTCTCGGGCGGGGTGGCGTGGGCGCCGGCGGCGAGGCTGAGCACGCCGCTTACCCTGCTGTGGTCTCCCATCATGGGCTTGGCCAGGGCCGCGCTGGCAAGCCCGGAGACTAGCAGCAACGAGACGCTGGCCAAGCCGAGCGCCCGGGCGAGCAGAGAGCGCATGTTCATATTGGTTCCTCCTTTGGGTTCAGCCGCGCGCGTGCTGCGCGGCTCGAAGTAGACGCCGTGGGCCGGCCGCCGCCTTGGTCGTCTCGTTCGGGTATGGACTGCGCGTCGGGCCGGTGACCAGCCGCCTGCCGAGCCGGGCGATCTCCTTCCGGAGCAGGAGGAGCAGTACCGGCAGCGAGCCGGCGGACACGAGCGCCGCTTGGAGCAGCGAGAGCTCGCCTCCGTGATGGGCGACGGTCATGCGAACACCTCCGAGGTGGAGTCGCCGCCCTGGAGCCGCATCTCGTGCGCGCGGGCGGGACCGTCCGGCCGCTCGTGGAAGTCGACGTAGAAGTCGGGGTCGACGGCAATCGAGCCGTCCTCGCCGACGTCGATCTTGAGCAGGTAGGAGCGGAGCCCGGGGTAGAACTGGTTGTCCCAGGTTGAGAGCAGCGAGTTGGTGACGTAGAGGCGCCGCCCGTCGTAGGAGAGCTGGAGCATCTGCGGCCCGCCGGTGAGCGGCCGGCCCGCGTCGCTCTCCCGGCCGAGCACGCCCCCGAGCCAGAGCCGTCCGGTCAGGCGCGGGTTGGCGGGGTCGGAGACGTCGTAGCGGCGCAGGTCGCCCTGGAGCCAGTTGGAGAAGTAGAGGGCCTGGTCGTCGAGCGAGAGGACGAGGTCGGTGATCAGGCCGGGTACGGGGATCGGCCAGCTGTCGAGCTCGACGGGGTCGACGGTGATCACCGACTCGGCGGCGTACGAGCCGTTTTCGCGGTGGAAGCGCCAGATCGTGGACGACAGCGCGACGCCGACGAAGCCGTCGTCGGCGTCGGGGTCGTGTTTCCAGCGGATCTCGAGCGGGACGAGCCCGTTCGAACCCAGGTCGATCGTCTGCTCCAGCTCGCGCCGCTCGAGGTTCCAGAAGTGGAGCCGCTGCCCGTAGCGGCCGGCCTCGACGTCGGCGAGGTCGAAGCCGGGCTCGTACGCGGTGGGGACGCCGAACTCGCTCGAGACGAGCGTGTTCTTGCGCGGTTGGTACCAGAAGTCGTAGTTCATCGGCGGCCGCGACGCGCCGTTCTCCCAGCGCCCCTTGACCTCGAACGTCTGCGCGTCGATCACCGCGAAGCCGCCGGCAGCGTTGCCTTCGGCGTCGCCGAGCATCGAGATCACGACGTTCTCGCCCGGCATGCAGTGGGTCGTATGCGGCCGCGTGTAGCCGGTCGCGCGGACGAGCTCGTCCGGCTCGATCACCTTCTCGATCCGCGGCCGCAGCGGGTCGCTCGCGACGTCGAGGATGTAGACGCGCGAGGAGCGGAAGCCGGGGACGATCAGGTGCGAACGGTCGGGGCCGTGGCAGGCCGACGAGCAGCGGTTCCACCCGAAGTGGTGGAGCTCGTCGCCGACGTAGGGCATCGGCGTCTCGTGCACGATCTGCCCGTAGGTGTCCGACTGCGGGTTCGTGTCGATGACCGCGAGGAAGTCGGGCGCATCGATGCCGGTGCCGGCGCGCATCGCCGCGACGTAGAGGTACTCCTCGCGGGGCGCCCTCTGCGCCTCCGCGGGCGAGGCGTGGAACGAGGCGGGCCTTTGTGTGTGCCCCTCGCCCCGCTGTGAGGTCTGCGTCATGGGTGTCTCCTTTCGCGGGGACGACCTGGCGTCCCTAGGAGACCCGGTGGCGCCTGGCGCGCAGTAGCCTCGCGGTAACACACCGGTAAATCAGGCGCTCGACGCCGGCCGAGCCGAGCAGGCCTCCGCCGGCTTCCGCTTCGCAGATCGCAGCAAGCGGCGGCTGAAGGGCATCGACGAGTCGCGTAGGCTGTTCGCGGCGCAGGCCTGGGTCGCCGCGGGTAGCCGGCGCGCGCAGGAGCAGGGCCGTGCACCGTGGTTCGTTCACCGGAGGCGCCTGTGGACTTTCGCATCCTCGGCCCGCTCGAGGTGCGCGACGGGGATCGCGAGGTGCGGCTGCGGGGCGGCAAGCAGCGCGCCCTCTTGGCGCTCCTCCTCGTCAACGCCGACCGGACGCTCGCGGTCGAGCGCATCGTCGACGAGCTCTGGGGCGAGGACGTGCCCGAGACGGCGCAGAAGATGGTGCAGATCTACGTCTCGCACCTGCGTAAGGTGCTGCCCCCGGGAACGCTCCACACGCGGCCGCCGGGATATGCGGTCGTGCTCGAGCGGGAGCAGCTCGATCTCCACCGATTCGAGACCGCCGTGGCGGCGGCGCGGGCGGCACTGGACGCAGGCCGCGCCCAGGAGGCGGCCGACGGATTCGGCGAGGCGCTGTCGCTGTGGCGCGGGCCTGCGCTCGCGGAGTTCGCGGTGGAGCCGTTCGCGCAGCCCGAAGGGGCCAGGCTGGAGGAGCTCCGGGTCAGCGCGCTTGAGGGCCGGGTCGAAGCGGACCTTCGGCTAGGGCGTCACGGTGAGATCGGCGGGGAGCTCGAAGCGCTGATCGCGCGTCACCCCTTCCGGGAAGGTCTGCGCCGGCAGCAGATGCTCGCGCTCTACCGGTCGGGGCGGCAGGCAGAGGCGCTCGCCGCGTATCAGGAGGCCAGGTGCGCGCTCGCCGACGAGCTCGGGATCGAGCCTTCGCCAACGCTGCGCGACCTCGAGCGACGGATCCTCCAGCAGGATGCGAGCCTGGATCTCCCGATGGCGCACGCCGACCGGCGGGCGGGAACCAGTACCGCGCTGTCGGCACCGGCCGTCCCGCGTGCCAGCCGTCCGATCGTCGGCCGCGACGGCGAGCTTGGGCGGCTTCGTCGCCTGCTCGGCGAGGCGGAGGCGGGTACGCGTCGGCTCGTGTTCGTCTCCGGCGA
>DATDKF010000450.1:0-5585 GCA_036520135.1 Solirubrobacteraceae bacterium
GCTGAGCATCGTCGACAACGACAACCCTAAGACCAGCGTTCAGCTGTCGAGCCCGACCTACACCGTCAACGAGTCCGACGGCACGGCAACGATCACCGTGACGCTGAGCCACGCCGTCGACGCCGACGTGACGGTCGACTACGCGACCGCCGACGGCAGCGCGCTGGCCGGCTCTGACTACACCGACACGCACGGCACACTGACGTTTACCGGGAACGCGAGCAACGGCGGCCCGGGCACCGGCGAGACCTCGAAGACGATCCAGATCCCGATCACCCAGGATCCGAACGCCGAGGATCCGGAAACGCTCACGCTCACGCTATCCAATGCGCTTCCGGGTGCCTCGTCGATCCTGGGCGCGCCGGCGACCGCGACCGTCACGATCGCCGACGACGACCCGCCCGGCGTGATCGACTTCAAGTCGTTGCAGTACGACGTCAACGAGACCGAGCGCCAGGCGACCGTGACGGTCGAGCGGCTCGGCGGCGTCGGCGGCGCGGTGTCGGTCGACTACAACACCAGCGACGGCTCGGCCACCGCCGGCTCCGACTACGCCGCCACGAGCGGCACCCTCAACTGGGCGGCCGGTGACGGCGCCGACAAGACCTTCACGATCCCGGTCACGTGGGACGGCCGCGCAGAAGGCACCGAGTCGATCAGCCTCGCCCTGACGAACTCCGGCGGTGGCTCCGACCTGGGGCCGACCACCGCCGCGGTCGTCCGCATCGGCGACGACGGCGCAAGCGGCCCGCTCGCGATGAGCTCCACCGCCTACCGCCTCGGCGAGGCCGGCGGCACCGTCAAGATCACCGTGCAGCGCGTGGGCGGCAGCCTCGGCGGGCCGGTCACGAGCCACTACGCCACCAGCGACGGCACGGCGACCGCGGGGTCCGACTATACGGCCGCAAGCGGCCTGCTCGCGTTCGGTCCGGGCGAGGCTCGAAAGAGCATCACCGTCCACGTGACGAGCGATTCCGCGCACGAAGGCGACGAGACGTTCACGCTCAAGCTCTCGAACGCCGGCGGCGGCGCGAGCATCGGCTCCCCGACCAGCGCCACCGTGACGATCACCGACGATGACGCGGCACCGGCCACGCCCCCGGCAACCGCTGACGCGGCCGCGCCGAAGCTGACAGTCGCCGCGAAAAAGATCCAGCGCGCGCTGAAAGCCAAGCGGCTCAAGCTGTCGGCCCGCTGCAACGAGCAGTGCAAGCTCGCCGCCGTCGCGAAGGTCCGGATCGGCCGCAAGCGCGTCATCCTGGGCCGCGCGAAGACGGCCGCGCCCTCCGGCACGACGACCAAGATCAAGCTCAAGCTCTCGAAGAAGGCACGGATCAAGCTGCACAAGGCGATGAAGCACGGAATGGCCAAGGTCGTCCTCTCCGTCCGCGCCACAGATGCCGCCGGCAACACGACCGTCGTCTCCCGCAAGGTCACCGTCAAGGGCTAGCAGCGAGCCTTCGCCGGTCAACGGGCGCTGATGCAGGCGTCAGCCCGCCGCCGGTGACCGTGCGTGTTTGCGGGGATCGCGGT
Source organism: Solirubrobacteraceae bacterium (assembly GCA_036520135.1). GTDB lineage: Bacteria > Actinomycetota > Thermoleophilia > Solirubrobacterales > Solirubrobacteraceae > DASSUW01. The sequence goes on from DATDKF010000450.1 coordinate 1,534, forward strand.
CGAGCCTACTCGCCGTCAGGTCGGCCGGCCGATCGGGCGCCTTCTCGGCGGCACCACCCAAGCCTTCTTCGGTCTGACTACGCACGGGACGGTCACGACGCGTGCTCCTCGTCCATGGCAGGAGCAGCTGGGCTGTTTTCGATACGCCGGCTCGTGCGGGGAGGCAGGAGCGCTTGCAGGGCTGGTCGTGTAGCTCGGCAAGCCTCTCGCGGTGCCAGTCTTGGCCGGCGTCGTACGAGGTCCTGTGGCAGTTTGCCCAACGATGCCTGCCGGACGCGACGTCACGTGGTGCCGGCCTCTTGTGCGGTCGCGGCGGCCGATGCCGCATAGCGGTCCATGCCGAGCTCGCGGTAGCTAGTATGCGCCGCGTCCAGCAGCTCGCGTGCGCGTGTGTGGTCGCCGCGACGGTGACGGGCGAGCAGCATGCACGCGTAATCGTGCGTGGTGTGCGCAAGCCACGGACGGACGCCGATCCGAGCGTTCGTCGCGACCGCGCGTTCGAAGTGTCGTTCCGCTTCGTCCCAGCGCTTCATGGTCGCCGCCAGGAGCCCGAGGTAGCGGGCGACCGAGCCTCTGATGCCTTCTGGGTGGTCACTTGCGCAGAGCTCCGCCCAGGGAGAAAGCAGTCGGTACAGGGCCGTGGCGGCGTGAGTATCACCGAGTAGCGCGCACGTCTCCGCGAGCAGGCTCATGCCGTAGAGCCACTCCTGATCGAAGGGTATGGCCGAGAACTCGTCGCGTCTCAGGTCATCGAGCGCCCGCTGTGCTTCTGCGAATCGACCGCAACGTGTGTCGAGGTGCGCGAGCGCGCAGCGAAAGACCGGTCGTGTCGGATACTCGGCGACCGAGTCGCGCAGTGCCGAGACGGCGTCTTCGAGGCGGTCCTGGAAGTCGCACAGCGTGTGCCACTGGAGCCGGTACACGGGGATCGCCACAGCCGGATAGACCGGCTCACCGAGCGAGAGCGCGCGGCTGATCAGCTCCTCGGCGACCGCAAGGCTGCCGTAGGCGAGTGCGAGCATGGCGCGGGCCGAGCAGACCTGCCAGAGCTGGAACGGCTGTCTCAGGTCGTCCGCGATACGGCTTTCGGCCGCGAGATCGGCCTCCGCCCCGATGAGGTCTCCGGCCATGACCTGGGCCGTGCGCCGATGGTCGAATGCGTTGGCCAGGCGCTCGACGTCGCCGACCTTCTCGGCGACTTCGCAAAGCTCGGCGGCGAGCGTGAGAGCCTCCGCGACCGTATCAGGAGCGCTGATAGCGGCTGCACGGCCGTCGAGCGCGAACGCGAGCGCCGCGGGGTGTCCTTCGGTGCGCGCGAGCGCGACCGCCTCGCTGCTCAGCCTGTCGCGACGATCACGCGAGTGCTCGTCGCGGAGCGCGCCGGACAGGCGCGCGAGGAGTCTGGCTCGTAGCTCGACGTCCGCGTCGCCGAGCGCGGCGAGGCCCTCCTCGAGCAGCGGCACGAGGCGATCATCACCCGCTGGTCGTGCCCACATGAACCGCCCGCCGTAGCCCGCCGCCGCCTGCGCCAGCTCGCGCGGCAACCCGAGGCGTCGCGCGATCCCGGCGGCCTCGACGAAGGCCTCCTTGGCCGCCGGGGTGCTGCCGACCCGCAGTTCAGCCTCGCCGAGTGAAAGCAAAAGGCCGCACCGAGTCTGCTCGTCGGGTCGGCCCGACAGCTCGAGCGCCTCGAGCGCCGTCTGGTACAGGCGGGCGCTTTCCTCGTGGGCGAACAGCGCCAGCGCCCGATCGCCGGCCCGTCGCGCATAGCGCAAGCCCTTGCCGAACTCGCTGCCGGCGACCGCGTGGTGCGCGAGCTCGGCAAGGTGAGCGCCGGGCTCGGCACCGTACAGGCGCTCCAATGCCTCCACCGCGAGCCTGTGGAGGCGGACGCGACGGGCGGTCGTGAGCGCGCCGTACAGGGTGTCGCGGATCAGCAGATGCGCGAAGCGCAGACGGCCGGGGAAGCCGGGAACGTCGGAAACAATGCTTGCGGCCATTGCCTCGTCGAGGAGCTCGAGCAGCCGATCCTCCGTGACACCGCCCATGTGAGCGAGCGCATCGAGGGCGAACTCGCGGCCGAGCACGGTAGCGAGCACCAGCACCCGGTTGCACTCCTTCGAGAGGTGGGCGAGCCGGCGTCCGATCACCTCCCGCACGCTCTCGGGGATCGCTCGCCGGAGTGCGGCAGCGGAGCCGGAGCCGACGCCCTCGACGGCGATCAGGCGCACGATCTCGCCGACGAATAGGGGATTGCCGTCTGCCTCCTCGTGGAGCGCCGCGGCGAACCCCGGCGCGACGATCTCAGACGCCGTCAGCTCGACGTACTCCCCGACCTCGCGCTCGCTCAGCCCGGTCAGCGGTAGCCGGCGGGTCACGGGCTCACGAGCGACCTCGGCCACCATCTCGGTCAGAGCCGCCCCGGGAACCGGGTCGACGTCGCGGTAGGCGCCGAGCACCAGCACGCGGCTCGATCCCACCTGACGCACGAGGAACCGGAGGAGCAGCAGCGACGGCGCATCGGCGGCGTGGAGATCGTCGAGGACGAGCACGATGGGCCGAGTCTGGGCCGCGCGCCGAAGGAACTCGGCGGTCGCGTCGAACAGGCGAAAGCGCGCTGCCTCCGGCTCGATCGGTGAAGGCTCGTTCACATCGGGAAACTGCTGATACAGCTCGGGCAGGATCTGGGCGACGTCGGCGGCGGCGGTCCCGAGTTCCGCCCGTAGCGCGACCGGGTCGCTGTCGCGTACGTAACCGCGCAGTGATTGCACCCACGGCCAGTAGGCGGGGGCCCCGCCGGCCTCCCAGCAGCGGCCGATGAGAATCCGAGCGCCGCGCGTGCGCGCGCGCGTGACGAGTTCCTCAGCGAGTCGGCTCTTGCCGATGCCGGGCTCGCCGGCGAGTAGGAACACACGGCCGCGGCCGGCGAAGGCATCATCGAGACCGGCGGCGAGCTGGGCGAGCTCCTCTTCGCGGCCGACGAAGGGACTGTCAGACCACCGGGTCGCGGGCGCGGGCGCCGCCGCGAGGCCGAGCGCGGGGTCTTGGGCGAGGATCGCGCGCTCGAGCTCGCGTAGTCGCTCGCCTGGTTCGATTCCCAGCTGGTCGACCAGCGTCCGGCGCGCGTCCTGGTAGGCCTGCAGCGCGTCGGCCTGGCGGTCAGAGCGATAGAGGGCGAGCATCAGCTGCGCCCGCAACCGCTCCCGGTAGGGATGGTCGCCGATCAGCGTCTCCAGCTGCCCCACAAGCTCGGCATGGCCGCCGAGCGCTAGTTTCGCCTCGATCAGCTGCTCCTGTGCCGCCACTCGCAGTTCGTCGAGCCGCGCGACCTCGTTCTGCGCGAACGGCTCGTAGGCAAGATCGGCAAGCGGCGGGCCGCGCCATAGCGCCAGCGCGTCCTGGAGCAGCGGCAGCGCCTGCTCGGGCCGACCCGTCGCCAGCGCGTTCTGGCCGTCGCCGACAAGCTGCTCGAAGCGGCGCGCGTCAAGGCATCCCGGATCGAGCTTGAGCTCGTAGCCGTGCGCGCGCGTGACGACCGCCTCATCGTCGGCGGAGAGCGCCTTCCGCAGCCGCGAGACGTGAGCCTGCAAGGCCTTCGCCGCCGTAGCCGGAGGATGCTCGCCCCACAGCTCGTCGATCAGCCGGTCAGGGGTCAGCGTCTGGTTGGCATGTAACAGCAGCAGCCCGAGCAGGGCACGCTGCTTGCTCCCCACGAGCGCCACCACGCGGCCCTCATCGAGGACCTCGAGCGGGCCGAGGATGCGGAACTCCATTCCAGTCCTCCTACGCGGGGCGGTCGATCCGAACCTACCGCAGGCGCACCGGCCCGGCCAACCGCCGCTGCCTGTCACCGCCGTGTCACCGCCCCGCAACCGGTGGGGAGACGCGGGAGGACGCTCGCTGCTCGTCCCGTGCGGAAGTGACGGCGACGTCGGCAAACATGCCTGCATCGCCCTTGAGAAAGCGGGCACGGCGTTGCCGTCGTCGAGTTAAGGTCACAGGCGATGGCCAGCGGGGCCGAGGAGTTCAAGGCGTTCGAGGCGGCCGGGTGG
>DATDKF010000451.1:0-5076 GCA_036520135.1 Solirubrobacteraceae bacterium
ACCGCGATCTGGCCCAGCTGCTCGAGCGTTGCGGCGGCCTGGCGCCCGACGCGGTCGCTCAGCGGGTGCAGGATGCGGTGCTCGACGCCGCGGGCGGTCGTCCACGCGACGACATCGCGATCCTGGTCGTCGGACCGACACCGCACCCCGACGCCGCGTCGCCTGGCACACTCCCCGGCGCTCCACAACCCCCGGAGGCAACGGATGGCTGAACCTGAGAGTGGCTCGCCCGGAGACGGCGCGCCCCCGACCGACACGAGCGCCGCGCTCCTGCGCGAGCTCGTCGCGCACCTGCGGCAGAACCGCACCGTGCTGCGCGAGGAGTGGGCGCGGCGCATCACCGAGGCGCAGCTGCTGACGGCGCTGACGCCCGAGGAGATCTTCTCCGAGGCCACGTCGGTCTACGACAACTACGTCGAGGTGCTCGAGACCGGCTCGGTCGAGGCGCTGCAGGACTACGCGCGCAACCTCTCCGAGCGCATCATCCCGCGCGGGGTCGAGACCGACGAGGTGCTCGGCATCGTGCTGCTGCTGCGCGACGTCCTCGCCCGGTCGCTGTTCCAGAAGTACCAGACGGACTTCGACTACCTCAACAAAGTGCTCGACGCCTACGAGCCGGCCGCGAACCGGATCGCCAACACGGTGGGCGTCAACTTCGTGCAGGAGCGCGAGCGCGTCATCCGCCAGCAGCAGGAGGCGATCCGCGAGCTCTCGACGCCGGTCCTCCAGGTCCGCGAGCGCCTGCTCATCCTCCCGATCATCGGCGTGCTGGACGGCCAGCGCGCCCGCCAGCTCACAGAGCAGCTGCTGCGCGGCATCCGCGCCAACCGCGCCCGCGTCGTCGTGATCGACATCACCGGCGTGCCGACGATCGACTCGACGGTGGCCAACCACCTCGTGCAGACCGTCGACGCGTCGCGGCTGATGGGCGCGAGCGTGATCATCACCGGCCTCTCGCCGGAGATCGCGCAGACGCTCGTGACCCTCGGCGTCGACCTCTCGAAGGTCAACGCGGTCGGCGACCTCCAGGGCGGCATCGAGGAGGCCGAGCGCCTGCTCGGCTACGCGGTCTCGATGGAGACCCCCGCGCTCGACGCCGTCACCGCATAAGTGGCCGTCCCGATCCTCAAGCAGGGTCCGTTCCTGATCGCCACCATCCAGGCGGCGCTCACGGACAGCGACGTCCTGCAGCTGCGTGACGACGTGATGCTGCAGGTCACGCGCCACCGCTCGCGGGGGATCATCGTCGACGTCACGGCGCTCGACGTCATGGACTCGTTCGTGTCGCGGTCGCTGCAGGGCATCTCCCGTATGACCAGGCTGCGCGGCGCGGAGACCGTGATCGTCGGCATCCAGCCGGAGGTCGCCTTCGCGATGGTCCAGCTGGGGATGAGCTTCGAGGACGTCTGGACCGCGCTCGACCTGGAGGAGGGCCTCGCCCTGCTCCAGCGGCCGCGGAGGGAGGCCGGCGAAGGTGCCGGATGAGCACGAGTCCGTGATCCCGATCGAGTCCGACGCCGACGTAGTCACCGCACGCCAGCGCGCGCGGCAGATGGCAGGGGAGCTCGAGCTGACGACCACCGACCAGACGCTGCTGGCCACCGCGATCTCCGAGGTGGCGCGCAACATCACCACGTACGCCACGCGCGGCGAGGTGCTGCTGAGCGTGGTGCGCGACGACAACGGCCGCGAGGGCATCCAGGTGATCGCGCGCGACAACGGGCCGGGGATCGAGAACCTCGAGCTGGCGCTGCGGGACGGCTACACGAGCGGCGGCGGGCTCGGCCTCGGCCTGCCGGGCGCGCGCCGGCTGGTGGACGACTTCCACATCGAGACCGCTCCGGGACAGGGGACGAAGGTCACGCTCGTCATGTGGGCGCGGCCGAACTCACGCGCCGCATGACCGACACCTGGCCGCTGGTACTCGAGCGGGGCGTGGCGGGGCTGGCGCATGAAGGCGAGCATCGCTCGGGGGACGTGGCCGTCTTCGCGCCGACCGCGCGCGGCGGGCTGCTCGCCGTGATCGACGGCCTCGGCCACGGCGCCCCCGCGGCCGACGCGGCCGAGGCGGCGGCCGAGATCCTCACGGCGCACGCCGACGACCCGCCGCAACGGCTGCTCGAGCGCTGCCACGAGGAGCTGCGGCGCACGCGCGGCGCGGTCATGACGCTCGCGTGGTTCGACCTCGAGGCGCGCACGATGGAGTGGACCGGCGTCGGCAACGTCGAGGCGCGCTTCGTCCGCGCCGGCGACGGCCGGGAGGCCCGCCACGCCTCGCCGGTCGTGCTCGGCGGCGTCGTCGGCTACAACCTGCCGCAGGTCCGCCTCGGCACGCTCCCGCTCGAGCCCGGCGACTCGGTCGTGATCGCCACCGACGGCGTGGCCGCCGACTACTCGGTCTCGCTGGAGGCCGGCATCGCCGCCCAGCCGCTGGCCGAGCGGGTGCTCGCGCGCCATGGCAAGGGAACGGACGACGCGTTGGCCGCGGTCGTGCGGTATCTCGGGCCGTCGGCTCAGGGCGAGCCAACGTCAACCCCGGCTGGGTAGGGCGGCGAGGGGATCGGCCGCGCCGGCGGTCCCCGTGGCGAGTTTGCCTGCGATACGAAGGAAAACTCGCCAGACGGGTGCGCTTCCCTACCCAGCGCAGTTGAAGTTCGTCCCTAGCCGAGCAGCTGCGCGTCGGCGACCATCGCGACGAACAGCAGCGCGAGGTAGGCGAGCGAGAACAGGTAGGTGCGCAGCGCGCTGGCGCGGTCGGCGCGGCGCTGGAGCCGGAGCGCGAGCACGAGGAAGGCGGCGCCGAGGCCGAGCGCGACGGCCCCGTAGAGGGCGCCGAAGAAGCCGAAGACGACCGGCAGCAGCGTCAGGGCGCCGAGCAGGATCGTGTAGAGCACGATCTGGCGACGGGTCTCCCGCTCGCCGTGGACGACCGGCATCATCGGCACGCCCACGCGCGCGTACTCGTCCTTCATCAGCAGCGACAGCGCCCAGAAGTGCGGCGGCGTCCAGTAGAAGACGATCGCGAACAGGTACAGCGCAGCGGGGTCGAGCCCGCCGGTGACCGCAGCCCAGCCGACCAGCGGCGGCACCGCGCCGGCGGCGCCGCCGATCACGATGTTCTGCGGCGAGCGGCGCTTGAGCCAGATCGTGTAGACGAACACGTAGCCGAGGAAGCCGGCCAGCGCGAGCACCGCGGAGAGCAGGTTGACCGCGCCGGCCAGCAACGCGAACGAGAGCACCTCGAGGACGAGGCCGTAGATCAGCGCCGCGCGCGGCGAGATCCGGCCCGACGGCACCGGCCGGGAGGCGGTGCGGCGCATCTGCGCGTCGATGTCGCGGTCCCAGTAGTGGTTGACCGCGGCCGCGCCGCCCGCCGACAGCGAGCCGCCGAGCACGGTCAGCGCCACCAGCGACAGCGCCGGATCGCCGGCCACGTACATCGTCGTGACCGTGGTCAGGAGCAGCAGCAGCTGCACCTTCGGCTTGGTGAGCGTGACGTAGTCGGCGAGGACCTGGCGGACGCCGCCGAGCTCCCACGCGGTGGCGGTGGTGGCGCGCGACGCTTCCATCTACACGTTGACCATCGGCTTGCCGGCCTCGAACCGCTGCGGCACGCCGGTCTGGCGCTCGATCTGGCGGCGGATGTCCTTCATCGGCTCGACGGACCGCACGCGCGGGACCACGTCGAAGTTGTTCTCGGGCGGCGGCGAGGTCGTGAACCACTCGAGCGTGTTCGCCTTCCACGGGTCCGGCCCGGCGATCGCGCCCTTCTTGACCGACCGCGCGACGTTGATGATCGTCAGCAGCACGCTGAGCGCCAGGGTGAACGCGCCGATCGTGGAGACCAGGTTCATGAAGCCCCAGCCCGCGCTCGACGAGTACTCGTAGATGCGCCGCGGCATGCCGTCGAGCCCCATCGAATGCTGGATCAGGAACGTCAGGTGGAAGCCGACGAAGAAGAGGACGAACGAGACCTTGCCCATGCCCTCCGACAGCATCCGCCCGGTCATCTTCGGGAACCAGTAGTAGAGCGCGGCCATCATCGCGAACGCCGACGCGCCGAACGCCGTGTAGTGGAAGTGGGCGACGACGAAGTACGTGTCGGTGAGCTGCCAGTCGACCGGGAAGACGGCGAGGAAGATGCCGGTGATCCCGCCCATCAGGAACGTCGCGATGCCGCCGACGGAGAACAGCAGCGGCACGCGCCACTCGACCGTGCCGCGCCACAGCGTGGCGATCCAGTTGAAGATCTTCACGCCCGTCGGCACCGCGATCAGGAAGCTCGAGAGCATGAAGAAAGCCAGCACGACCGTGCTCATCGGCGTCGCGAACATGTGGTGCGCCCACACGAGCATGCCCAGGAACGCGATGCCGGCCGTGGCCGCCGCGATCGCCTTGTAGCCGAAGATCGGCTTGCGCGCGAACACCGGCAGGACCTCCGACCAGACGCCGAAGGCGGGCAAGACGAGGATGTAGACCTCTGGGTGCCCGAAGAACCAGAACAGGTGCTGCCAGAGCAGCGCCGAGCCGCCGTCGCTGGGATCGAAGAAGTTCGTGCCGAAGTTGCGGTCCAGCAGCAGCATCGTGACCGTGGCGGCCAGCGACGTCAGCGCGAGGATGATCAGGTACGCGTAGATCAGGATCGTCCACACGAACAGCGGCATGCGGCCCCAGCCCATGCCGGGCGCGCGCATGTTGTGGATCGTCGCGATGAAGTTGATCGCGCCGAGGATCGACGCCAGGCCGGTGAGGTGGACCATGTAGATCCAGGCCTCCTGGCCGTTGGAGGGCGAGTACTCCTTGGACGACAGCGGCACGTAGGAGAACCAGCCGGCCTCCGGCGGTGTGAAGAACACCGACGCGTACAGCGCGATGCCGCCGAACAGGAACATCCAGTACGACCACGCGTTGATGCGCGGGAACGCCATGTCCCGCGCGCCGATCATCAGCGGGATCAGGTAGTTCGCGAAGCCGGCCCACACCGGGACGACGACCAGGAAGATCATCGTCGTCCCGTGCAGGGTCATCAGCTCGTTGTACTTCTCCGGGCTGAGCAGGTTGTTGTCCGGGACGGCG
>DATDKF010000452.1:0-11277 GCA_036520135.1 Solirubrobacteraceae bacterium
TCGGTCACCGGCGCGGCGGTCGCCACGCCCGCCGCCTGGCCGGCGCCGCTGATCGACGTGCGGATCGGCTCGGTGACGCCGGGCGCCGGCGAGAAGGTCCCGGTCAAGCGCGCCGTGGTCGAGCCCGACTACCTGGTCAACTCGGGCTACGACATCACGCTGCTCGAGCTCGCGGTGCCGTCGACCAAGGCGACGACCAGGGTCGTCGGCGCGTCCGGCGCGTCACTGTGGGCGCCGGGAACGCTGGAGACGATCGTCGGGTTCGGGACCACGTCTGAGGGCGGCGACACGGCGGACACGCTCCAGGAGGCCCAGGTTCCGGTCACCACCGACGCGACCTGCGCCGGCGCCTACGACGACTTCGACCCGACGACCATGCTCTGCGCGGGGTTCCCGCAGGGCGGCGTCGACACCTGCCAGGGCGACTCCGGCGGCCCGCTGTTCGGCCGCGATCGCGCCGGCGCGCTCAAGGTCGTCGGCGCGACGAGCTTTGGTGAGGGCTGCGCGCGCGCCGGCAAGCCGGGCGTCTATGCCCGCGTCGGCGACGCGACGCTGCGCGAGTGGATCCGGTCGCAGGCGCCAGCGGGGGTGGACTGACCGATGTGCGACTGGCTCGGATTGGTCATGGAGGCCGAACGGCCCGAGCGGCCCGCGCCGGCGACCGTACGGTCGCCGGCGACGGTCGGGACGATCGTCCGGCAATACCAGCCGCCTACCGCCGACCTGTGGCGGCTGCGCGGCGGGCGGGACGGCACATCGCCACTACCACCAGCAGGGGTCCGGCGCGAAGAAGACGCCGTGCGCGCGGGTGCCGCCGGGCGGGTTCGGATAGGGATGGTCGGCGACCACCGCGCCGGTCTCGTTGTCGACGACGGCCACGCCGGCCGGGCTCTCGACCGCGACGAAGCTGAAGCGCCCGGTCCGCGAGAGCCAGTGGTGTCCCGTGGTCGTGTGGCCGGGGATGGCGACGATCCGCACGGCGAAGCTGCGCGTGTCCATGAGCGAGATCTGCGCCGGGTTGCCCCGCAGCGTCACGACGAGCGTGTGCCGTGTGAGCTGGATCGTGTCGGGCTGCGTGCCGATCACGGCCTCGCGACCGGTGAGCCGCGGGCACGGGTGGCGTAGGTCGAGCTCCTTGATCTTGTTCTCGCCGCGCACGGACACGTAGCCGCGGCGCCCCGAGCGGGTCACGAGGATCTCGCTCGGGTCGACTCCGACCTCCGTGTTGCACAGCAGCCGGCCGGTGCGGGCGTCGATGTGGCCCACGTCGCCCTTCTCGGTGCGGATCGCGCGCGTGTTGGTCGTGTAGAGGTCGCGGCCGTCGCGGGTGATCCAGACCGCGTGGGTGCGGGCGTTCGGCAGCGGGCTCGCGGTGTAGTGGGCGATCTCGGTGTCGGTGCGCGTGTCGATCACGCCGACGGTGTTCTGGCCGAACTCGCCGACGTAGATGCGCCGGCCGTCGTGGCTCGCGAGCAGGTGGTGCGGCGCGGGGCCCATCGGGATCGTGCCGAGCGGCGCGCCGGAGCGCGCGTCGAAGACCGACATCTGGTTGGAGCCCTCGTCGGACGTGTAGACCTTGTGCGTGCCGGGCGGCTGAGTGACGCCGATCGGCGACGCACCGGTCGGCTGGGTCCACAGCGGTCGGCCGGACGTGCCGTCGAACGCGGTCAGGCTGCCGAGCGTTCGCTCGGTCACGAACACCGTCCCGCGCGTTTCGGGCGCCGACGCGGCCGCCGAGGCGGTCAGGGTGAGCACGGCGACTGCCGTGGAGAGGAACGCGAGCCTGCGCATCTGGGCCTCCTGACATCGGGGCGCGCCGGTCGCGCGCCGTCACTACGGAGGCGCTACATCGGGCGTAGCGTCGCTACGCGACGCGCAGCGACCACGGCGAGCGCGGCTCGGGCCGATAGGCGCACGCGCTGCCCATGCGAACGCTGGCACGCAGGTGCGCCCCCAGCTCGGGGTCCTGCTGCTCCACGCGCGCGAGCGTGTCTCGCAGGCGATTCGTCACCGCCTTGCGGGCCCGCTCCGCGGACGACGCCGAGCGACGTGGCCGGCCGCCCAGACCGACCGCGGAGCCCAGCTCCTCGTAGAGCGCGTCCCGCTCGGCCTGCACGCGAACTAGACGCTCCGGGTCGGCGAATCGCTCGGCCTCGTCGAGCTCGTCCTCCAGCTCGGCGAGCCGGCGCCCGTAGGCGGCTCTCGCGGTGTCGTCGAGCAACTCGGACGCGGACTCCTCGACGCCGCCGCCCGCCAGCTCGAGCACGTGCAGCTCCCGCCCGGCGGCCGCGATCAGCGCCGCGAGGTACTGCAGGCCCTTGCTGTCGCGGAGCCGCACGTCCTGGCCGCCGCGGGAGAGCGTCCAGACGTCGCCCTCGCGCCGCAGGACGACGTCGACCGGCGGCGCGGTCGGTGACGCGCGTAGCGCCGCTTCGACCGTTACCGACCATGAGCGCGCCCGGCCGGCGCCGAAGGCCGCCGCGAACGGCTCGGCGCCGAGCGCCCGCTCGAGCGTGGCCCGCAAGCGGTCGAGCCGGGCGTGCTCGCGCGGCTCGGGCGGCGTGGCGAGGGCCTCGCGCAACGCTGCCACGGAGCCCAGCAGCGCCGCCGCCCCGTTGTGATCGCCGCTGTCCGCCTTTGTCTGGGCCAGCGCGTCGAGGCATTCGAGCGCCAGCGGGCGGGCGCCGACCTCGTCGGCGACGCCGAGGGCGATCGCGAGCCGCGGCTCGTCCGCGTCAAGCCTGCCGAGCGACAGAAGCGCGGCCCCCTCCGCCGAACGGTCCCCGTAGCGACGGGCGAGGGCCAGCGCCTCTTCGAGGTGCATCCGTGCACCGACGCGGTCCCCGGCTTCTCGCTCCGCCTCTCCGAGCAGGTGTGTCGTGATGGCCAGCAGCGACTCGTTGCCGAGGGCCACGGCCTCGGCACGGCTGGCCTCGAATCGCTCGCGGGCGGCTGCCGCGTCCCCGCCGGCGAGGTCGATGCGGCCGAGCTCCTCGACCAGCCAGCGCGTGCGCTCGCGGTCGCCCACGGCCGCGATCGCCGCCAATCCTTCCTCGGCGGAACGTCGGGCCTCGGCCAGCGCACCCGTGGCGCGGTCCACCGACGCCAGCGCCAGGAGCGCGACAGCGCGCCGCACGGGGTCGCCGAGCCGCGTGCCGAGCGCCAGCGACTGCTCGTAGTACTCGCGGGCACGGCTCCACTGCCCCCGCACCTCGAACATGTCGCCGGTCCGGACGATCGCTCGTGCCCGCTCGATCGACGGCGCCGCGCCGCGCGTCGCATCGAGGCCGCGGGTGAGCCACCCGCCGCACTCCTCCGCGAGCCCCCAGTGCTGCATGAAGTTCGCGGACCGCCACGCGAGCTCGAGCGCGTGGGCTTCGCGGCCTGAGGCGAGTCCCCACTCGACGGCCCGCCGCACGTTGTCGAGCTCGGCGCGGGCGCGGTCGAGCCATGCCGCGCCGGACTCGCCGGTCAGCCGATCGTCGGCCTCGGCCATCAGCGCACAGCACCAGTCGAGGTGCCGGACGGCCACTGGCGTGGCGTCGTGAAGCTGCTCGGCGCCGTACTCGCGGATCGTCTCGTGCAGCCGGAGGCGCGCATGGCCCGAGCGCTCGCCGCGCGCGACCAGCGCCTTGTCGACGAGTCCGCCGAGCAGGTCGACGGGCTCGCCCTCGGCGCGACAGACGGACTCGACGGCATCGAGCTCGAAGCCGCCGGCGAACACCGACAGCTGGGCGAGCAGCTGTCGCTCCCCGGGCGCAAGCAGCTCGTAGCTCCAGTCCAGGAGCGCCCGCAGGGTCCGGTGACGCGCGGGGAGCGCCGGGTCGTCCCGCGCGAGCAGGCGAAAACGATCGTCGAGCCGTTCCGCGATCTCCTCCGGAGCCAGCACCTTCACGCGGGCCGCGGCCAGCTCGAGGGCCAGCGGGATGCCGTCGAGGCGCCGGCAGATCCGTGCGACGGCCGCGGCGTCATCCGGGCGCACGGTGAACCCAGGCAGGGCGCGTTGCGCCCGGTCGGCGAAGAGCCGGGCGGCGTCGTCGCCCTCCAGCGGAGGAACCGGGTGGACGCACTCCGCGGCGAGCCCGAGCGGCTCGCGGCTGGTCGCGAGCGTCCGCACGCCCGGGCAGCCGTCGAGCAGCCGCTGCGCGACGTCGCGGGCGCCGGCGAGCACGTGCTCGCAGTTGTCGAGCACGATCAGCAGACGGCGGTCCGCGAGGGCGCTGATCACCGCGTCAGGCAGCCCGAGCCCGGGCTGCTCGCGGATGTCGAGCCTCTGCGCCAGCGGCGGCCACAGGCCCGCGCCCCGCGGCAGCGGAGCCAGGTCGACGAACGTCGCGCCGTCGCCGCGCGCCGCCAGCTCCAGCGCGAGGCGGGTCTTGCCCGCTCCCCCGGGCCCGTGGAGCGTCACGAGGCGCTCCTGCCGCAGCGCATCGGCGAGCGCGGCGAGCTCGTGCTCGCGGCCGACGAACGAGGTCCCCGGAGACGGCGAGGGAGCCGTTGGGCCCATCGGGCCCAACGTACACCCGCCGCGCTAGCCGAGCGCCGCGCAGAACTCGGACTTCAGCCTGAGCTGGTCCGCGATCTTCTGCAGGTCGCGGATGTGCTCGGAGCCGAAGAACGTGATGCCGACGCCGGTCCGGCCGGCGCGACCGGTGCGGCCGATGCGGTGCACGTAGCCCTCGCGGTCGGCCGGCGGGTCGAAGTTGATGACGTGCGAGATGCCGCTGACGTCGATGCCGCGGGCGGCGACGTCGGTGGCGATCAGCGTGTCGACGCGGCCGGCCTCGAACGAGGCGAGCGCCTTCTCGCGCTGGCGCTGCGACTTGTCGCCGTGCATCGCGACCGCGTCCACGCCGCGGCTGGAGAGGCGCCGGGCGAGCCGGTCGGCGCCGCGCTTGGTGCGGACGAAGACCAGCGCGAGGTCGCGGTCGTCGGCCGTCAGCTCGTCGACCAGCGCGCCGATGCGGTCGTCGCGCTCGACGGCCACGAAGCGGTGCTCGATGTCGGCGGTGCGCTGCTGCGGCGGCGTGTGCTCGCGCCGCACCGCGTCACGCGTGTACGCGCGGGCGATCCGGCCGGCCTCGCCGTCGAGCGTGGCCGAGAAGAACAGCGTCTGCCGCCCGGCCGGGCAGCGCGCGACGAGCCGGTCGACGGCGGGCCGGAAGCCCATGTCGAGCATGCGGTCGGCCTCGTCGAGGACGAGCATCCGTACGTGGTCGAGCGTGAACGCGCGGCGCTGGAGCAGGTCCTCGAGCCGCCCGGGGGTGGCGACGAGGATGTGCGCCTGGCGCGCGTCGCGCGTCTGCTTCTCGAACCCGACGCCGCCGTAGACGGCGCTGACGCTCAGGTTGCGGGCGCGCGCCGGGGCGCGCAGCGCGTCGACGATCTGGCTCGCCAGCTCGCGGGTGGGCGCGAGCACGAGCGCCGCCGGCCGACGGGCGTCGGACGCGATGCGGTCGATCATCGGCACGCCGAACGCCAGCGTCTTGCCGGACCCCGTGGGGGACTTGGCGAGCACGTCGCGGCCGGCGAGCACGTCGGGGACGACGAGCTCCTGGATGGGGAAGGGGGTGTGGATCCCGCGCGCCTTCAGAGCGCGCGTGATCGCACTGGACACGCCGAGATCGGCGAAGGACTGCTGTGACATGAACACTTTCCTGCGGCATGGGCCGCGGACGATTCGGGAGGCGACTGCTGACCCGAACCGCCACTGGCGGGACCCAAGCAAGCGAACTGCCTCGCGGCCGGCGGATGCCGACCACGCACAGCAGTGTAGCTAGGGCTTCGACGAGCGGACCTGGTAGACCGAGGTGAAGCCGCTCACGAAGTTGTTGCGCGCAGCGCGCAGGTACACCCGCCAGATCCGCATCCGCTCGGGGCCGACGAGCCGCTCTCCCTCCGCGTGGTGCTCGTCGAGGCGGCGGGCCCAGTGCCGCAGCGTCTCGGCGTAGTCCTCGCGGAAGCCCTCGACGTGGTGGGTCTCCAGGCCGGCGCGCTCGATCGCCGTCTGGATCCGCGACAGGTGCAGTGGCGCGGCGTCCGGGAACACGTAGCGCTCCGAGAACGGCCCGGCCTCGGGATCGCCGAGCCGCAGGCGAGCGATGCCGTGGTTGAGCAGCTGCCCGCCGGACTTGAGCAGGCGGTGCAGCGTGTGCATGTACTCGTCGATCTGCACCGAGCCGACGTGCTCGACCATGCCGATGCTGGCGATCTTGTCGAACGGCTCGTCGGTCAGCTCGCGGTAGTCCATGACGCGGAAGTCGACGCGGTCGCCGACGCCGGCCTCCGCGGCGCGCCGGCGCGCGAGCGCGGCCTGCGGCTCGGACAGCGTGATGCCGGTGACCGACACGCCGTACTCACGCGCGGCGTGGATCGCCAGCGAGCCCCAGCCGCAGCCGACGTCGAGCATCCGCTCGCCCTGCTCGAGCGCGAGCTTGCTGCACACGAGGTCGAGCTTGGCGCTCTGCGCGGCCTCGAGGCTCGACCCGTCGCGCGAGAAGAACGCGCAGCTGTAGGTCATCGACCTGTCGAGCCACAGCGCGAAGAAGTCGTTGGAGACGTCGTAATGGTGCGTGACCGACCGCTTGTCGCGCTCGATGCTGTGGCGGCGCCCGCGCGGGACCAGCTCGGACGCCGGCACCGGCGGCGGCTTGACCGGCCCCATGGCGCGCGCGGCGGCCAGCGCGAGCCGGAGCTGCGCGGCGCGGTCGATCGGCGGCGCCTTGTAGTTGAGGATCGCGGTCATCGCCTCGTCGATGTCGTCGACCTCGATCGCGCCGCTGACGTACGCGCGGCCGATGCCGAGCTGCCCGGGGGCGCGCAGCGCGTGCGCGATCGCCGCAGGCGAGCGCACGTGCAGCGTCGGGCCGCCGCCGTTGGTGGCGGGCAGCTTGGTGCCGTCCCAGAACGTGATCGTGAACGGCCGCTCCGGCAAGGTCGCGGCGAGCTCCCGCCGCAGCGGCTTGGTCGTGCGCAGGACGGCCATGCCTACGTCTGGACGGCCTTGCGGGCCTGGCGCTCGGGGCTGATGCGGACGACGTCCCACACGAGCCCCATCTTCTCAAGTCCGCGGATGACGTACCGCGAAGGGTCGAACTGCCAGCGGCGCATCCCGTGCTCGAACGACGTCGGGAACGCGTGGTGGTTGTTGTGCCACGCCTCACCGAACGTGAACGGCGCGAGCCACGCGAGGTTGCGCGACTCGTCGCCGGTGTCGAACGCCTGTCGGCCGAAGAAGTGGCACAGCGAGTTGATGCTGTAGGTCACGTGGTGCACCACGAGCATCCGCACGGCGCCGCCCCACAGCAGGCCGGTCAACGCCGCATCGAGCGAGCCGCCGATCAGGCCTCCGAGCACGAACGGGAAGGCCAGGCCGACAAAGATCCACACCACGAACGTGCGGTCGATCCAGCGGATCAGCGGGTCGTCCAGCAGGTCCGGCGCGTACCGCTTCTTGTTGCCGCGGTGCGTGTGGATGAACAGCCATCCGACGTGCGCGTGCAGCAGACCCTTCAGCGCGCCCTTGAGCCCGACGCCGTGGTCGACGTGAGGGCTGTGCGGGTCGCCCTCGACGTCGGCGAACGCGTGGTGCTTGCGGTGGTCGGCGACCCACGCGATGACCGGGCCTTCGATCGCGGTCGAGCCGAGGATCGCCAGCGTTCCGCGCACCCAGGGCTTGGCCTTGAACGCCCGGTGCGTGAGGTGGCGGTGGAAGCCGACCGTCACGCCCAGGCCGGTCAGGACGTAGCAGATGGCGAACACGACGAGGTCGCTCCAGTGCAGCGCCTCGTTCCACAGCTGCCAGCCCACCACGATGAGCGCCGCGAACGGGATCGCGGTGATCGCACCGGTGAGGATCCGGTCGCGAGTCTCGTTCTGGACGGGCTGGATGTCGTCGACGGTCGGGGCCACCATTGGCGCCGGAACCCTACCCGTTCTCCCGGAGTGCTACCTTTTCGCCCGTTCGATCGAGTCCGTCAGGGCTCGGAAAAGCAGTGCACGACCGCAGTTGGTTGCTTGTGGCATCCTCGGCGTTCGCAGCACCTACGCCGTGGAGGTAAACATGGCGACCGGCACCGTGAAGTGGTTCAGCGACGACAAGGGCTTCGGGTTCATCACCCCGGACGAGCCCGGCAAGGACCTCTTCGTCCATTTCTCCGGGATCGCGGGCGACGGCTTCCGCACCCTCGCCGAGGGCGCCCGGGTCTCCTATGACGCCGAGCAGGGCCCCAAGGGCCCCGCGGCCGTCAACGTCACGACGATCTAGATCGCTTGATGACGCGCGGTCCGCTCGCCGGTGACGGTGGAGCGGGCCGCGTCCTCATCCCCCGGCGCTTCAACGGCCCTCCGGCCAGCGCGAACGGGGGCTACGCCTGCGGGCTCGTCGCCGGCCACATCGGCCGCGGCCCCGCCGAGGTCTCGCTGCGCTCCCCGCCGCCGCTCGACACGGCGCTCGAGCTCCGGCGCGGCGCCGACGGCGAGGTGTCGCTGTTCCACCGCGACGTGCTCGTCGCCGAAGGCCGTCCGGCCGGCTCGCCGGACGTCGAGCCGCCGGTGCGGCCGACCGTCGCGGACGCGCGCGAGGCGCTGCGCCGCCATCCCTGGCTCGGCACGCCGGGCCACCCGTTCCGCGACTGTTACGTGTGCGGCGCCGGCCGCTACGACGGCCTCGGCATGCACTTCGGCGACGTGCGCGGCCACCCGGGAGTGACCGCCGCGCTGCTCGTGGCCGATGCGACGGTCCCGCACGACGCGGCGGGGCTCGTGCCGGAGCTGGCCTGGGCGGCGCTCGACTGCCCGAGCTACGTGCCGGCGCTGTGGGACGCCGACGTCCCGAGCCTGCTGGCGCGGATGCAGGCGGAACTGCTCGAGCCGATCCCGATCGGCGAGCCGATCGTGGCCACGGGCTGGCTGCTCGAGGCGGAGGGGCGCAAGCACCACACGGCGTCGGCGCTGCTGGCCGCCGACGGGCGGCTGCTGGCGCGGGCGCGCCACCTGTGGATCAGACCGCGCGCGGCGGCGGGCTGAACCCGCTCACCGGTCGGGCTTCTTGTCATCCGGCCGCGTCTGCTTGCACCGCTTCTCGTTCTTCCGGGCCGGCTTGCAGGGCTTCTTCTTCGGCTTGGGCTTGGGGAGCACCACGCGGACGGCGCGGGTCGCGACGCCGGGCGGGCCGCTCGGGCCCTGGGCCGAGATCCGCACCTTGAAGCGCCCGCGCGACGGCGGCGTCCACGCGACGGCGTGCTCGCCGTGCGGCAGCTGCAGCGCGCTGGTGATCAGCTGCTCGCGCTTGCCGAGCACGCGCACCGTCACCGAGGAGATCTTCGAGAGCGAGAAGCGCACGAGCGTCGCGTGCCGCGCGCGCAGCTTTTGCAGCGGGGCGATGCCGATCCGCGTCGGCTCGCGCTCGTAGCGCGCGAAGCGGTTCCGCGCCGCGCAGTAGATACGCCGCCGCGTCTGGTCGCAGATGTCGCCGAGGAACTCCTCGATCAGCTGGTGGTAGCCGAGCGTCGCCTCGCGGCCGGCGTACGAGTACAGCGACCAGGCGCCGGTGTCGGACGCGGCGATCATGCCGCGCGCGGTCCGCTCGCCGCGGCGGAACAGGTTGCCGGCGAGGCGGTCGCGCGGGTAGAGCGCGGCGAGCTCGCCGATGCCGCTGACCGCCTGCAGCTCGCCGTTGAAGATCCGCAGGCCGGGGGCGAACGAGTACATGAGGAAGTGGTCGCCGCCGTCGACGCCGACCGGTGGCGGCGTCCGGAACGCGCCGAGCGCCTTGTGGGCGGCGCGGCGCCAGCGCGGCTCGTCGAGCGCCTTGGCGGCGCGCGCGAGCGCGGACACGGCGGTCGCCTGCGTCATGCCGCTGATCCACGGCGGCGTGCCGCCGCCCCACGAGAAGTAGTACTCGAACCCGAGGAAGTCGCCGCGGTGGGCGGCCAGCGGGAGTAGGCCGTCGATCGTGCGGCGGAGCTGGCGCACCGGGCATGCCGCCTTGCGGCCTGCGCGGACGCGGGCGCGCAGGCACTCGCCGGCGAGCCAGTTTGCCTTGCCCCAGCTCGCCAGCGACTGGAGCTGCAGCCCGCGGCCGGGGTAGTACTGGAAGACCGCCGGGTCGCTGCCGAACGTCGTGCGCGCCGCGGCGGCCGGGAACGCCGCGTGCGTCCAGAACTGCGTGTTGCGGCGCAGGACGAGGAAGACGGGCTTCAGCCGGCTCGGCTCGAGCAGGTGGGCGGCGGCCAGGGCGTCGACGCTGCCGAGCACGGCGCGCAGCTCCGAGGACCGCGCGCCGGTCAGGCGGCCGGCGGCCGCCTTCGCGTCGGCGTACTCGCGCGCGAGGCGGGCGTGCGTGGCGGGGGAGACGTGGCCGGTGAGCAGCGCGAGCTTCAGCGCTCCGGCGACGGTCGGGGACCGGCGCGCCTTGCGGATCGCGATCCGCAGCAGCCGCAGGCGCTCGGCCTCGGCGGCGGCCGCGGCGCGCCAGGTGGCGGCCTTCAGCTCGCCCTGCCGCTCGGGCAGCTGCGCCTCCGGCGGCGGCGTCGGCCGGGGCGGCGGATCGGCGACCGCGCCGCAGCCGCCCAGCCCGAGGGCGAGCAGCAGGACGACGAGCGCGCGCGAACGCATACCTCAGCATCGTCCATGCGCGCACCGTGCTTTACCGGACTGTCCGCAACCCGACCCCTCCGTCTGGGTAGATCCTGGACGATGAGCCAGCTGTTCAACCACGTCGACGTCGTCGTCGCTTCGCTCGACCGCAGCCTGCGCTTCTACCGCGAGCTGCAGCGGCGGCTCGGCCACGACGGCGAGGGCACGATCGCGGGCGAGCGCGGCGAGCGCGTTCACTACCTCGACGGCGGCCTCGGCCTGCGCGAGCGCCAGTCCGACGGCGCCGTCGACCGCTACGCGCTCGGCCTGCACCACCTGGCGTTCGACGCCCCGTCGCGCGCGGTCGTCGATGGGGTGGCGGAGTGGGCCACCGACATCGAGAGCGGCCCGGGTGAGTACGACTACTCGCCCGGCTACTACGCGGTCTTCTTCTACGACCCCGACGGCCTCAAGCTCGAGGTCGTACACCAGCCGTAGCCGCGCTGTGCGCGCCCGAATCCGCTAGGTTGGACCGTCAATGGCCGTCCCTCGCCTGCGCGTCCCTCCCTTCCCCGGTGGGTCGTTGCGGCAGGCCGCCGGGCTCGTCTCCGACGAGGTCGAGCTCTACCACCGGACGTACACCACGCTGTTGCGCTCCTCGGGCGAGACGCTGCTGCGCGTGCTCGAGCCGTCGCACCG
>DATDKF010000453.1:0-10911 GCA_036520135.1 Solirubrobacteraceae bacterium
CGGCGTCGCCGTCACCGGCGTCATCTACTTCGGCGCGGCGAACGACGGCATCGGGCACGCGTTCGAGCTGAGCCTGATCCAGCTCGCGGTGGTCGCGACCGGCATCGTCGCCGCGTCCCGCCTGCTGCCGGCGCGCCCGGCCCGCGTTTAGCCCTCACGATGCTGCCGGGCCACCGCTATGGTTGGCCTGGCAGCATCGTCGAGAGGAGCGAGGGATCGAAGCCGCGCGCGCACCGAAGCCCGATGTCCTCTGGGGCATCGCGCTCGCTGCCTGCGCCGCGACGGCCGTCGCGACCGCTCTCGCCGTAACGAGCGACCACGTCGAGACCCCCGGGATCCAGGCGCTGCTGGTCGGCTGGATCATCCTCGGCTACGTGGTCTCCGGCGCGGTCGCCTGGTGGCGCCGGCCGGACAGCCGCTTCGGACCGCTGATGATCGCCGGCGGCTTCACGTTCTTCCTCTCGGTCCTCTCGTGGTCGAACGACAGCGCCCTCTACACGATCGGCATCTGGTTCGACCTCGTCCCGGCGGCGATCTACCTGCACGTGTACCTCGCGTTCCCCAGCGGGCGGCTGGAGTGGCCGCTCGCGCGCGTGCTCGTGGCGACGGCCTATGTCGTCGCCCTCGGCGTCCAGCTCGTCGGCCTCATGCTCGGGGGCTTCGGGCCGGACGACGCGCTGACGGTCGTCGACGAGCCGGACGCCGCGTACACGCTGTTGCGCGTCCAGCTCGTGGTGCTCGCCGCGCTCTGCCTCGCCGGGATCGTCGTGCGCCACTTCGCCGCCGCGCGGCCGCTGCGCCGGCCGGTCGCGCTGCTCGTCGACGTCTTCGCGCTCGGGCTCGTGATGCTGGCCTTCCTCTACCTGTCCGCCGCGCTCGGTCTGGTGACCGGCGACGACGCGTTCGAGCTGCTGCGGCGGACGACATTCTTCGTGATCGGGCTGGCGCCGATCGCGTTCCTCGCGGGGCTGCTGTACTCCCGCCTGGCGCGCTCCGCGGTCGGCGAGCTGATGGTCGAGCTGCGCGCCGACCCCGCCCCCAACCACCTGCGCGACGCGCTGGCCAAGGCGCTGCGCGACCCGTCGCTCACGCTCGCGTACTGGCTGCCGGAGTTCGGCAGCTGGGCCGACCTCGACGGGCGGCCGGTGATGCTCCCGGTGGCCGGCGACGCCCGCGCCACCACGATGATCGACAGCGCCGGGCAGCGCGTCGCGGCGCTGGTGCACGACCCCGGGCTCGACGGCGAGCCCGAGCTGCTCGACGGCGTGGCCGCGGCCGCCGGGATCGCGCTCGAGAACGCGCGGCTGCACGCCGAGCTGCGCGCGCGGCTGGACGAGCTCCGCGGCTCGCGCGCGCGGATCGTCGAGGCCGGCGACTCCGAGCGCCGTCGCTTGGAACGCAACCTGCACGACGGCGCGCAGCAGCGCCTCGTCGGCGTCGCGCTGCAGCTCCAGCTCCTGCGCAGCCGCATCCGGCGCGACCCCGAGACCGCCGAGGAGCTCGCCGCGCAGGCCACCGACGAGCTGACCGAGTCGCTGCAGGAGCTGCGCGAGCTGGCGCGCGGCCTGCACCCCGCGGTGCTCGAGCACGGGCTCAACGCGGCGCTGAACGCGCTCGCGACGCGCTCGCCGATCCCGGCGACCGTGAGCTACGAGGCGACGACCGAGCTGCCCGAGCCGGCCGCGCTCGCCGCCTACTTCGTCACGTCCGAGGCGCTCGCCAACGTCGCCAAGTACGCGCAGGCGAGCGCCGTCGCGATCCGCGTCTCGCAGGCCGACGGGATGGTGAGGATCGAGATCGCCGACGACGGGGTCGGGGGCGCCGACGACAGCCTGGGCTCCGGACTGCGCGGGCTCGCCGACCGCGTCGAGGCGCTCGACGGCCGACTGCGCGTCGCCAGCCCGCACGGCGGCGGCACGACCGTCACCGCGGAGCTGCCGTGCGTGTCGTGATCGCGGACGACAACCTGCTGGTGCGGCGCGGGCTCGTCGGCCTGCTCGACGACGCCGGCATCGAGGTCGTGGCCGAGGCCGGCGCAGCGGACGAGCTGCTGCGCGAGGTCGACGCCCACGAGCCCGACGTGGCGATCGTCGACGTCCGCATGCCGCCGACGCACACCGTCGAAGGGCTGGAGGCGGCGCACGAGATCCGCGTGCGACATCCGCGGATGGGGATCGTGATCCTGTCCGAGCACGTCGAGGCCGGCGTCGCCACGCGCGTGCTCGCCGAGAGCCCGGAGCGGCTCGGCTACCTGCTCAAGCAGCGCGTCACGGACACCGCCGACTTCGTGGCCACGCTGCGCCGCGTGGCCGCCGGCGGGTCGGCGCTCGATCCCCAGGTGGTGTCCGGCCTGCTGAGCGCGCAGCGCGACGACGGTCCGCTGCAGACGCTCACGCCGCGCGAGCGCGAGGTGCTCCAGCTCGCCGCGGAAGGGCTGTCCAACCAGGCGATCGCCGGGCGCATGGTGATCACGCTGCGCAGCGCCGAGAAGTACATCTCGAGCATCTTCACGAAGCTCGGCCTGCCCGACACCGGGTCCGAGCACCGTCGCGTGCTCGCGGTGCTCGAGTTCCTGCGCGCGTAATCCGGGCGGTCAACCGAACCCCCGGCTCACCAGCCGACCGGGACCGCACAGGCGGGCGAGCCCCGTGGCCCGCGCAGCGCCGCGCCGGGAATCTCGTCGCATGTCCATTCACTCCCCAGAGATCCGTTCCGTCCTCGTCGAGAATCCCGACGCGGTCGTCAGCGCCCGCGACGTCGTTCGCCAGTACGGCGAAGGCGATACCGCCGTGCACGCGCTGCGCAACGTGTCGGTCGATATCGCCCAGGGCCGGCTCACCGCCGTCATGGGCCCGTCGGGCTCGGGCAAGTCCACGCTCATGCACATCCTCGCGGGGCTCGACCGCCCCACCTCCGGTGAGGTCACCGTCGCCGGCGTTGAGGTCACCGGCCTCGGCGACGCCGAGCTCACGCTCCTGCGGCGCGACCACATCGGCTTCATCTTCCAGTTCTTCAACCTGCTCCCGATGCTCACGGCGGCCGAGAACATCGCGCTGCCGCTCAAGCTCGCGGGCCAGAAGCCCGACCCCGCCTGGCTTGCGGAGATCGTCGAGACCGTCGGCCTCGGCAACCGTCTCGCCCACCGTCCCTCCGAGCTGTCCGGCGGCCAGCAGCAGCGCGTCGCCGTCGCCCGCGCGCTCGTCTCGCGGCCGACCGTCATGTTCGCCGACGAGCCGACCGGCAATCTGGACTCCACCACCAGCGGCGAGATCCTGAGCCTGCTGCGCCGCTCGGTCGACGAGCTCGGCCAGACGACCGTCATGGTGACCCATGACGCCCACGCCGCGGCGATCGCCGACCGGGTCCTGTTCCTGGCCGACGGCGACATCGTCCGCGACATCGGCCGTTCCTCGGCGCACGAGATCCTCGAGACGCTCGAGGAGGTCTCGGGCCGATGATCGCCGTCGCACTCAAGGGCCTCGCGGGCCGCAAGATCCGCGCGCTCCTCACCGCGCTCGCCGTCGTCATCGGCGTCTCGATGATCAGCGGCACGTTCATCCTCACGGACACGATGCAGAAGACCTTCGACGGTCTTTTCGCCGCGTCCTACGAGGACACCGACGCGGTCATCGCCGGCAAGCAGATCGTCGAGACCTCGACGAGCGGGTCGGCCACGATCCCGGAGTCGCTCCTCGCCAAGGTGCAGGCGCTCCCCGAGGTCGGTGCCGCCAGCGGCACGGTCTCCCCCGCCGAGGTCAACGGCGCCGACATCATCGGCACCGACGGCGACGCCGTCGCCAAGGAGAGCATCGGCGCCAGCATCGACCCGAAGAACGAGCGGTTCAGCCCGTTCAAGCTCAAGACCGGCGACTGGCCCACCGGCCCGGAGCAGGTAGTGATCGACGCCGGCACCGCCTCCAAGGAGCACTACAAGGCCGGCGACTCGGTGCAGATCGAGACCGCCGCCGGCCGCCACAGCTACCGCATCACCGGCACCGCGTCCTTCGGCAAGGTCGACTCGCTCGGCTTCGGCAGCTTCGCCGTCTGGGACGTCGAGACCGCCCAGGCCGTGCTGGACCGCAAGGGGCAGTACGACTCGATCTCGCTCGCCGCGAAGGACGGCACATCGCCGGCCGAGCTGGTCCGCGCCGTCAAGCCGGTGCTTCCCGACACGCTCGAGGTCAAGGACAGCGCCGCTCAGGCCGAGGAGGCCTCCAAGCAGGTCGACCAGGGGATGAACTACATCCGCTACTTCCTGCTCGGCTTCGGCGGGATCGCGCTGTTCGTCGGCGCGTTCGTGATCTTCAACACCCTGTCGATCACGGTCGCCCAGCGCACGCGCGAGTTCGCGACGCTGCGGACGCTCGGCGCCTCGCGCAAGCAGGTGCTGCGGTCCGTCCGGCTCGAGGGGCTGATCATCGGGCTGCTCGCGTCGACGATCGGGCTGCTCATGGGCTTCGCGATCGCCAAGGGCATGATCGCCCTGTTCAGCGCGCTCGGAGTCGACCTGCCGGACGGCGGCACGGTGTTCGCGCTGCGCACGGTGATCGTGTCGCTGCTCGTGGGCACCGGCGTCACGCTGCTGGCGTCGATCATCCCCGCGCGCCGCGCCACCCGCGTGCCGCCGATCGCGGCGGTCCGCGAGGGCTCGACGCTGCCGGAGTCCAGGCTCGCGGCGCACTCGCTCAAGGCCGGGCTCGGCGTGACGCTCGCGTCGGTCACGGCGATCGCGGCGGGCGTGTTCGCCTCGGGTCTGAGCGGCGGGGCCGTCGGCCTCCTGATCGGCCTCGGCGTTCTCGGCCTGTTCATGGGCATCGCGCTGCTGGCTCCGCGGCTCGTCAAGCCGCTGGCCCGCGTCGTGGGCTGGCCGGCGCGTCGTGCCGGCGGCCTCGCCGGTGAGCTGGCCGGCGCCAATGCGGTCCGCAATCCCGGCCGCACGGCCTCGACGGCCGCCGCGCTCATGATCGGGCTCACGCTCGTCACGGTCGTGGCGGTGCTCGGCGCCGGAATGAACAAGGCCACCGAGAAGGCCGTGACCGACCAGCTCCACGCGGGCTACGTCGTGGACGGCAACCAGGGCCTGACGTTCAGCACGGCCGAGGGCGAGGAGCTCGCGGGCGTGCCCGGCGTCACCGCCGTCACGCACGTGCGCTCCGACAAGGCGCTCGTGGGCGGCGACGAGATCGACGTGACGGGCATCGATCCCGCCACGATCGGCCGCTTCTACTCGTTCGAGTGGACCAAGGGTTCCGATCGGACCCTGGCGCAGCTCGGCGAGGACGACGCGCTCGTGACGAAGGACTACGCCGAGGACCACCACCTGGCGGTCGGCGGCGAGCTCGCGATCCAGTCGGCGTCCGGCAAGAAGGCCACCGCGATCGTGCGCGGGATCTACGACCCGCCGAAGGCGAAGCACCTGCTGTACGACGTCAGCATCACGCAGGCGGCGTTCGACGCCGCGTTCCCGAGCCCGAAGAACGTGTTCACGTTCCTCAACGCGGATGCGAGTGCCGGCAAGGCACTCGAGGCCGCGGTGAAGGGGTCCGGCGATGCCACGCTGCACACCGGCGACGCGTACGTCAAGGACGCCACGAAGGACATGGCGACCTTCCTCGCGATGCTCTACGTGCTGCTCGGCTTCTCGGTGATCGTGAGCCTGTTCGGCATGGTGAACACGCTCGTGCTCTCGGTGTTCGAGCGTACGCGCGAGCTCGGGATGCTGCGGGCGATCGGCATGACGCGCCGGCAGGCCCGCCGGATGATCCGGCACGAGAGCGTGATCACGGCGCTGATCGGCGCCGCGCTCGGACTCGGGCTCGGCGTGTTCCTCGCCGCGCTCGTCACCCAGGCGATGTCGGACTACGGTCTGACGCTGACGCTGCCGCTGGGCCCGCTGGCCGCCTTCACGGTGGTCGCGATCCTGGCCGGTGTCGCGGCAGCGGTCATGCCCGCCCGGCGGGCGTCGCGGCTGAACGTGCTCGACGCCCTGCACTACGAGTAAGCATCAAGTCGATGATGCGCGAGCGCCCGCTGCTGTTTGGCGGGCCTCGCGCTCATTACCCTCCACCCGCTCGACCTCGCCTTGGAGGTTTGCCGCTCGCTGGGCCGGGCAGACTGTTGAGTGACTCACACATCTGTTTGGAGGGATACTCCGTGAGCACACAGGCCACAGGCACGTTCAAGATCGAATCCTGGGACGAGGAGCCGCACGACGAGGGCGGCGGGCTGGCACGCGCCAGCGTCACGCAGACGTTCAGCGGCGAGATCTCGGGCGCGGGCCGCGCCGATTGGCTGATGTGGTACCGCGCCGACAAGACCGCGGACTTCGCCGGCTACCTGCGAGTGGACGGCGGCATCGGCGACCGGTCGGGCTCGGTGGTGTTCCAGAGCACCGGCGCGTTCGACGGCAAGGAGGCGGCCGGGCCCGTCGAGATCGTCGCGGGCTCCGGCACCGACGAGCTCGCCGGCATCACCGGGCGCGGCTCGTTCCGGGCGCCGATGGGCGGCGAGCCCTCGCTCACGCTCGACTATGACTTCGAGTGAGCACAGCGCCAACGTCCTCGGGGCGCTGGCGCTGGTCCTGCACGACCGCATCGCGGACGCGGTGTCGGAGGCGGCCGGTCAGCCGGAGAACGGCGCGGCCGCCGTGTCGATGCTGGACAGCTTCCTCGAGCGCCCGCACGTCGGCCTCCTGCATCAGGCGCTCGGCCTGACGCCCTCGGGAGCGGTGCGGATGATCGACCGCCTCGAGGGAGACGGGTTCCTGGCCCGCGGGCCGGGCGCGGATGGGCGCTCCACCTCGGTGCGGCTGACCGCGTCCGGCCGTCGCGCGGCGCGGCGGCTCGCGGCGGCCCGCGTCGCGGTGCTGTCCGACGCGCTGTCGGTGCTGTCCGACGAGCAGCGCCTCGCGCTCGACGAGCTCGTCTCCACCGTGCTCGTCGGGCTGATGCGCGGGCCGGGCGCGTCGCGGTGGATGTGCCGGCTGTGCGACTCGCGCGCGTGCGGCCATGCGGAGGGCGCGTGCCCGGTGGCGAACGAGGCGCGGGCTCGGTATGGCTATGAGACACGAACGTCGGCTGGGTAGGGGAGCGGGGAGGCCGGCCGCGCGTGTGGGTTTCGCAGCAATGGCGACGCCGACGGTCATCGTTGCTGCGAAACCCACCTGTGGCGTGGGTTTCGCAGCGACGATCGGCGCTGGCGTCGCGAGTGCGACGAAACCCACGCGGCCGCTGGCGTCCCCGCCTCCCTACCCAGCCGGGTTGACGTTCGCCGGCAGCTACAGCCCCGGCTTGAACACCATCACCCACGTCGCCACGACGAGCAGGACGACGATCGCGCCCATCCCCCACGCCCAGCGGCGCAGGTGCTGCGCGGCGGCGGCGGTCTCGCCGGCGGCCGCGGCGCGCTCGGCGGCGATCGCGGCGCGGCTCTGATGCGCCGCGCCGATCAGGAACGCGAGCGCGAAGAGCCCGAGCGCGAGGTCGATCCACAGCTGCCCGAAGCCCCAGGCGTCGGAGTCCAGCACCGCCCAGACGCCGAAGCCGATCAGCAGCACCGGCGCCGGAGCGAGCACGAGCGGCCCGATCCGGCGCAGGCTGCCGAGGAAGCGGCCGACGGCTGGGGGATCGTCCTCGCGCAGGACGCGGATCGCGAAGGCGCCGAGGACGGCGATCCCGCCGACCCAGACCATCCCCGCGAGGACGTGGACGAAGACGAGCCAGTCGTACACGGCTAGGCCTTCGCGGGCGCGGCGCCGCGCAGCGGCACCTCGTGCAGCAGCAGCGCGACCGCGACCCCGACCGCGGCCACCGGCGCGGCGACGAGGAAGACCGTCGACAGCGCGTCGGCGACGGTCTCGGGGCTCACGCCCAGCCGCGAGGCGTCCGTGGTCGCCGTGCCGACCCGGCCGGCGAAGATCGCGCCGAACATCGCGACGCCGACCGACCCGCCGAGCGAGCGGAACAGGTTCGCGGTGGCCGTGGCGATGCCGAGATCGCTGCGGTCGACCGCGTTCTGGATCGCGATCGTCAGCACCTGCGTGACCATCCCGAACCCGACGCCGAAGACGACCAGCACCAGCGAAGCCGTCGCCTGCCCGGTGCCGGCGCCGATCTGCGACAGCAGCAGGAGGCCGGCGGTCATCAGCGCCAGGCCGGTGACCGGGAACACCTTGTAGCGCCCGGTGCGGGAGATGATCCGGCCCGCGACCGCCGTGGTCGCCAGTCCTGCCAGCAGCATCGGCAGCAGCAGCAGGCCCGACTCGGTGGCGCTCGCGCCGGTGACGGCCTGGAAGTAGATCGGCATGAAGACGACCACCGCGAAGAACGCCAGCAGCGTCAGGAACATCGTCGCCGACACGACGTCGAACACCGGGTCGCGGAACAGGCGCAGCGGCATGATCGGCTCGGCCGCCCGCCGCTCGCGCGCGACGAAGCCGATCAGCAGCGCCACGGCCGCGACGCCGAGGCCGACGATCTCGGCCGAGTCCCACGCGTACTGCGTGCCGCCCCAGGTGGTGACGAGCAGCAGGCTCGTCAGGCCGGCGGCCAGCAGCGCGCTGCCGAGGTAGTCGATGCGGACGGTGCCGGCGCGGCGCCCCGGCAGGCTCAGCGCCGTCGAGGTCAGCGCGATTGCCGCCGCGCCGATCGGCACGTTCACGTAGAAGACCCAGCGCCACGAGACGTGGTCGGCGAATACGCCGCCGAGCAGCGGCCCGGCCACGCTGGCGACCACGAACACCATCTGGATGTAGCCCTGGTACCGGCCGCGCTCGCGCGGCGGGATGATCTCGCCGACGATCGCCATCGCCAGCGTCATCAGGCCGCCGGCGCCGATGCCCTGCAGCGCGCGGAAGCCGATCAGCTCGCCGATGCTCCCGGCGAGGCCGCTCAGCGCCGAGCCGGCGAGGAAGACGCCGATCGCCGCCATGAACAGCGGTTTGCGGCCGTAGAGGTCGCTCGCACGACCCCACAGCGGCATGGTCACGGTGGCGCCGAGGAGATACGCGGTCACCACCCAGGAAAGCTGGTCGAGCCCGCCGAGGTCGCCGACGATCGTCGGCAGCGCGGTGGCCACGATCGTCTGGTCGAGCGAGGCGAGCAGCATGGCCAGCAGCAGGCCGCCGAAGGTCAGCAGGACCTGTCGGCGGCTGAGATCTGTGGGTGCATGAGTCGTCATGCACGAAATTATAGCGACTAGAAATTTCTAGTCAAGTACTTTCTCCTGCCGCCCCCTGCTTAGAAGGTCACGGTCCAGCCCTCCCGCCGCGCCTGCTCGGCGGTGTAGGCGACCCCGTAGACCTTCAGGCCGCCCTTGTCGAGCAGCGTGATCGAGCCGCCCTTGTTGCCGAGCTGCACGTTCGGCTGCAGCGCCACGTTGAGCACGCTGCCGGCGTCGAGCGTCACGGAAGGGAGCGCGCAGGTCTGGCTCATGCGGTCGGCGAGCCGCCAGCCGGTCAGGTCGACCGCCTGCGGCGACGCATTGACCAGCAGCACGGTCTCGCGCTCCGGCGCGCCCCCGATCGGGTTGACCATCGCCGCGAGGATGCGCACGACGGGCTCCTCCGCCGGAACCGGCGTGGGCGTCGGCGTGGGCGTGGGTGCCGGGCCGACGATCGCGTGGCCGGTGCTGTCGTCGGTGTGCCAGGCCTGGCTCTGGAAGGCGAGGAAGATGCCGACCCAGCGCGACTCGCCGGGGAAGCGCAGCAGCATCCCGCCGTCCTGCCAGACACCGTCGTCGCCCCTGAAGCGGGCGCTGTTGCCCTGGTTCATGTGGATGTCGTGGACGCCGTTGCCAGGCTTGAAGCCGAAGACCTTGTCCTTGATCGTCTCGGGCCCCCAGCGCTCGCCGAAAACGTAGGCGAGCGCGTCCGGCTCGGCGATCGCCCGCTGCACGAAGTGGTCGAGCACGTCGGCGAGGTCGTTGTCGGGCCCGCTGACGTCGGGCGGCAGCGTGCGCATCGCCGCGCGCGCGAAGAGGTTGCCGCGGATGAAGTCGAGCCCGCCGCGCGGCGGCAGCGGGTGCCAGCCGCCGGCCAGGCCGGCCATCGCGTCGGTGATCGGATGGTGGAGGTCGTCGTCGACGAGGTAGAGCAGCTCCGACGGCGACTCCTGCGAGAGCACGTTGACGGCGGCGCGGAAGCTCGCGCCGGCCCCGTCGCTCAGCCGGATCTGGTAGTGCGGGCTGTCCTTCCCGCCTTCGCGGCGGCGCTCGACGGGTCGTCCGACGAGTACTCCGTACGACTTCAGCGGCATCGCGGTGTCTCCAGGGTTCGGTGGCTCACCATCCGGCCTCCCACGGCCCGCCTGCCGCGCGCCGCGGGATCTCACGCACCTCGGGCAGCCCGAAGGCGCGGCGCCGTGCCGGCGCGGCCGCGGGCCTGGGCGCGGCGGCCTGCGCCGCGGGCTTGGGCCGTGGCGGAGGCGCCGGGATCGTCAGCTGCCGTCGGGGGGCGTGCATCGAACGGAGCATCCGCCCCGCACGTTGCCGCCCGCTTGGCGAAACGTTGGCGTGCGCTACCCGGCGTCGAACCCCGTCAGATGCAGCGACACCGCACGGATCGAGCCCGTGTCGATCCGCGCGCCGTCGACGACCTTCAGCGTCCCGTCGCCGTCGGCCGGCCCGCCGGCGATCAGCGGGTCGAGCGCGTCTTCCGGCCGCCAGGTGCCGGTGAACGGCGCCATCGCCGCCGCCGCCGTGCCCACACGCGCACTGAGAGACATGCCCGCCCCTTAGCTCGTGACCCGCTCGGCCTCGACGCTACGCCCGGCGCGGGCGCGCGTCAACCCGTCCGGAACACGGCGGCGGACGTGATGTCTTGTGCGATCTTCCCATTGCCGCGGCACAGGCAGGGCACGGATACTGCGGCTCCATGAGCCTCTTCGACGTGCTCCCCCGCTCGGCAGCGGCGGT
>DATDKF010000454.1:0-16795 GCA_036520135.1 Solirubrobacteraceae bacterium
GTGATCGTCATCGGCGGCGACATCGCCCACGCCGACGAACACCTACTCGCCGGCGTGCGCGAAGTCGTCTACCGCCGCTCCACCGCCCTGGCCACCCGCAGCATCCGCATCGCCCGCTCCACCCTCGACGACCGCGCCGGCATTCTCGGCGCGGCGGTCATGGTCATCGAGGCCGTGCTCGCGCCGGACGCCGTCGACCAGGCGATCGCGGCGAGCTAGGCCGCTTTGTCGGGGCGGTCGGGGTAGATGTCGTCGATCGTCGCCAGCGGCTCGTAGGGCGCGCCGTCGGCGGCCCGCCGGATCGCCTCGGCGCCGCCGGCCAGGCGGTCGAGGACCGCAACCACGCCGCAGACGTCGTGGCCCTCCTCGCGCACCGCCTCGATCGCCTGCACGGTCGAGCCGCCGGTGGTGACGACGTCCTCGACGATCAGGCAGCGCTCGCCCTGCTTGAGCGGCGGCCCCTCGACGCGCCGCTGCAGGCCGTGCTGCTTGGTCGCCTTGCGGACGAAGAACGCCTTGACGTCGGCGCCGCCCGCGAGCGCAGCGCAGGCGGGCGCGTCGGCGCCCATCGTCAGGCCGCCGACCGCGGTGGCCTCCCACTCGTGGGCGTAGCGCGCGACCAGCTCGGCCAGGGCGCCGAAGCCCGCGGGCCGCAGGATCGCCCGTTTGGCGTCGACGTAGTACTGCGCCGTGGCGCCGGACGTCAGCGTGACCTCGCCGACCACCAGCGCGTGGCGATGGAGCTCCGCGATCAGTGTCTCGCGGGCGCTCACGGATAGACGTCGACGACGTCGCCCATCCGCACCCAGGTGTAGATCGACCACGCGTTCGGGATCGGCGCCCGCAGGCAGCCGTGGCTCGCCGCGTACGGCGGGACGTCGGCGTAGCCATGGATCGCGTAGCCGCCGACGAAGTAGCTCGAGTGCACCATCCCGTGCGAGTTCGTGCCGGGCGACTTGCGGTAGACGTGGAAGCTGCCGAGCACCGTCGGAGTCGACGGCTTGCCCGAGGAGATGTGGTAGACGTGCTGCACCTGGTCGCCGTCGATCAGCGCCAGCACCTGCCTGGAGAGATCGGCCTCGACGTGGTGGCCGTGGCGCGGGAAGCGGACCTTGAAGCGCCCGCGGCCCGCCAGCACGCCGCGCACCACGCCCTCGGACGCGCTGAACGTGCGCGCCATGCCGGTCACCTTGCGCCACGCCATCACGGCCCGCGCGGTCGCGTCGTCGTAGATGCCGCTGCGCGAGGTCGCGTAGTGCAGCTTCCTGAGGCCCTTCTGCAGCAGCCGCAGGACGGTGCCGCCGGTGCCGGCGACCGGCTTGACGACGAACACCTTCGCCTTCGGCGCGCGCACGGTGGCGAGCTCGGGCGTCGCGAGGTGGACGGCGGCGATCGTGATCCGGCCCTCGCGCTTGGCGCGGAACGGCGTCTTGAACATGCCGACCTTGCCGCCCTGGATCGGCTGCAGGCGCTCGACCTGCTCGTGGATCTTCTTGCCCTGGCGGAAGAAGCGCACGAGCACGGTCTGGCCGGCCGCGTACGGCCGCAGCTCGCCGCGCACGCGCCACTGGTCGTGCGTGAGGGCGATCCGGCGGCCCTTGTCGCGCTGCGTCTTCTCGACCTTGAGCTTGAGCTTGCCCTGCAGCTGCGGCACCGGGGCGGGGGTCGGTGTCGGCGTGACCGTCGGTACCGGTGTCGGCGTCGGCGTCTGCGCCGCCGCGGCGGTCGGCGCGACGAGTGCCGCCGCGAGGACGATCACGCAGGCGCGAGACCAGGCGCGGCCCGACGGCCGAGACGCGTCGCCATGAGTGAGATGGCGAGCGTCGTCGCGACGCTCCCGGCAAGCACCAGCAGATATCCCCACCAAGGAAGCTCCTTCGTCGAGCCGAACGCCAATGAGTTGAAACTCGCGTGCATGATGATGCCTGGAAGCAAGGACGCCGTGTAGTAGACCATCAGACAGAGCAACACGCCGAGGGTGCCGAGTACGGCCACGCCCTCGAGGCTGCCACCCGGCCAATGGACCAGGCCGAAGATCCCGCCGGCGATCAGCGCCGCCCACGCCAGGTGCATCCGCTCAGCCAGGGAGCGGAACAGGAAGCCGCGGAAGAAGAACTCCTCCGCGAGCGGCGCGAGCACGCACGTCGTGAAGCCGAAGCCGGCGAGCAGCACCAGCGAGTCCTCGCTCTTGAGGTCGGTGACGATGTCCTGGTCCGGCGGCTTGCCGAACAGCGTCACGATGATCCCGTTCGCGATCGCGACCGCGATGAACGAGCCGACGATCCACGCGATCGACTTCAGCCACGGCGCCGGCCGCAACGCGAACTGCGCCGGCGTGACGAACCCGTTCCGGCGCCAGACCAGCGCGAGCGCGAACCCGACGAGCATCAGGTCGAACGCGAACGTCAGCGCCATGTTGGCGACGTCGTCGTCGGCCTCGACGCCGAAGCCGACCACCACGATCGAGCCCAGGATCTGCGTCGCGACGATCGCGGCCAGGAAGACCGCGAACGGCGCCCACGCCGGCACGCCGAGCCGCGAGTCGTCGCCGCGGCGCGGCGTCGGCGGGGGCGACACGCCGTCCGGCAGCTCGGGATGGAGCGGATGGCTGAGGGACGGCACGCTCGTCATAGGGCTGGCTTCAAGGGTATTGGCACAGCCCGGGGAGCTCCGCGAGCGAGCGCACCACCGGCACGCCCGCGGGCGCAGCGGCAGCGCCGTCGCGCGCGACGAGGACCGCCCGCAGGCCGGCCGCCAGCGCGCCCCGCACGTCGGCGTCCGGCGAGTCGCCGGCGTGCAGCGCCTCCTCCGGCGCGGCGCCGGCGAGCGCGAGCGCGTGCTCGAAGATGGCGCGGTCGGGCTTCGCGTGGCCGAGCTCGGCCGACGCGACGGCGCCGTCAACGAGCCCGGTCAGGCCGGTCTCGGCCAGCCGCTCGTGCAGCGACACGTCCCAGTTGGAGACGACCACGAGACGCAGCCCGCGCGCGCGCAGCTCGCGTAGGGCCGGTGGGGCGTCCGGGTAGGCGCGGAAGCGCAGCGCCGCGAGCAGGGCACCCGTGAGTGCGCCGGTGTCCGCGTTGGTACCGAGCGCCGGCCGCATCGCCTCGGCCGAGCGCCGCCGCAGGTCGGCCAGCGAGGCGACGTCCCGGCCCTCGTGCAGGTGCGCGCGGTAGTAGGCGATCTCGGCCCGGATCGCCGCCGTCGCCGCCGCCTCCGACACGTCCAGCCCCAGCCGCTCGCGCAGCGCCGCGCGCAGGTACGGCGCCGGTGGCTCGAACGTGAGCAGCGTGCCGAGCGCGTCGAGCAAGACCGCTCTCAATCGACGGCCCGGATGGCCGTCGTCCCCGTCAGAGGGCCGGCAGGATGAAGGCCCGGGGATACTGTTGGCCATCTCGTGCATGTTGCCGCGTTGCTGAAGGAGGACGGCGACTGGGGCGTCGTCATCGGGGCGCTCGTGGGCGCGCTGATCCTCGCCATCGTCGTCGAGCGCGCGTTCAACCGCCGCGCCGAGCGGCTCGCCGAGGCGGTCACGCGCGGCCATATGTCGCGCGAGACCGCGACGCGGCTGCGCTTCGTGCGCCGGCTGATCTACGCGGTGATCCTGCTGATCGGCGTCGCGATCGCGCTGTCGCAGTTCCGCGGTGTGGACGAGATCGCCGCCAGCCTCCTGGCCTCCGGCGTGGTCGCCGCCGCGATCATCGGCTTCGCGGCCCGCCAGACGCTGGCCAACTTCGTCGCCGGCGTGATGCTCGCGATCACGCAGCCGCTGCGCGTCGGCGACTGGGTCACGTTCGAGGACCACCACGGCGTCGTCGAGGACGTGCGGCTCAACTACACGGTCCTGCGCATCGCGGGCGAGACGCGGATGGTGATCCCGAACGAGAGGCTCGCGTCCGGGATCCTGCAGAACGACACGCTGGTGGTCGACGCGGTCGGACTCGACGTCACGATCTGGATCCCGCCGGCGGCGGACGCCGGGCATGCGGTC
Source organism: Solirubrobacteraceae bacterium (assembly GCA_036520135.1). Lineage (GTDB taxonomy): Bacteria > Actinomycetota > Thermoleophilia > Solirubrobacterales > Solirubrobacteraceae > DASSUW01. The sequence continues at coordinate 3,989 of DATDKF010000454.1, forward strand.
GCCGTCCTGCGCGAGGAGTCCGGGGGCGAGGTCACCGTCGCCGAGGCGGCGCCGTGGGGCGTGCGGCTGGCGGTCGGCGGCCAGCCCGGGCCCGCGGCGGAGCGCGGCGAGCGCGAGGCCGACCTGCGCGCGCGGTGTCACGCGCGCCTGCGCGCGGAGGGCCTGCTGGAGGGTTTCTCCGGCCCGGACCGAAGCTGAGGGGCGACTACACTGGGTGGTTCGCGCCGTCGCGTCGACCGTGCCCTTATGAGCCGTTCCGTTCGTTACAGGCGACGCCGCCGCGGCCGCGGCCGCCACCGCTCCCAGGCCCTCCTCGCCGTCTTGGTGGTGCTCGTCGTTGTCGGAGTCGCGGGCCTGTCGGTGGTCGGCTGGGTCGTCTCGACCGAGGCGTCCGCGCCATCGCTGTCGTCGCTCAAGGAGCGTGACCCCGGCGCCAGCACCGAGGTCCTCGCCGCCGACGGGACGCGCCTGGGCTTCATCTCGGCCGACTATCTGAGCCAGCCGATCAAGGGCGACTCGATGCCCGACATGCTCAAGAAGGCCACGATCGCGATCGAGGACGAGCGCTTCTACAAGCACAAGGGCGTCGACTACGAGGGCATCATCCGCGCGGCGGTCAAGAACTTCGTGAGCAAGAAGACCGTTGAGGGCGGCTCGACGCTGACGATGCAGCTCGTGAAGAACCTCTACACGGCCGACCGCGCGCGCAGCGGCCTGGCGGGCTACCAGCGCAAGATCCGCGAGGCGAAGCTGGCCGAGGAGCTCGAGGACGAGCACGACAAGGACTGGATCCTCGAGAAGTACCTGAACACGACCTCATACGGCACCGTCGGCGGGCAGACCGCGATCGGCGTCGAGGCCGCGGCCCGCGTCTACTTCAACAAGCGCGCGCGGCGCCTGAACCTGCGCGAGGCGGCGCTGCTGGCCGGCATCCCGCAGGCCCCGAGCGACTACTCGCCGATCCTGCACGGCCCGGCCGCCAAGCACCGCCGCAACCAGGTGCTCGACAAGATGGCCGAGCTCGGGATGATCTCGCAGGCCACGGCCGCCCGCGCGAAGTCCAAGGGCCTGGGCCTGGACCCGTCCGACTACTTCAGCCGCCGCCGCGAGGGCTACTTCTTCGACTACGTCAAGGACGAGCTGATCAAGGAGTACGGCACCACGACCGTCAAGCTCGGCGGCCTGGTCGTGCACACGACGATCGACCTCGAGAAGCAGAAGCTGGCGCGCGAGGCGATCGCCGCCAAGATGGGGAACATCGGCCCGTCGTCGGCGCTCGTGACGATCAACCCGCGTAACGGCTACATCCTCGCGATGGCCTCGTCCGCCGACTACGCCGACACGAAGTTCAACCTCGCCGCACAGGGCGAGCGCCAGCCGGGATCCTCGTTCAAGGTCTTCGCGCTGATGACCGCGCTGCGCAACGGCGTGAACCCGAACACGACGCGCTACACGTCGGTCTCGCCGACGCACATCAACGACCCGCGCTACGGCCCGCCGTTCGACATCAAGACCTACGGCGGCACGAGCGGCGGCAACATGTCGCTCTTCCAGGCGACGCTGAAGTCCGACAACTCGGTCTTCATCCAGCTCGCGCTCGACCTCGGGCCCCAGAACGTCGCCGAGACCGCCGTCGACATGGGCATCAAGCGGCGCCACGTGCACGGCTATCCCGCGGAGTCGCTCGGCGGCCTCGAGCGCGGCGTCTCGCCGCTGGAGATGGCGACCGCGTACGCGACGATCGCGTCCGGCGGCTATCGCAACCGGCCGACGGCGATCACCAAGGTCGAGTTCGAGACGACGGGCAAGTCCGAGCTGCCGCGGCGGTGGCGCCCGCACCGCACGAAGGTCTTCCCCGACGGCGTGACCTACGAGGCGACGAAGATCCTCGAGGCGAACATCCAGGGCGGCACCGGCACGCACGCGAACATCGGCTGCCCGGCGGGCGGCAAGACCGGAACGACCGACCGCAACACCGACGCCTGGTTCGTCGGCTTCACCCCGCGCCTGACCACGGCCGTCTGGGTCGGCTACCCGAACGACCGCACCGAGATGAACGGGCTGTACTTCGGGCGCAACGTCGACGGCGGCACGTTCCCGGCCGACATCTGGGGCGAGTACATGCGGTCGATCAAGGGCAGCTTCTGCGGCCCGTTCCCGCAGCCGAAGGAGCCGTTCGTGTCCAAGCCATTCTTCGGCGACTACTCCAGCAACGGCGGCAACAAGCTCGACCTCAGCAGCGGCGACGAGCCGGACAAGTCCACGACCCAGGACCAGCCGACCCAGCCGACCCAGCCGCCCGCCGACAACAACGACAACCAGTCGGGCGGCACGCAGTTCGACCCGGACCAATACGAGTCGCCGCCCCAGGAGCCGCCGAAGACCGAGACTCCGCCGGCCGACGGCACCGGCACGCAGCCGTAGGGCTTCCGGAGGGGCGGTCCCGGCTGGTATAACCCCGCGCGTTAGAGCCGCCCGAGCGGCGGTACGAGCATGCGGGAAGGCAGTGCCTGCAGCACCCCCTCGCGCATCGAGTCAAACGCAGCGGAGGTGCTGCAGCAGATGGCAACGGGAGTCGTGAAGTGGTTCAGCGACGAGAAGGGCTTCGGGTTCATCACGCCGGATGACGGCGGTCAGGACGCGTTCGTCCACTTCTCCGCGATCCAGGGGGACGGGTTCAGGACCCTTGCCGAGGGCGCGAAGGTCGAGTACGAGCTCGGCGAGAGCCCTAAGGGCCCACAGGCCACGAACGTACGAGCGATCTGAGAGACCGGGTCAGGCTTGGCGAAGGAAGAGAAGGTCGAGTTCGAGGGAGAGGTCGTCGAAGCGCTGCCGAACGCGATGTTCCGGGTGCAGCTCGACAACGGCCACGAAGTGCTCGGGCACGTCGCCGGCAAGATGCGGCGCTTCCGCATCCGCATCCTGCCCGGTGACCGGGTGCGCGTGGAGGTCTCCCCCTACGACCTCAATCGCGCGCGGATCGTCTACCGCCACCGGTAGGGCTTTCTGCGCGAGCTGCGCCTGATCCGCGCGATCGAGGGTGTCCTCGGGCGGCGGACGGACTCCCGCGTACTGCGGGGGATCGGCGACGACTGTGCCGTGCTGCGCGCGGACGGCGTGGCTGCCGTGTCGGTCGACGTGATGGTCGACGGCACGCACTTCCGCCTCGGCCAGGGCTGGACGGCGCGCGACGCCGGCCACCGCGCGCTGGCCGGCGCGCTGTCGGACCTCGCGGCGATGGGCGCCGAGCCCGGCGAGGCGTTCCTGTCGGTCGTGCTGCCCGACGGGCTCGGCGACGACGATGTGCTCGCGCTGCACGAGGGCGCCGAGGCCCTGGCCGCGGAGTGCGGCGTGACGATCGCGGGCGGCGACCTGGTGGCCGGGCCGGCGCTGACGATCGCGGTCACGGTGATCGGCTGGGCCGCCGACGCGTCGCGGCTCGTCGGCCGCGACGGCGCGCGGGCGAGCGACCTGGTCGGCGTGACCGGCGACCTCGGCGCGGCGGCGGCCGGCCTGGCGGCGCTCGAGGGCCGCGTCGCGGAAGGCCCCGTCGACCGCCATCTGCGCCCGCGCCCGCGGCTCGCCGAGGGGCGCGCGCTGGCGGCCGCCGGCGTGCACGCGATGCTCGACGTCTCCGACGGCGTGGCGCTCGACGCGCGGCGCCTGGCGGAGGCGAGCGGCGTGCGGCTGGAGCTCGACGCGGCGGCGCTGCCGGTGGCGCCGGAGACGGCGCGCGTGGCCGAGGCACTCGGGATGACGGCGGCCGAGCTGGCCGCGACGGGCGGCGAGGACTTCGAGCTGCTGCTGTGCGCGCCGGAGGCGGCGCGGTCGGCCGCCGAGGCGGCCGCGGACGTCACGTGGATCGGCCGCGCCACGACCGGTGTGCCCGGCGTGGACTGGCGTGGGGATCCGTCGGCCGCGCGCTGGCGCGGCTTCGAGCACTAGTGGTCCACTAGTGCCGACGAGCCTCCGCCAGCAGCCGCCGCACGATCGCGTCCGCGACCTTGTGGGGGTCGACCGCGTAGCTGTCGAGCTCGATCCTCTCTCGGAGCTGCTGCATGTGCATCCTCCTTGACTCATCACTTCGTCCGAACCGGCGAGCCGTGCCGGTTTCGTATCGGACCGCGAGAACTGTCATGTGAACATACGTCGTCGCCGGTCGGCGATCCGATGATGGGGTCAGCACCCGAATGCGCCTCATCGGACCAGCGCGCGGTCCAGGCGGGCGAACACGATGATGCGCTGCGCCGCGCTGTAGAGCGGATGGCAGGCCGACAGCACGAGCCGGTCGTGGTCGACCCGATCGATCACCGACAGCTCCGTCGGCGGCACGATCTTTGTCCGCTCGACGCGGTAGGTGAAGACGCCGTAGGGCATGCGCAGATCGATCTTGTCACCCGGGTCGAGTTTGTCGATCCGCCGGAACGGGGCCCCATAGGTCGTGCGGTGGCCGGCGATCGCGACCGTGCCGCGCTCGCCCGGCAGCGGCGTCGCCGGATAGTGCCCCGGCCCCTTGCTCAGATCGCCGCTGTCCGTCCCCTGCACGAAGACGTCCGACACGCCGATCTCGGGTATCGCGATCCGGCCCATCGCGTCGCCGTCGTCGAGCCGGCGCTTGAGCGCGCGGGCGCGGAACGCGAGCCGACGGTCCGGATCGGTGTCGGGGATCTTCGCCAGCGCCCGCTTCTCGGCCGGCTCGAGCGGCGCCTGCTCGAGCTCCTGCAGGTTGTCGTCGAGCGCGTTCTGCTGGTAGTGCGCGTAGACCGCGGAGACCGGCTCCTGCCACAGCAGCGTCGCCGCCGCGTCGATCAGCAGGATCGCGCCGACGACGATCATCACGCTCGACAGCGCCCGCAGCGCGCGGCGGATCGGCAGCCTGCGGCGCGCGGCGGTCGTCATCGCCGCAGCGCGGACTCCGTGCCGCCGAGCGAGCCGGGGCCGGCGTAGCTCGCCGGGCCGCGCGTGCGCAGCGGCTCGGGCTCCGAGCGCGCCTCGGCGCGGCGCACCGTGCGCATGATCGTGAGCAGCCCGGCCAGGCACGCGAGCAGCGCGGCCGCGATCACCGCGACGACGACCGACAGCTGGCCGGACGCCGCGGACAGCAGCGCCATCCAGACGAGCTCGAGCGGGTCGAGCCCGAGCGCGACCGCGTAGTAGAGCGCCGCGAACGCGAACGGCAGCAGGCCCGCCGCGACCGCGGCGACGCCCGCCCAGCCGCGCAGACGCGTGCCGGGCGCCGCGGCGAACAGCCACAGGTGCGCGGCCGGCAGCAGCAGCGCGGCCGTGTACGGGTTCAGAATCCAGACGAGCGCGGTCAGCGTGCACAGCACCACGCCGCTGGCGGCGGCGAGGCTGCCGGCGGCCGGGCTCGAGCGCGCGCCCGCGCGCGCGAGCACGAGCGCGCGCACGCCGAACCAGCCGAGTAGCAGCACGACGGCGACCGACGCCAGCGCCAGCGCGCCGGCGCGGTCGAACGGCGGCAGCGGCAGCACGGGCGCGTCGGGCGGCTCGAGCGCGCCGGTGATCCCGAGGGCGCGGACCCAGATCCACGCGAGCACAACGGGCAGGCCGGTGGCGGCCAGCCACGCCAGCCACGGGCCGACGGCGAGCCGCCGGCGGCGGACGCGGAAGAAGCCGTCGAGCGCGGTCAGCAGCGCCGGCAGCAGCAGCGTCCCCACCAGCAGCCGCACCGCCCAGTCGGGCAGCACGTTGCGCAGCGTCACGATCCCGTCGGGCCCGTCGGCGAACGCCGGCTCGTTCACGGCGCGCGCGCCGTCCGACGCCCCGGCGGCGTCGATCGCGCTGACCGCGCGCAGGACCGAGCGGCCGAAGCGGGCGAGCCGCGAGCGGCGGACCGGCTCGCCGGCGGTCGCCCCCCGCTCGCCGGTCGTGCCGATCAGCACCGCCGGCAGGCCGGCGTCGGCGACCACGCCCTGCTCGGAGACCGTGAACGGCAGGGCGCGGCGGATCCACTGCGCGATCGCGCGGCTCGAGCCCGGGCGGCCGGCCTGGGACCGCACCGCCGCCTCGACCGTGCGCTGCAGGCCGAGCGGCGCCGCGCCCGGCCCGAGCGACCACGGGACCACCCACGGCCGCTCGTCGCGCGTGCCCGCCATGTCGCCGAGCACGAGCACCGCGTCGACCGGCCCGGCGTCGGTCCCCTCGGCCCACGCGCGCGCGCCGGTGAACCCTTGCGTCGCCCCGGAGGTCGAGACCAGCACGAGCGTCTTGCGCAGCTCGCGCGCGCGGAAGAGACGGGCCAGCTCGAGCATCACCGCGGTCCCCGACAGCTCGGCGAGGCCGGGGCGCCCGAGCGCGTCGCGGTGCGAGACGATGACGATCTGGCGGCTCGACAGGCCGGGCCGCACGCCGACGACGGTCTGCGCGTCGCCGTCGTGCCGGCGGGTCACCTTGAAGCCGGGGCGGTTCGTGTCGTCGCGGGTCGCCAGCGTGTCGGCGACGCGGTCGGCCAGCGCCGAGTCGTCGGCCGATCCGGGCTCGCGGTTCGGGAACGAGCGCCCGAGCTCGAGCAGCGAGTTCCGCAGCGGCGTCTTGCCGCCGAACGCGCGCTCGGCGCTGAACGCGTCGGGCGCCAGCGGCGACGGAACGGGCGCCGGACGGTCGGCGAGCGAGAACGCGGCGACGAACAGCGCGATCAGCGCCGGGAGGAATGCTGCCCGATAGACCCGGAGGTCGAGCACTGGACGAGGGTACCTCCCACTATCCTCGCTTCAGAGCGGATATGGCCGACCGAGCCCCACGCATCCTGCTCGTCGACGACGAGCAGCCGATCCAGACGTTGCTGTCGTTCCCGCTCCAGCGTGACGGCTACGAGGTCGTGCAGGCGTCGGACGGCCGCGAGGCGCTCGCCCGCTTCTCCGAGCAGCAGTTCGACCTCGTGGTGCTCGACCTGATGCTGCCGCGCATCGACGGGCTCGAGGTCTGCAAGCGGCTGCGCGCCGGCGGCTCGACGGTGCCGATCATCATGCTCACCGCCAAGTCGGAGGAGATCGACAAGGTCCTCGGGCTCGAGCTCGGCGCCGACGACTACATCACCAAGCCGTTCTCGATGCGCGAGTTCCGCTCGCGCGTGAAGGCCGCCCTGCGGCGGGCCGGCATGGTGCGGCCGGAGGCCGACGACGAGCAGCCGATCGAGGTCCGCGGCCTGCGCATCGACCCGTCCAAGCGCACGGTGGTGCGCGACGGCGAGACCGTGGCGACAACATTCGTGGAGTTCGAGATCCTCACCGCGCTCGCGCGCACGCCCGGCCGCGTGTTCACGCGCGACATGCTGCTCTCGCGCGTGTGGGGCGACTCGGCGTACCGCGACCCGCGCACGATCGACGTCCACATCCGCCACCTGCGGGAGAAGATCGAGGCGGACCCGAAGGAACCCGAGTACCTGTTCACCGTGCGCGGCGTCGGCTACCGGTTCAGGGACGACGAGGAGTAGATCCACGTGTTCGGCCTGCGGTCGCTGCGCAATCGCCTGGCGGTCGTGTTCGGGCTCATCGTCCTCGGCGCGATCGGCACGATCTACCTGACCGTGACGCCGCGGCTGGAGGAGCGGCTGCGCAACCAGAAGGTCGAGCGGCTGTTGGCCGACGCGCACAGCCGCGTCGAGGGGCCGGGCGGCTTCGACGTCCAGTACGGCCTCGTCCCCGGGAAGAAGAAGCTCCGCCCGCGCGACGTCAGCGCGGCGGGGGTGAGCGCCAGCGCCGAGGTGCTGATCCTCGACCGGCTGAACCACCCGGACGGACTGGTCGACCACATGGACACCACCCCCGAGGGCGGCCTGGACGGCGACGACGTCCGCTCGCTGGCGATCGAGGCCATGCGCACCAAGCGGCCGGTCTCCTCGACCAGGACGATCCGCGGCGGCAGCTACGCGATCGTCGCCTACCCGCTGGTCCAGTCCAAGAAGGTCGAGGGTGTCGCGGTGTTCGGCGACGCGCTCGACGAGGTCGAGGGCAACGTGGCGCTGATCCGCCGTCAGATCCTGCTGTCCGGCGGGATCGCGCTGGTGATCGCGCTCGCGGCCGGCTATCTGGTGGCGCGCGCGCTGTCGCAGCGGGTGGGCCGGCTCGAGTCGGCCGCCCGCAAGGTGGCGGCGGGCGACTTCTCGAACCCGATCCGCGCCGACTCCGACGACGAGCTGGGCCAACTCGCGGCGGCGTTCGACGACATGCAGAACCAGCTCGCCCGGCTCGACCGGGCGCGCAAGCGGTTCATCGCGTCGGCATCGCACGAGCTGCGCACGCCGATCTTCTCGCTCGGCGGGTTCCTCGAGCTGCTCGCCGACGAGGACCTCGACGAGGAGACCCGTCGCCAGTTCCTCGATCAGCTGCGCGGGCAGGTCGACCGCATGCGCAAGCTCGCCACCGAGCTGCTCGACCTCTCGCGGCTCGAGTCCGGCGCGCTCGAGCTACGGCCAGAGCCGACGGACCTCGGCCAGCTCGCCCGCGAGGTCGCCAACGAGTTCACCCCGGCCGCCCAGCGGCACGAGTCGGTCGTCGTGCTCGACCTCGCCAGCGACCCGATCGAGCTCGACTGCGACCCCGAGCGGGTTGCACAGGTGCTTCGTATCCTGCTTGACAACGCGCTGGTGCACACGCCCACGGGCACGGGAGTCCGTGTTTCGGCCGACCGCCGGAACGGGCACGTGCGCCTGGAGGTCTCCGACCGCGGCCTCGGCATCAAGGGTCAGAACATGCCTCACATCTTCGAGCCGTTCTTCACGTCCAACGAGGAGGCGCAGGGCGCCGGCCTCGGGCTCGCGATCGCTCGCGAGCTCGCCGACCGTATGCAGGGCCGGCTGACCGTGCGCTCCGCGCCGGGCTCTACGACGTTCTCCCTGGTGCTGCCCGGATGAGGGCGCTCGCCGCGCTGCTCGCGGTGCTCGCGCTGGTCGCGGTCGGCTGCGGCGACTCCGGGAACACCGAGAAGCGGCCGCTCGGCGCCGACGACGGCGACGCCAAGTCGGCCGCCACTCCTGCCACGCGCGTCGAGGTCATCAAGTCGATCGGCGAGGAGGGCGGGTTCGACCCGCGGGCGATCTACAAGAGCGAGGCGCCCGGCGTCGTGACCGTGATCTCGCTGTTCGGCTCCGGCGGGCTCGGCTCGCTGCTCAACGGCGACGACGGCGGTGACGGCGGCGGCGGCGTGGGCTCGGGCTTCGTGCTCAACGGCGACGGCGAGATCGCCACCAACGCGCACGTGGTGACCAGCGGCGAGGGCGACGCGATCAAGCGCGCGCGCCAGGTCTACGTCGCGTTCGCTGACGGCAACCAGGTCGACGCGAAGATCGTCGGCACCGACCCGAACGCCGACGTCGCACTGCTCAAGATCGATCCCAAGGGCCTGAAGCTGCGCCCGCTGCCGTTGGGTGAGAGCGAGGGCGTGGACGTCGGCGAGCCCGTGGCGGCGATCGGCTCGCCGTTCGGCGAGCGCCAGTCGCTGTCGGTCGGGGTCATCTCCGCGATCGACCGCACGATCGAGTCGCTCACCAGCTTCAGCATCTCCGGCGCCTTCCAGACCGACGCGGCGATCAACCCCGGCAACTCCGGCGGCCCGCTGGTGGACGGCAACGGGCGCGTGATCGGCATCAACCAGCAGATCAAGTCGACGTCGGGTGGCGGCGAGGGCGTCGGGTTCGCGGTGCCGATCGACGCGATCAAGCGCTCGCTGGAGATGCTGCGCGACGGCGGCCAGGCCCGCTACGCCTACCTGGGCGTGTCCTCGGTCGAGCTCTACCCGCAGCTCGTCGACCACTTCAAGCTCGACGTCGAGAAGGGCGCCTGGGTGCAGGAGGTCAACGCCGGCGGCCCGGCCGAGCACGCCGGGATCCACGGCGGCGGCGGCGAGTCCACGTTCCAGGCGCAGACCTACCGCGACGGCGGCGACGTGATCACGAAGGTCGCCGGCGAGGCGGTCGAGAACTCCGCCCAGCTGGCCGACGTGATCGCCGACTTCAGGCCCGGGGACGAGGTTCCGCTCGAAATCCACCGCGACGGAGACACGAAGGAGATCAAGGTGAAGCTGGGCGAGCGTCCGCTCGGCCGGGTCGCGGGGTAGGTTTTCGCTCGTGCTCCAAGCCGTCGCGCTGGCCCACAAGAGCCTCGCCGACTACACCCACATCGTCGGCAGGCAGCTCGTCGAGGAGATCCGCGAGCTGGCGGAGCCGCTGAAGGGGCGGCGGGTGGTCCACCTGAGCGCGACCGCGTTCGGCGGCGGCGTGTCGGAGATCCTCTACACGCTCGTGCCGCTGATGCGCGACGTCGGTCTCGAGGTCGAGTGGCAGGTGATCTACGGGCGCGAGGAGTTCTTCAACGCGACGAAGATCATGCACAACGCGCTGCAGGGCAACCCGCAGGACCTCACCGAGGACCAGTGGGCGACGTGGTCGCAGTACAACGAAATGAATGCCCGCGAACTCTCGCGCGGATGGGACGTGTGCATCGTCCACGACCCCCAGCCGGCGGCGCTGTACAAGCTCGTGCCGGAGAAGGCTGAGGGGTGGGTGTGGCGGTGCCACATCGACGTCTCGACGCCCAACCCGTCCACGATGAAGCGCCTGCTGCCGTTCATCGAGTCGTACCCGCAGACGCTCTTCCACGTCGACGCCTACGTGCCGCAGGGGATGAACGGCAACGTCAACATCGTGCCGCCCGCGATCGACCCGCTGACGCCGAAGAACATGGCGCTGTCGCTCGAGGACGCGACGTTCGTGTGCAGCCAGTTCGGGATCGACACGACGCGGCCCATGATCTGCCAGGTGTCGCGGTTCGATCCCTGGAAGGACCCGCTCGGGGTGATCGACGCGTACCGGATCGTGAAGGCGCAGCAGCCGGACGTGCAGCTGGCGCTCGTGGGCTCGATGGCGTCAGACGACCCCGAGGGATGGGACTTCTACAACTCGACGCTCGCCCACGCGGACGGGGACCCGGACATCCACATCCTCAACAACTTCAACAACGTCGGCGCGATCGAGGTCAACGCGTTCCAGTCGCTGTCGGAGGTCGTGATCCAGAAGTCCACGCGCGAGGGCTTCGGGCTGACGGTCAGCGAGGCGCTGTGGAAGGGCCGGCCGTTCATCGGCGGCAACGTCGGCGGGATCCCGCTGCAGGTGCGCGACGGCGAGTCCGGCTACCTCGTCGACAGCGTCGAGCAGTGCGCGTCGCGGATCCTGGAGATCCTCGAGGACCCGACGCATGCCCGGTCGCTCGGCCTCAAGGGCAAGGAGCACGTGCGCGCGCACTTCCTCACGCCCCGCTACCTGCGCGACTACCTGAAGATCTTCCACGAGGTGCTGTGATGTCCGCCCCACTGGTCCTGGTCTCGAACCGCGGGCCCGTCACCTATCAGGACGACGGCTCGATCAAGCGCGGCACGGGCGGGCTGGTGACGGCGCTGACCGGCCTCGCGTCGCACCGCGACGCGATCTGGATCGCATCGGCGATGACCGACGGCGACGTCGAGCAGTCCGACCGCAACGGCGGCAAGCCGTTCGAGGTCGAGACGCCGGAGGGCGGCACCTACCACGTGCGCTTCGTGGCGTCCGACCCCGAGGCGTACGACCGCTTCTACAACATCTTCGCCAACCCGATGCTCTGGTTCATCCAGCACTACCTCTGGGACCTGAGCAACGCGCCGGACATCCGCCGCCACGAGATCGAGGCGTTCGAGGGCGGCTACAACGTCGTCAACGACGACCTCGCGCGGGCGGTGCTCGACGAGATCGCCGGCGACGACGAGCCGGTCGTGATGGTCCACGATTACCACCTCTACACGCTCCCGGCGATGATCCGGCGCGAGCGGCCGGACGTCTTCCTGCATCACTTCGTGCACATCCCGTGGACGCAGTCGGACGCCTGGCGCGTGCTCCCGGCGGACGTACGCGACGCGATCTTCCACGGGGTGCTGGCCAACGACATCGTCGGCTTCCACACGCGCTCATACCGGCGCAACTTCCTGCAGTGCTGCCGCGACCTCATGGACCTCGAGGTCGACATGGACCGCGGCGTCGTGCGATGCGACGACCGCGAGGTGTGGGTGCGCGCGTATCCGCTGCCGATCGACTACTCGGCCACGCGCGGCGTCGCGGCGCGCGACAGGGTGGCGGAGTTCGAGGAGAATCTGCTGGAGCGCCGGCGCGAGTATTCGATCCTGCGCGTCGACCGCGCCGACCTGTCGAAGAACGTCTTGCGCGGGTTCACGGCGTTCGACATCTTCCTCGAGCAGCACCCGGAATTCGCCGAGCGGATCACGTTCACGGCGCAGCTCATGCCGTCGCGAACCGACGTGCCGGAGTACGCGGAGTACCTGGAGAAGATCGAGGCGCTGGTGGCGGTGGTCAACCACCGGCACGGGACGACGGACTGGATGCCCATCGACCTGAAGCTTCGCGACGACCTCGAGGAGGCCGTCGCGTCGTACAAGCACTACGACGTGATGATGGTCAACGCGATGTTCGACGGCATGAACCTGGTGGCCAAGGAGGGGCCGCTGGTCAACGAGCGCAACGGCGTCTCGATCCTGTCCGAGAACACGGGCGCGCACGAGGAGCTCGGCGAGTTCGCGCTGTCCGTCAACCCATTCGACGTGCAGGAGCTCGCGGACGCCATCTACTCCGCCTTGACGATGTCGCCTGAGGGCCGCGAGCGCCGCGCCCGCGGGCTGAAGGAGATCGTCACCTCCCGCGATCCGGGCGACTGGATCGACGAGCAGATCGCGGACATCCGCGCGAAGGCGCGGGGCGCGGCTGCGTCGGCCTAGACGCTCTCGAACGTCAACTGCTTGCTGGGTAGG
>DATDKF010000455.1:0-5564 GCA_036520135.1 Solirubrobacteraceae bacterium
GAGGTGCGCTGCCGGCGGAATGTCGGCGTGTGGCGGGCGTCCGTGGGAGTGATGTTGCTGGAGCGGGAGTCCGACGTCGCGGACTTCGAACAGGCGCTCGCCGAGGCGCGTTCGGCGGGCCGGATCGTGCTCGTGTCCGGCGAGGCCGGGATCGGCAAGACGACGCTCGTGCGCAGCGTGCTCGGCGCCGCGGACGGGATGCGCGTGCTGTGGGGGGCCTGCGACGCGCTGGTGGTCGCGCGGTCGTTGGGGCCTGTGCACGATGTCGCGCGTCGGACCGGCGGAGCGCTCGCGGAGGCGGTGGAGAACGGCGCTGGGCGCGAGCCCCTCCTGGCTGCGCTGCTGGACGAGCTCTCCGCGCCCCGACCGACGACGATTGCGATCGAGGATCTTCACTGGGCCGATGAGGCCACGCTCGACGTCATCGCCCTGCTGTCGCGGCGTCTGCCCGAGACTCGCGGCTGTTTGGTGCTGACGTGCCGGTCGGAGGCGCTGGCCGCCCGTGAGGACGTGCGGCGGGTGCTCGAGTCGCTGCCCGCTGCGCACGTGACACGGATCGAGCCGGCGCCTCTGTCGGAGGCCGCGGTGCAGCGACTGGCGCGGCGCGCCCGACGTGACGCGGCGGCCGATCTGTACGCCCTGACAGGCGGCAATCCGTTTCTGGTCACCGAGGTGCTCACGTCGGACGACAGCGTGCCGCGGAGCGTGCAGGGCGCGCTGCGCGTGCGGCTGGCCGACCTGCCGCCGCAGTCGCGATCGGTGGCGGAGCTCGTCTCGGTGGTGCCTGGTCAGGCCGAGCTGTGGCTCGTCCGTGAAGCCGCTCCTGCGACGCCGGCGGCGATCGACGGCTGCCTGGCCTCAGGCATCCTCGAGCTGCACGACATCGCGCTGTCGTTCCGCCACGAACTGGCGCGCAGCGCCGTCGAGGCGTCGCTCGGACCGCTGCGGGGCCGGGAGCTCAACGTGGCAGTGCTGGCGACGCTCGAGCGTCAGGGCGGCATCGACGACGCCCGCCTCGCGCACCATGCACAGGCCGCGGGCGACGACGCCGCCATTAGGCGCCTCGCTCCGGCCGCGGCCGCTCAGGCGAGCCGCGCCGGTGCTCATCGACAGGCGCTCGCGCACTGGGAGGCCGCGCTGGCGGCCGGCGGCGGTGAGGACCCGAGGGCGCTCGGCGGCGTCGCGTTCGAGGCCTACCTGTGCGGGCGCAACGACCGGGCGCTCGAGGCGCGGCGTACGGAGCTCGACGTCGCTCGTGCGAACAGCGACCGCGTCCGGGCGGGCGAGGCGACCCGCTGGATATCACGGCTTCAGTGGCTGCTCGGCCGGAGCGCCGACGCCGCCGAGACCGTCGCGGATGCGGTGAGCTTGCTGCTGAGCGCGCAGCCCGGCCGCGAGCTGGCCATGGCGCTCAGCACCCGATCGCAGCTGGCGATGCTGGCCGACCGTCCCGACGAGGCGATCACGTTCGGCGAGGAATCGATGGCCCTCGCCCGCCGGCTGAGCGATCGCGCGGTCCTGGCGCACGCGCTGACCAACGTGGGCGCGGCACGCATCGGCGGACACGAGACCGAGCGCGGCCGTGCCGAGCTCGAGCAGGCGTTCGCGCTCGCGGCCGATGACTGCGAGCACGCCGTACGGGCGCTCGCCAACCTCGCGATGGTCACGCAGCAGCGCGATCCCGGCGATCCCCGGATCGGCGACGACCTCGAGCGGGCGCTGGCGTACGCTCGCGAGCACGAGCTCGACGGTCCACTGCAGTACCTGCTCGGCGCGCGAGCGCAGTTTCGGCTGCTGCGCGGGAACTGGGACGGCGCAGAAGACGACGCGAGGACGTCACTGGCCACCGCAGTCGCCGGCCCAGGCGCCGGCGCGGCGATGCTGGTGCTGGGCCGCCTGCACGCCCGGCGCGGCGACCCTGACGCGAGCTCGACACTCGACGAGGCGGGACGGCTCGCGGACGCCACCGGCGAGCCCCACCGCGTCGCGGCGGTGGCGGCGGCGCGCGCCGAACACGCGTGGCTCGAAGGCGAGACCCGCGGCGTCGTCGCCGCGGTCCGCCATGTCGACATCCCGCGCGTGGCAGTCCGCCACCCACTCGTCAACGCCGAGCTCGCGTTCTGGCTCTGGCGCGCCGGCGCGCGTCACCGACCGCCTCTCAACGGCGGCGGCTACGCGTTCTCGATCGCCGGTGACCCGCGGCGCGCGGCCGTGACGTGGCAGACGCTGGGGTTCCCGTACGAAGCCGCCGATGCCGCGTCCGATGGCGACACAGCCGCGGCGCTCACGGCGCTGGAGGCGTTCGATCGGCTCGGCGCGCTGGCCGCCGCGCGGCGCCTGCGTCGCCGGCTTCAGACCAGCGGAGTGCGGCGGGTGCCGCGCGGCCCGCGACCCGCATCGCGCGCCGCGCCGGCCGGGCTAACGCCGCGCCAGCTCGAGGTGGCCCGCCTCATCACCACCGGCGCGACGAACGCGGAGATCGCCCGCGCGCTGGTCGTGAGCCCGAAGACGGCAGGTCACCACGTCTCGGCCGTGCTCGCCAAGCTGGGCCTCGCCTCGCGGCGAGAGGTCCAAGCGGCAGTCACCCGCCTCGGGCTCACAGCAATCTAGGGAGGGGCACCGCCCAACATAGGGCGCCGCTCCCGATGTCGGGCCCTGGCTGCGCGCGTACCGTCGCCGGACCATGACCACTCGTACACGAGACAGGAGCACCACCATGCACCACGGTCTGCGATCCGTCGCGCTGGTCGCGACGATCGCCGGGCTCGCCGCGCCGCCGCGCACCCGCACCAGCGAGTTACGTACGCGAATGGCTCAACGCCCAAAGCGCCGGCGGGTTCGTCGCTGGCGAAGCTCCAATCCCATCCAATTGACGGAAGATCTGAAGGAACAATGAGAACGCTCGAGAACGCATCACGCACCGTGGGGGCGCTCGCCCTCATCGCCGGTTTGCTGGTGGCCTTCCAGGTCGTCGCGCCGGCGCCCGCCGCGGCGGCTTTGCCTGGCGCCGTGGCCAGGTCGGCCCAGTCGGCGTTCGACTCCGCGCCCGCGAAGACCATCGAGGCGACCTGCCCGCCCGGAACACGGGTCACCGGGGGCAGCGGCCGGGTTACCGGGATCACGAGCCACGTGGTGCTGACCCGGATGCACCCCCGACACACCAACAATCCCAACGTCCCAGACAGTTACATCGTCACCGCTATCGAAGACGAGACCGCCCCCGATGGGCAGTGGGCAGTCACCGCCTTTGCGCTGTGCGCGGACCCACTGCCGGGTCAGACGATCGTCATCTCACGCAGCCCGACCGACTCCGGGCAGAGCGAGCGGGAGATCGTCGACTGCCCAGCGGGAAGAACGGTGATCGGCTCCGGCGTCCGAGTCAACGGCGGGGGCGGCCAGGTACACGTCACCGAGATGACCCTGGGAGGGTTTGCAAACGGGCGGACGTCCACGTTCGTGACCGCCCAGGAGAACAACGACGGCTTCGGAGGAGACTGGAGCCTCGACGCGTTCGCGGTGTGCGCCACTATCGCACCGGACCGACAGGTGTATCTCAGCAGTTTCGCGCCGGGACCTGGCTCCGCCGACCGGAAGGTCGCCAACGTGACGTGCCCAGCCGGCATGACGGTCACCGGTGGCGGGGCGGAGATCAATGAGGCTTCCTCGGGCAGGGTGGTGATGGAACGCATCCTCCCGGAGTTCCTCATCGGCGGTGTCCCCGGAGACGAGTACACGGCCGTCGCCCGCGAGGAAATCATCAACGACGACTTCTGGTCGCTGCGCGTCGTCGCGTCGTGCGTCGCCTAATATCCCATCGCCGTACGCGGCCGGCCCGGCTCGCGCCCGGCCCGGACCCGGTAGGGCGTTGACATTCGGCTGTGAGGATTGAGGCGACCGGACGGGTCGTCGCGGAGGCGAGCCTGTAGGCGAGCCACGGCGGCGATCCGTCCGGCGTGACTCACGGCATGGCCGTCCCGGCCCTACGCGACCAGGGAGCCTGGTTGGCGACGACCGCCCGACGCGAGCGCCTGACGTCGTTCCGCCGGCGAAACAGGGTTACGCGGCCGCCGAGGCCATCGCCGCTGCGAGCGCCGCGGCACTGACGTCGATGCGCTCGGGGATCGTGATCGTGAATTTGCCGTCGCGGTCGAGCAGGCAGCGGGCGTTGACGATCGTGACGCCAATGACGTCGCGGTCGGCGTTGTACGGACAGCGTGGCCCTCGGGCGTTCCTGGCGAGTCGGCCGCCGCCTGGCGGTCGCCGACGTGCAAGTAGAACGTCCCCGCGCCCGTCGTCGGTCGCGTGGTCGAAGGTGATGTTGCCGATCGCGATCCTCACCGGGTTGGACGTCATCTCAGGCTGCCCTTCGGCGCAAGCCAGCGCACAGCCTGGCGGGTGATCTCAGCGATGCGGTCGTAGTCCTCGTCGTAGTGCAGAACCGTCACTCCGGCCGCTTCCGCCGCGGCGGCGATCAACAAGTCGGGATGCTTGACCGACCGCTGGTGGGCGCCACCGGCAGCGCCGAGTTGCTCGTAGACCCACAGCGCGCGACCCCACTGGTCCTTGCCGATCGGGCAGTCCTGTAGCGCGGCCAACTCCTCGCGGATCTCGGCGAACTCCTGCGGATTGCGAGCGCTGTAGAGCAGCTCGAGACGCACCATGTCGCACGTCGCGAGCTCGCCGTCGACGAGCGCCGTGTCGAACTGGCGGCGCAACTCTGAGAACTCGGGTCGTCGCGACCACACCCACGCACTCGTGTCTGCGAGTTCGGTCAAGCCGTACGGCCGGCGGGCTTGCGCAGCGCGTCGAGTGAGTCCGGCGTCAGGTCCTCGAAGTTGCGCTGAGCCAGTCGGACGCGGCGGGCACGAGCGACGACGTCACGGAGCGCCTCATGGACCGTGTCGGTGGTCCGGCGGGTGCCCAGCTCGTGCGCGGCCTGCTCAACGAGATCCATGTCGAGATTGATGTTCGTGCGCTTCACCACGCCCACAGCGTACACCCTAGGCGTGCCGTCCGGTACACCTTGCCAGATCACGCCGTGGCTTCCTGGCCGGCGGCCCGAGCCGAGACTCGAGGCGCGAATGCAGCAGCGATTGCGACTGCCGTGACGTGTCCGAAGCGCCCGCGAATGCTCGGAGCTCCGTCGACTCCGACGCGCAGCCCGAGCGTAGACTCGACCGTGCTCGGAGGCTTGGTGTGCCCCATTCTCTCACCGACCTGGTTGGCCCGAACGTCAGTGCTGAGGACTTCCTCGCCGCGGTACTGGAAACGGCCGCGCAGCCGATCTGGGTGGTGGATCCCGACGGCGTGATCCGGTTCGCCAACCCCGCGGCGATCGCGGCCCTGGGGTATGACGGCGCGGATGAGCTGTTCGGGCGCGATAGCCACGAGACGATCCACTACAGGCATCCGGACGGGACGCCCTATCCGGCCGCGGAGTGCCCGATGCTGCTGCCGCGGGCGACGGGCGAGACGGTCCGCAGCGATCTGGACTGGTTCTTCCGGCGCGACGGCTCGATGTTTCCCGTCTCCTACGTCTCGGTGCCGATCGAGCTGCGGGAGGG
>DATDKF010000456.1:0-2464 GCA_036520135.1 Solirubrobacteraceae bacterium
GCGGCGCGATGACGCGCAGCAGGTCGCCCGCCGCGACGTAGACGAACGCGGCGGCGAGCGTGACGAGGCCGACGTGCAGCAGCAGCTCCGGCACCTCGACAGCGAGCGCCGCGAGCACCACGAGGCCGGCCGCGCGCGCCAGCCGCCCGCCGCGCGAGGCGGGCGCCGTGAACGCGATCCGCGGCGACGGGCGCGGGCCGCCGGCGGCGGCCGCCACGACGAGGCCGGCGGCACCGGCCGCGAGACCCCACGTCCGCAGGTCGCCGAGGTAGGCGTTCCAGATCTGGGAGACGACCGCGTCGCCGAAGCTCGTGTCGAAGTGCGTGAGCACGATGTCGCGCGCCGCGGTGACGCCGGCGGCGGTCAGCCCGCCGGCCGCGGCGACGGCGAGTCCGGCGCCCCAGACGCCGCGCCGGCGGTCGCCCGCCAGGGCGAACGCGAGCGCTAGCAGCCCGAGCCCGGCCACGCCGAACGCGATCGCCAGCGGCAGCGCCAGCCGCCGCGCCGGTGGCGCGAGCTCGCGCAGCCTGTGCTCGCGCGAGCTGGCCCCGATCGACATCAGCGGCGGGTCGCCGAGCCGCGGGATCCGCCCGGCGATCGCCGGCATCCGCGTCTCGAGCGCCTGCCGCAGCGCCTCGCCCGAGCCCGGCACGGTGAGCGCGGCCTCCGCATCGGCGTCGGCGAAGAGCGTGTGGTGCATCCGCGCCGCGGCGGTGCGGAACGCGGCGTGGAAGGCCGGGTCGTTGACCACGCCGCCCGCGACGGCGGCCTCGACCGCGGCCTCGTCGGCGGCGAGCTCGGGCCGCTTGGCGACGACCCGCCGGCCGACGCGCGCGGCGATCTCGTCGCGGACCTCGTCCGAGCTCAGCGTGCTCGCGGCGCGGTCGGCGAAGTGGCCCTCGTCGAGCACGGCATAGTGCGCGTACGCGCCGATCCCGGCGATCAGCAGGCACGTCACGGCGGCAGCGAGAAGCGCGCGTCTGCCCATGACCGCAGGCTATGCCGCGCTCCCCTCGCGCCACCTGGCCACAAGTTCTGATCTCTCTATCCTCGACAGGCCGATGTTGCGAGTGCTGCTCACCAACGACGACGGGATCCACGCCGAGGGCCTGCAGACGCTGCGCCGCGCCCTGGCGGCGCTTGCGGACGTCGAGCTGGCCGTCATCGCGCCGGACGCGAACATGTCCGCCACCGCGCGCTCGATCACCACGCGCCGCCCGCTGTGGGTCACCGAGGTGCCGTTCGACGACGGCAGCCGCGGCTACTCGTGCGACGGCACGCCGGTCGACTGCGTGCGGCTCGCGTCGCTCGGCCTCGTCGAGGGCTTCGAGCCCGACCTCGTCGTGGCCGGCATCAACCACGGCTCGAACCTGGGCGACGACATCACCTACTCGGGGACCGTCGCGGCCGCGCTCGAGGGGATCGTGCTCGGCGTGCCCGGCATCGCGGTCTCGCAGCAGTCGCAGGCGCGTGAGATGGACTTCCGGCTCGGCGACGCGTTCGACTTCGAGATCGCGGCGGCGTTCACCGCGCGCGTGATCGACCGGCTCGACGACGTCCCGCTGCCCGACGGCACGCTGCTCAACATCAACGTCCCGGCCGGCGATGCGGACGCGGTGGAGGTGTCGCGGCTCGGCAAGCGGATCTACCGCGACGCGCTGCAGCAGGTGGACAGCGAGGGCGACGACCGACGCCGCTTCCGCATCTACGGCGACTCCCCGGTCCACGACGACGAGGAGGGCACCGACCTGGCGGCGGTGGCCGCGGGGCGGATCGCGGTCACGCCGCTGCACTTCGACCTCACGGCCGAGCACGGGCTCGAGGAGCTGCGCGCCTACGACCTCGCGCGCCTGCTCGCGCCGGCCGCGGAGGAGCTCGCCGAGTGAGCGCCCCGGCGGACGCGGCGGCCCGCGCCGCCGAGCTCCGCGAGCAGGTCTCCCACCACAGCTACCGCTACCACGTCCTCGACGACCCCGAGGTCGGCGACGACGTCTACGACACGCTGTTCAACGAGCTCAAGGCGCTCGAGACCGAGTACCCCGAGCTCGCGCGCCCCGACTCGCCGACCCAGCGCGTCGGCGAGGAGCCGGTGTCGGCGCTGCAGAAGGTGCGGCACCTGCGGCCGATGCTCTCGCTCGCCAACGCCCGCTCGGAGGAGGAGCTGCGGGCGTGGGTGGCCCGCATGCGCTCGCACCTCGCGCGCGAGGGGATCGAGGACCCGCAGTTCCGCTTCGTGGCCGAGCCGAAGATCGACGGCCTGGCGATCTCGCTGATCTACCGCGACGGCGTGCTCGAGCGCGGGGCGACGCGCGGCAACGGCGAGGTCGGCGAGGACGTCACCCACAACCTGCGCACGATCGGCGCGATCCCGCTGCGGGTGGACGGCGCGCCGCCGCTGCTCGAGGTCCGCGGCGAGGTCTACATGTCGCTGCCGGACTTCACCGCGCTCAACGAGCGCCGCGCC
>DATDKF010000457.1:0-2666 GCA_036520135.1 Solirubrobacteraceae bacterium
GTGACGCTCGGAGGCGTCGACCTGCCCGAGGGCGCGAAGCTGTTCCTGTGGCTGGCGGCGGCGGGCCGCGACCCGGCGGTCTTCGACGGCCCGGACACCTTCGACGTCGAGCGCGAGAACGCCCGCCGGCACCTCGCGTTCGGCAAGGGCATCCACTTCTGCCTCGGCTCGGCGCTCGGCAAGCTCGAGGCCCAGCTCGCCCTCGAGCAGCTCACGCGCCGCTACCCCGATCTACGCCTCGCAGCGGGCCAGGAACTCGCGTTCCACCCGAACATCTCGTTCCGCGGCCCGCAGCAGCTCTGGGTGACGACGAGCCGGGACCTCACCCGCGACGGGTGATGTCCGATCACCCACGCGCAGAGCACGATCGGTTCCGGTGACGCCCGAGGACTCCGAGTGATCGACCGGCCCCCGGCACCGCGGGTCGAGATCATCGTGCCGGTGCGGACGATGCTGATGCTGCTGGCGTTCGGCGCATTGGTCGCTCTCGCCATCCTGTCGCTCGGGACGCTGCTCTCGATCTTCGTGGCGACGGTGCTCGCGCTCGGCCTCGACCCGGTCGTGAGCAACCTCGTCCAGCGCGGCTGGAAGCGCGGTCTCGCCTCGGTCGCCGTGTTCGCCGCGCTGTTCGCGGCCGTGTTCGTGCTCGCGATCGTCACGGCCGGCCCGGTCTGGGACCAGATCGTCCAGTTCGTCAACGAGCTGCCCGACCTGTGGAACCAGCTCACGCAGACCGACGGCTTCCAGCAGCTCATCTCGACCGCCAACGCCGACGACACGATCCGCAACGCGCTCAAGGACCTCGCGGCCGGGCTCCCCGACGCGGCGGACGCGCTGCTCGGGTTCGCCGGCGGGGTGTTCGGGTCGCTGCTCTCACTCGTCACGCTGACCTTCCTGGCGCTGTTCCTGCTCATGGAGCGGCCGACGATCACGGACTGGCTGTTCGGGTTCACCACCCCGGCGGTCGAGCAGCGCTGGCGGCCGGTGGTCGAAGAGTCGATCCAGGTCGTCTCGTCCTCGCTGATCGGGAACGTCGCGATCTCGATCATCGCCGGCACGTTCGCCGGCGTCTCCGCGGCCATCCTCGGCCTGCCGTTCCCGCTCGTGCTCGCGATGATCGCCGGCTTCCTCGACCTGATCCCGCAGATCGGCGCCACGATCGCGTCGATCATCCTCGTCGCCGTCGCGCTCACGGTCGGCACGACCGAGGCGATCATCATGCTGATCCTCCAGCTGATCTACCAGCAGGTGGAGAACTACATCATCTACCCGATCGTCTACCGCCGCGCCGTGGCGCTGTCGGGCTTCACGACGATCGTCTCGGTGCTGATCGCGGGCTCGATCCTCGGCGTGGTCGGCGCGATCCTCGCGGTCCCGTTCGCGGCCGTGATCAAGACCGTCCTGCGCGAGGCGGGCGCGCCGCGGCGCGCACGTATGGCGGCGCTGCGCGGCGAGGCGGTCGCGACCGAGGACAGCGCACCCGAACCACTAGGATCGGCGCATGGACCTGCACCCGGGTGAGGAGGTCGTCTTCGAGGGCCACCCGTCGTGGCGGGCCCTGCTGGCCTTCTACATCGGCGGCCTCGCCGGCGCAGCGGTCATCGGGCTGATCGTCGCGCTGATCGCCACCACCGTGACCGGCGTGCTCGTCGGCGTGGCGCTCGCCGCGCTCGTCCTGCTCTACGGGTTCGTCAAGCGGATGAGCACCACCTACATGGTCAGCACCCAGCGGCTGTACATCCGCCGCGGCATCCTCTCCAAGCGCGAGCAGCAGACCCGCGTCGACCGCGTGCAGAACGTCAACACCGACCAGTCGCTGCGCGAGCGCCTCCTACGCGTAGGGACCGTCGACTTCGACACGGCCGGCACCGACGACAGCGAGTTCCGCTTCGTCGGCATCTCCAGCCCGGGCAAGGTCGTGATCGCGGTCGACAAGGCGCAGCGCGACGCCGCCGCGCTCGACCACGGCGGCCCACGCTAGATCAGCTCGATCGCGACCGGCGTCGGGTTCCCGTTGTTGATCGGGACGATGTCCTGCGGGCACGCGGACACGACGACGACGCAGTCCATCTCGGCCCGCAGCGTGACCGCGTCGCCCGCCCGCGTGGGCGCCGGCTCCCAGCCGAGCTCGCCGCCCGCGCGGACCGGGATGTTCATGAACAGGTTGATCGGCTGCGGGACCTCGACGTGCTCGAAGCCGAGCTCGGCCATCGCCCGCCGCAGGTTCTCCTGGCAGGACGCGTGCCAGCCCTGCACCCCGAGCCCCGTGTAGCGCTCGGGGTCGCAGGCCGCGCACAGCATGTCGTGCACGGCGGGCGAGGCGTCGTCCTCGAGCGTGAGGATCGGGCGCCGGTGGTTGGTGACGAAGTGCTCGCCCAGCCGCGGGAACAGGCGGCTCACGTAGGCGCGCGTGTGCTCGGCCGAGTGGTACTCGGAGACGTCGTCGGCGCGGAAGGCGAACGTGTCGGCGACCTGGCCGCCCTCGACGTCGATGACGCGGAAGCGCTGCCCGGCGGCGACGCGCACGCCCCGGCCCTCGCGGGCCGGGACGTCGATCCTCGTCATGACCTGGCGAACCGCTGGCTCGTCGAAGCGCGCACGCGGCGACCGGCCAGCGCCCAGTAGAGCCCGCCGGCCACGAGCATCCCGGCCGCCCACGAGAAGTC
>DATDKF010000458.1:0-3904 GCA_036520135.1 Solirubrobacteraceae bacterium
CCCTTTAGGTAGCGCGAGCTCGGCGTACACCGCGCGGTGGTCGGTCCCCGGAATCGTGTGGACCGACACCGCGCGGAAGCCGCAGCGCTCGTCCGCGAGCACGTGGTCGATCGTCACCGGCGGCGGGATCCGGCGGCCCTCAGGCCACGTCGGCGTGAGGCCGGCGCCGAGCTGGGCGGCGGCGTCCTCGTAGCCGGTGTCGATCAGGCGCCGCAGCTCGGCGTGGTCAAGCGTGGCGTTGAAGTCGCCGGCGAGGATCATCAGCGGCGACCCGCCGGCCGCCGGCAGCGCGCGCAGGTCGCGGCGCCAGAACTGGATGCCGTGGCGGACCGGCGCCGACGGGTGCACCGCGACGAGCCCGACGACCGGCCCGCCGCGCGGGTGCGCCCGGGCGGCGACCATCGTCAACGACGTCCCCTTCGGGCTCGGCGCCTCGTCGAGCGGCAGCCGCGAGTACAGGCCGGTGCCGTCGCCGCCGCCGGCCGCGTGCAGCACGTAGTGCGGCATCACCTCGCCCAGGCCGGCGGCGTCGAGCGCGCGCACAGCCTCGGGCGTGAGCTCCTGCAGGCTCAGCACGTCGGCGCGGGTGGAGCGCACAAGCGCCACGAGCGACTCCGCCGACGCGTGGCCGTAGCGCAGGTTCGAGGTCAGCACGCGCAGGCGCGGGCCTGGGTCCCCGGTCGGCTCGCTCGGACCCCCGAGCGCCCGCGGCGCGACGACCGCGCCCAGCGCGAGCGCGACCACCGCGGCGACCAGCGCCGCCGCCCGCTGGCGCAGGACCACCGCGACCACGACGACCACCACCGCGCCCGCGGCCACGAACGGCGTGTAGGCCACCAGCGGTACGAGCGGGAAGCCGCGCTCGAGCCCGAGCAGGCGCACCGCCGCCCAGCCGGCACAGGCGGCGGCGAGCGCCCACGCGACGAGCATCCGCATACCGACGGAGTGTCCCAGCCGGGTTGGACACACCGGGCGGCGCGAGCTTGCCAATCTTCGTGGCGTGTCGGTCACCGACCTCCCCGCCCGCCCGGCGCTCGACGCGCCCGGGCTGGACCGCGACACCCGCCTGCTGTCCGGCCTGCTGGAGGAGACGATCGCCGCCCAGGGCGGCGAGGCGCTCCGCACCGCGGTCGTGCGCCTGCGTCACGCGGCCGCCCGCGTGCGCGGCGAGGAGCCCGGCGCCGAGGACGAGGTGGCGGGGCTCGCCGCGCAGGTCCTCGACGGCGACCTGATGGACGTCATCCGCGCGTGCTCGATGGAGCTGCACCTCGCCAACCTCGCCGAGACGCGCGAGCGCGTCCGCCGCCGCCGCACGTACCTGCGCGCCGACGGGCCGCCGCAGCGCGAGTCGATCGCCGAGGCGGCCGCGCGCCTGGCCACGCGCTCGTCGAAGGCCGCCGCCCGCGCGCTCGACGACCTGCGCCTCGATCTCACGTTCACCGCCCACCCGACCGAGGCGACCCGCTGGTCGATCATGCAGCACGCCGGCGACATCAGCGAGCTGATGGGCGAGCTCGACGACGACCGGCTCGGAGCGCCCGCGCGGGCGCGGATCGTCGACCGCATCCGCGAGGCGCTGGCGCTGTGGTGGCAGACCGCCGAGGTGCGCACCACGCGCCCGCAGGTCGACGACGAGGTCCGCCGCAACCTGCACTACTTCGACCGCGTCCTGTTCGACGCCGTGCCCGAGCTGGTGCGCGAGATCGAGCGCTGCTTCGGTCCGCAGCCGCTCGAATTCGCGCCGCTGCGCTTCTCGAGCTGGGCAGGCGGCGACATGGACGGCCACCCAGGGGTCACGGCCGCCACATTCAGCGCGACCGTCGACCTCCATCGGCGCCTGGGGGTCCGGCTGCTGCGCGACCGCGTCGAGCGCCTCGCCTCGCGCTACAGCCAGACCGAGTCCGAGATGGCCGGCGGCCGCGCCGCGCTGGAGGCGAGCCTGCGCCGCGACGGCGCGCTGATGCCCGAGGTCACGCGCCGCCTCGGCGACCGCCGCCGCCGTGAGCCGGTGCGTGCGAAGCTCAACTACATCTCGGAGCGCCTGCGGATCGCCGGCGAGGAGCCCGACAGCCCGCTCGCGTACCGCGATGCCGCCCAGCTCGCGCGCGACGTCGAGCTGGTGCGCGACGCCGCCGGCGGCCCCGCGGTCGCCGACGGCGCGATCAAGGACCTGCTGCGGCAGGTCGCCGCGTTCGGCCTGCACCTCGCCCGGCTCGACGTCCGCCTCGCCGCCGACGCGATCTCCGACTCCGTGCACCGCGACCTTCCGGAGCTCGACGGCGCCGACGAGGCGGGCCGGCGCCACATCCTCGCCGCCAAGCTGGCCGCCGTGCAGCCCGACCGGTTCGGCCCGATCTGCGTGCCGACCGAGGCGCTGCACGCGCTCAGCACCGCCGCCCGCCGCTACGACGGCGGCGCCGACACGCTGGTGATCTCGATGGTCCACGAGGTGTCGGACGTGCTCGGCGCGCTGTGGCTCGCCCGTCGCGCCGGGCTCGCCGGGCCCAGCGAGCCGGCGCTGCACATCACGCCGCTGTTCGAGACGCTGACCGCGCTCGAGCAGGCCCCGGAGACGATGGCCGCGCTGTACGCCGATCCGCTCTACCGCGAGCACCTGCACCGCCACGGCGACCGCCAGGAGATCATGCTCGGCTACTCGGACTCGGCCAAGGACGCCGGCTTCCTCACGAGCCAGTGGGCGATCTACCGCGCGCAGGAGCGGCTCGTAGCCCAGGGGCCGGAGCACGGCATCGAGGTCACGTTCTTCCACGGCCGCGGCGGCTCGCCCTCGCGCGGCGGCGGGCGCACGCACCGCGCGATCCTCGCCCAGCCCCGCGGCTCGCTGAACGGGCGCATCCGGATCACCGAGCAGGGCGAGACCGTCTCCGCCCGCTACGGCGACCCGGAGCTCGCGGTGCGCTCGCTGGAGCAGACGCTCTCGGCCGTCCTGCTAGCCTCGGCGCGCGAGCAGCCGCCGGTGCCCGCGGGGTGGCGCGCGGAGATGGAGCGGATGTCGACGCGCTCGCGCGAGCGCTACCGCGCACTCGTCTACGACGACCCGGACTTCCCGCGCTTCTTCGAGCAGGCGACGCCGCTGGCGGAGCTGACGTCGCTCAACATCGGCTCGCGCCCGTCCAAGCGGGCCTCGGGCGGGATCGAGGCGCTGCGCGCGATCCCGTGGGTGTTCGCGTGGACGCAGAACCGGCTGCTGCTGCCGTCCTGGTACGGCGCGGGCGCGGCGCTGACCGAAGGCTCGCTCGAACTCCAGCGCGAGATGTCCGCCCGCTGGCCGTTCTTCGGCAGCCTGCTCTCCACCCTCGAGATGGCGCTCTACAAGACCGACCTCGGCGTCGCCGAGCGCTACCTGCGACTCGTCGAGCCCGAGTTGCGCGACCGCTTCTGGCCCGACATTGCGCGCGAGCACGACCAAGTGGTCGGACGGCTGTTGGAGATCGCCGGCGCGGCGTCGCTGCTCGACGACACGCCCGCCCTGCAGCGACGGCTGTCGCATCGCAACCCGTGGATCGATCCGCTCTCCCACCTGCAGGTGGAGCTGCTTGCGCGGGCGCGCGCCGGGCGCGAGGAGGCGCGCGAGCCGCTGCTCGCCACGATCACCGGCATCGCGGCGGGCATGCGCAACACCGGCTGAGACACCGGCCAGCCGGTCGAGTCGGTTTCCGACCTGGGGTCCTAGCGGCAGAGCGGACGCGAGCGTACCTTCGAGGCCATGGATCGCACCCCCGACACCGCTCCCCCCACCGGGGAGCTGCTCATCACCGGCGCCCTGTTGTCGCTGTACGTCGGGCTGCGCAGCAGCGCCTGGGCGGTCGGCCGGCTCGAGCGTGCGGTCACGACGCGGCGCTGATCAGCGTCGCGTCGCGACGGCGGCCTTCGCCATCGCGGG
>DATDKF010000459.1:0-10603 GCA_036520135.1 Solirubrobacteraceae bacterium
GTCGAGCCCGGCGCCGTCGCCACCGAGCTGACCGACCACATGCAGCCCGCGGTGCGCGAGGCGACGCGCGAGCGCTTCCGGGACATCGAGCGGCTCGCGGCCGAGGACATCGCGGACAACATCCAGTACATCGTCACCCGCCCGCGGCACGTGGCGATCAACGAGCTCACCGTCCGCCCGACGAACCAGGAGTGGTGAAACGCCGAGCGGCCCGCCGGATGGCGGGCCGCTCGGGATCGTGGTTGTCTTGGGGGATGGAGCTAGGCGGCCGCGGGCGCCGGGACCGGGCCGTGGCCGAGGCGGCCGGAGCCGCCCTCGTGATCGAACTCGGGCAGCCACTGCAGCCAGCGCGGCAGGTACCAGTTCCACTTGCCGAGCAGCTTCATCGTGGCGGGGAGCAGCACGCCGCGGATGATCGTCGCGTCGATCAGGATCGCGGCGGCCAGGCCGACGCCGAGCTGCTTCATCTCGAGCCCGCTCTCCGTCGCGAAGGCGGCGAACACGAGAACCATCACCATGGCGGCGGCGGTGACCGTGCCGGCGGTGGTCTTGATGCCGTGCGCAACGGCCTTGTCGGTGCTCATGCCGCGCTGCCACGCCTCGCGGACCCGGCTCAGGATGAACACGTGGTAGTCCATCGAGAGCCCGAACAGGATCACGAAGAGGAACAGGGGCAGCCAGGACGCGATGCCACCGTTGGACTCGAAGCCGAGCAGCTTCTCGCCCTTGCCGTCCTGGAAGACGACCTTGAGGATGCCGTAGGCGGCGCCGACCGACAGCAGGTTGAGCGCGATCGCCTTGATCGGGATCACGATCGACCGGAACGTGACGAGCAGCAGGAGGAAGGCCAGCCCGAGCACGAAGGCGAACACCAGGGGAGTCTTCGTCTTCATGAGCGTGTTGAAGTCCGCCTCCGCGGCCGCCTGGCCGGAGACCTCGGCCGTGATGCCGTTGGTGCGGTCGAGCGTCGCCGGGAGCACGTCGTCGCGCAGGTGCTTGACGGCAGCCTGGCCGACGTCGCCCGACCCGGTGCCGGGAAGGCCGACGCTCAGCACGGCGACGTCATGCGCGGGGTTGACGTCCGTGGTGATCTGGCCGGTGTACTGGTCGTCGCTCTTGACCGCCTGCTCGAAGCCGGCGATCGCGGTCTTGACCTCGGGAGCGTTGACGTCGTTCGCCTTCACCACGACGGTCGCGGGAGCGGCCTCCGAAGGGAACGCGGCCTGGACCTTGTGGTACGCCTGGATCGTTGAGAGGTCCTTGGGCAGGTCCTCGGTGCCGGACAGCTTCGTCTGCATGCCGAACGCGGGGATCGCCAGGGCGACGAGCAGGCCGCCGGCGAGGATCGCGGCGATGGCGGGACGACGCATGACGCGGTCGATCAGCCAGCCCCAGGCGCGCGAGTCACGCGCCTCGCTGCGGCGGCGCAGGCCGGGGATCCGGCCCTTGTTGATGCGATCGCCGAGCGCGGCGAGCACCGCGGGGAGCACGGTCAGCGAGCCGAGCACCGCGACGGCGACCACGAGGATCGTGCCGAGGCCCATGCCCATGAACGTGGTGTTGCCGGTGAGGAACATGCCGGCCATCGCGATCATCACGGTCAGGCCGGAGATGAGGACGGCGCGACCGGACGTGGCGGCGGCCATGTCGAGCGCATCGAGCTTCTCGCGGCCCTTGGCGCGCTCTTCACGCTCGCGTCGGATGTAGAACAGCGAGTAGTCGACGCCGACGGCAAGGCCGACGAGGATGATCACCTGCAGCGTGACGTCGTCGGTCGGGACGAGCTGGCTGGCGACGCCGGCAAGACCGGCGGTGCCCGCGACGGCGGTCAGCGCGAGGATGACCGGGACCATGGCGGCCAGCAGGGCGCCGAACGTGATCAGCAGGATGAGCAGCGTGACGCTCAGGGAGATCATCTGCGAGCGGCTCTGATCCGCTGCCTGTGAGTCCGTGAGCTCCTTGGTGAGGCTGGCGTCGCCGAACTGGGCGACGGTCAGGTCGCGATGCGCGGCGCCGGCCTTCTCGACGGCGTCCATCACCGGCTGGATCCGGTCCGGCGCGGTGTCGGCATCACCCTTGATGTCGAACGTGACGAGCGCCGAGTGCCCGTCCTCGGACACCTGGCCGCCCTTGCCGAGCGGGGAGACGACGTTGGTGACGGCCGACTGGCCGGCCACGGCGCTCTCGATGTCCTTGACGGTCGAGCGGAAGGTGCCGTCCTTGACGGTCAGGGTCTTGCTTTGAACGAGCACCATCTCGCCGGCGTCCTTGCTGAACCCGGCGTTCTCGACGATGGTCTCCGCGCGCTTGGACTCTCCGTCGAAGGACTGCGCGTCCGTTGGCTCCTTGGTGCCGGTCATGCTTCCGAGTACCAACGCAAGAGCGACGAAGGCCAGCCATCCGAAGATGGCGGTTTTCTTGTGACGGGCGCTCCAGCGCCCGGCGCGGGCGGCGATGCCGCGGGGCTTGGTCTGCATTGAGTAGGGGCTCCTGGGGGTCATGGGGAGGACTTGCGCAGAATCGCGTCCCGAGCCCCGCGATGCGTCCGAGGTACCAGGCGTCCGCGCAGGGGGTCGCCACCGCTGCGAAGTACGGTCTGCCCCCGCGGCAAGGGCGGGGGTTCGCCTCATCGCGATCTCATCTGCGCGCGGTTTCGTACCTGCAATGCGCGATGAAGCGGAGTAGCGTCGGCCACGATGTCTCGGGTCGCCCGCCTGCCGGTGCGCGTCCGCCTGACGCTCGTGCTCGCGGGCGTCGTCGCGATCCTGCTCGGGCTGGGCGGCCTGTACTCGTACCTGAAGCTCGGCGAGGCGCTCGGCGACTCGATCGAGCAGAACCTGCGCGCGCGGACCGCCGATCTGACCCCGCGTGTGCGCCGCGGCGAGCCGTTGCCGGCGCCGGACGAGGAGAACTTCGCGGAGGTCGGCGGCGCGCGGCTGACCGCCGACCAGCGCCGCCGCGCGCAGCGGGGGCCGATCTTCGTCGACTCTGAGCGCGGCGGCGATGCGGCGCGCCTGCTCGTCACGCCGGTCGACGGGCGGCTGCTCGTGGTCGGCACCGCGGCCGACGACCGCAGCGAGGCGCTGCGCACGCTCGCCGTGCTGCTGCTGATCGGCGGCCCGGTCGCGATCGTGATCGCGTCGCTGGCCGGCTACGGCGCCGCCGAGGCGCGGCTGCGGGCCGCGCTCGAGCGCGAGCGCGCGTTCGTGGCCGACGCCAGCCATGAGCTTCGCACGCCGCTGGCGATCCTCAAGGCCGAGCTCGAGCTGGCCTCGCGCGCCGGCCGCAGCCGCGAGGAGCTCGAGGCCGCCGTGCGCTCGGCGGCGGAGGAGACCGACCGGCTGGCTGCGCTGGCCGAGGATCTGCTCGTTATCGCCCGCGTCGACGACGGCGCGCTCCCGATCAGGGCCGCCGAGCTGCGCGTCGCCGACGTTCTCGAGACCGTCGCCGCCCGCTTCCCCGGGCGCGCGCGGGCGGACGCGCCCGCGGCCCTGCGCGTCGACGCCGATCCCGACCGCCTGCAGCAGGCGCTCGGCAACCTGGTCGACAACGCGCTGCGGCACGGCGGCACGCACGCCGAGCTGGCCGCCGAGCGCGTCGACGGGCGCGTCGAGCTGCACGTGCGCGACGACGGCCCGGGCTTCCCGCCCACGTTCCTGGACGACGCGTTCGACCGCTTCACGCGCGCGGACGCCGCGCGCGGGCGCGGCGGCGCCGGGCTCGGCCTGGCGATCGTCGACCTGATCGCGCGGGCACACGGGGGCGAGGCCCGCGCCCGCAACCGCCCCGCCGGCGGGGCCGACGTCTGGATATCGCTGCCATGCGCGTCCTGATCGTCGAGGACGACGCCAAGAT
This sequence comes from Solirubrobacteraceae bacterium, assembly GCA_036520135.1. Taxonomy (GTDB): domain Bacteria; phylum Actinomycetota; class Thermoleophilia; order Solirubrobacterales; family Solirubrobacteraceae; genus DASSUW01. The sequence continues at coordinate 3,856 of DATDKF010000459.1, forward strand.
GGCCGGCCTGATCCAGCGCGGCCTGCGCGACGACGGCCTGGCGGCCGACGTGGCGGCCGAGGGCGAGGCGGCGCTGTGGATGGCGGGCGCGACCGCCTACGACGCGATCGTGCTCGACGTGCTGCTGCCGGGCATCGACGGCTTCGAGGTCTGCCGGCGGCTGCGCTCCGACGGCGTGCGCTCGCCGGTGCTGATGCTCACCGCGCGCGACGCGGTCGAGGACCGCGTGCGCGGGCTCGACACCGGCGCGGACGACTACCTGACCAAGCCGTTCTCGCTGGCCGAGCTGGCCGCGCGGCTGCGCGCGATCGCGCGCCGCGGCCCGATCGAGCGCCCGCCGGTCCTGGAGGCCGGCGGCCTGCGGCTCGACCCCGCGACGCGCCGCGTCTGGCGCGGGAACGCCGAGATCGCGCTGTCAGCGCGCGAGTTCGCCCTGCTGGAAACGCTGATGCGCCATCCTGGGCAGGTGCTCGATCGCCTGCAGCTGCTCGACCACGCCTGGGACGGCGAGTACGAGAACCGCTCGAACGTGATCGACGTCTACATCCGCTACCTGCGCGAGAAGGTCGACCGCCCGTTCGGGGCGGACTCGATCGAGACGGTGCGCGGCGTCGGCTACCGGCTGCGGGAGAACGCGTGATCGCCGTCACCGGCGCGACCGGGTACGTCGGCGGACAGACCGCGCGCCGGCTCGCCGAGCGCGGTGCGCCGCTGCGCCTCGTGGTACGCGACGCGGGCCGCGCGCCCGACCTCGGGGCCGACGTGCGACAGGCTTCCTCCTACGGCGCCTTCGACGAGATGCGCGCCGCGTGCGAGGGCGTCGACACCGTGTTCCTGGTGCCGGCCGAGGAGGCGCCCGACCGCGTCGAGCAGCACAAGACCGCGGTCGACGCCGCGGTCGCGGCGGGGGTGCGGCGGATCTTCTACCTGTCGTTCGTCGCCGCGCGGCCGGACTCCACGTTCACGCTCGGGCGCGACCACTGGGCCACCGAGGAGTACGTCCGCGCGTGCGGGCTGCCGTTCACGCTCCCGCGGATGAACCTGTACCTGGACTTCATGCCGCGGATGGTGTCCGACGACGGCGTGATCGCCGGGCCGGGCGGCACCGGCCGGCTCGCCGCGGTCGCGCGCGACGACATCGCCGAGGTCGTCGCGGTCCTGCTCACGTCCGACGGCCACGACGGCGCCAGTTACGACATCAGCGGGGGCGAGGCGCTGACGTTCGCGGAGATCGCCGCCGAGCTGACGCGCCTGACCGGCCGCACGGTCACGTTCAAGGACGAGACGCTCGAGGAGGCGTGGGCCTCGCGCGCCGTCTACGGCGCGCCCGACTGGATGGTCGAGGCGTGGATCAGCACCTACACCGCGGTCGCGCGCGGCGAGCTCGACCAGGTGACCGACACCGTGCAGCGCTTCACCGGCCACCCGCCGCGTACTCTGGCGGACGTCGTGCGCGTAGCGACCGCCTAGTCGCCGGGCACATGGCAGACCGCCTCGAGGTTCACGCCGTCGGCGGTGAGCACGTAGGCGCCGTAGTAGTTCGGATGGTAGATCTCGCGGATCCCGGGAGCGCCGTTGTCGGTCGCGCCGGCCGCGAGCGCGGCGGCGTGAAAGGCGTCGACGGTCGCGCGGTCAGGCGCCGTGAAGGCGATGTGGGCGGCGGTCGGCTCGCCCCGGCCCTCGGCGATCCAGAACGGGAACGCGCCCTGCGGGCCGCGATCGCCCATCGAGAAGCCCCCGACGTTGGGGACCGGCTCCATCGCGAGCGTGTAGCCGAGCGGCGCGAGCGCGGCGACGTAGAAGGCCTTCGCCGAATCGTAGTCGGAGACGTTCACTCCAATGTGATCGAGCATGCGGCGACGCTATCGGAGCGTCTCGGCGAGCACCGTGCGGTGCGTCGGGCGCGCGGCCTCGTAGCGGGCGCGGCCGGCTTCGGTGAGGCAGGCGTAGATCCCGCGCCGGTCCTCCATGCACAGGCCGCGCGTGACGAGGCCCTCGGCCTCGAGGCGACCGACCACGCGTGAGAGCGCGCTCTGGCTGAGGTGGACGGCGGCGGCGAGCTCCTGCATGCGGCGCTCGGTCTTGTCGCCCTCCGCGAGGCGCTCGAGCACCTCGTACTCGCTGACGCCGAGACCGTGCTCCTCCTCCAGCCGCCGCTCGAGGGCGCCGACCGCCCGCGCGTAGCTGTCGAGCAGCTGGCGCCAGGTATCGACGATTTCGGTGTCGGTCATCTCCGCGACGCCATTATACCAGTCCGAAGCAACTTTTGCTTTCACAAAATATGCCCTAGAAATACTTGCAGACGCATGTAGTATGCCACTCATGCGTTCCTCCCCCAGTACCGCCGCCGGCTCCTCCCCCCACTGGGAGGCCCGCACCTGGGCGCTCCTCGTGGTGCTGTGCGGCGTCCTCTTCCTCGACGGTCTCGACGTCTCGATGGTCGGCGTCGCGCTCCCGTCGATCCGGGCCGATCTCGGCCTCTCCACCTCGCAGCTGCAGTGGGTCGTCTCCGGCTACGTGCTCGGTTACGGCGGGCTCTTGCTGCTCGGCGGCCGGGCCGCCGACATGCTCGGCCGCCGGCGCGTGCTGCTTGCCGCGCTGAGCGTGTTCGTCGTCGCCTCGGCGGTCGGCGGGCTCGTCAACGACGGCACGCTGCTCGTCATCACCCGGCTGCTCAAGGGCATGAGCGCGGCGTTCACGGCGCCCGCCGGCCTGTCGATCATCACCACCACGTTCTCCGAGGGCCCGAACCGCAACCGCGCGCTCGCGATCTACACGGCGACCGGCGCCTCGGGCTTCTCGCTCGGGCTCGTGCTCGGCGGCCTGCTGACCGAGCTCGGCTGGCGCTGGACGTTCCTGCTGCCCGTGCCGTTCGCCCTGGCGATCCTGTTCGTGGCCCCGCGCGTGATCCCGCGCGACCGCCCGTCGATCGAAGGCCGCCGGCGCTACGACATCGCCGGCGCGGTGACCGTCACGGCGGCGATGCTGCTGCTCGTCCGCACGGTCGTCGAGGCGCCGAACGACGGCTGGGGCTCGACTGTGACGGTCGCGTCGTTCGCGATCGTGGCGGCCCTGCTGGCGCTGTTCGTGACGATCGAGCGCCGCAGCGCCGCGCCGCTGGTGCGGCTCGGCATCCTGCGCTCGGGCCCGCTGCTGCGGGCCAACCTCGGCGGCATGGCCCTGTTCGGCGGCTACTTCGGCTTCCAGTTCGTCGGCACGCTGTACCTGCAGTCGGTGAACGGCTGGTCGGCGCTCGAGACCGCGCTGGCGTTCCTGCCCGCCGGCCTGCTGGTCGCGGTGTTCTCGCCGCGTCTCGGGCCGTTGGTCGACCGCTTCGGGACGGCGCGGATCATCGCCGCGGGCGCGGTGTCGCTGCTCGCCGGCTACCTGCTGTTCCTGCGGCTCGACGGCTCGCCGTCGTACATCGGGCTGATGCTGCCGACGATGCTGCTGCTCGGCACCGGCTTCGCGCTGTCGTTCCCGTCGCTGAACATCCAGGCCGTGGCGGGCGTGGCCGACCACGAACAGGGGCTGGCCTCGGGCCTGCTCAACACCTCGTTCCAGGTCGGCGGCGCGGTTGGGCTGGCGATCGTCAGCGCGGTCGTGAGCTCGGTCGATCCCGCCGACATGATCGACGCGTTCCGCCCCGCGGTCGCGGTCTCCGCCGGCATCGCCGGCCTCGGTCTGCTGATCGCCGGATCGGCGCTCGTGGCCCCGGCCGTGCGCGGCCGCCTCGCCGCCGAGACCGGTTAGCCCCAGGCCGCGGCGAGCACCCGGCGCCAGTTGCCGGAGGCGATCCGCTCCACCTCGTCGCTCTCGAAGCCCGCGGCTTCGAGAGCGGCGAGCACGAGCGGGTAGCCGGAGGCGTCGGCCAGCTCGGCGGGCATCGTCGCGCCGTCGAAGTCCGAACCGAGCGCGACGTGGTCGACGCCGATGCGGTCGGCCACGTAGCGGGCGTGCTCGGCGATCTTCGCGATCGGCGTGTCGGCGTCGTCGCCGCCGTCCGCGCGCAGCGAGCCGACGTCGAAGTTGATGCCGACGAGGCCGCCGCTGGAGCCGATCGCGTCGAGCTGGTCGTCGGTGAGGTTGCGCGAGTAGGTGCAGAGCGCGTGGACGCCCGAGTGCGAGGCGATCAGCGGGCCGTCGAGGGTGCGCGCGACGTCCCAGAAGCCGGCCGCGTTGAGGTGGCTGAGGTCGATCGCGATGCCGAGCTCGGCGCAGCGCTTGACGAGGCGCGTGCCCGCGGGCGTGAGGCCCGGGCCGGTGTCGGGCGTGCTCGGGAACTTGAACGGCACGCCGTGCGCGAACGCGTTCGTGCGGCTCCACACGATGCCGACCGAGCGCAGGCCGGCGGCGTACCAGACCTCGAGCGCGTCGAGCTGGGTGTCGATCGCCTCGGCGCCCTCCATGTGGAAGATCACGCCGAGCGCGTCGCCCTGCAGGCACGCGTCGAGGTCGCCGACGGCCTTGACGAGCCGGATCTGGCCGTCCGTGGCGGCGAGCAGCCGGAACAGGCGCGCGCCGAGCGCCGCGATGCTGCGGGCGGACTCCTCGAACGGCACCGGCGGCGCCATCGGGATCTCGTAGCCGCCCGGCGTGCGCGTGATCTCCCCCGGCGGCGCGGGCGGCAGCACCGCGAACAGGCCGGCGGCGAGCCCGCCGGCGCGCGCGCTCGGGACCGTGATCGTGGCGGTGCCGACGCGCAGCAGCGCGTCGTCGGGCGCGTTCTCGTCCTGCAGGTGGCTGAGGACGTCGTTGTGGCCGTCGATCACGGGGGGCACGAAGCCGACCATGGTGCCAGGATGCGGGGGTGACTCGCATCGAGCGCGCCGCCGCCGCTGCCGCCGACGTCGGGCTGACCGGGCTGCTGGCCGCGCCCGGGCCCGATCTGCTCTACCTGACCGGCTACACGCCGACCGCGGTCACCGAGCGGCTCACGCTGCTCGTCGTCGCGGCGGGCCGCGACCCGGTGCTCGTGCTGCCGGGCTTCGAGCGCGCGGACGCGGGGGACGCGGACGTCGAGTTCCTCGAGTGGTCGGACGGGGAGGACCCGTACGCCGCCGCGGCGTCGCTGCTGCAGCCGGGCGGGCGCTACGCGATCTCCGACGCCTGCTGGGCGCTGCACGCGCTCGCGCTGCAGGACGCGGCGCCGGCCGCGGCGTTCGCATCGATGACCGCCGCGCTGCCGCTGCTGCGCGCGGTCAAGGACGCCGACGAGCTGGCGCGGATGGCGGCGGCGGGCGCGGCCGCCGACGCGACGTTCGCGGACATCCTGCGCGTGCCGTTCGCCGGGCGCCGCGAGCGCGATGTCGCCGCGGACCTGGCGCGGCTGCTCGTCGAGCACGGGCATGCGAGCGCCGACTTCACGATCGTCGGCTCCGGGCCGAACGGCGCGAACCCGCACCACGGGGCGGGCGAGCGCGTGATCGCGGCCGGCGACGCGGTGGTGCTCGATTTCGGCGGCACGTTCGATGGCTACGGCTCCGACACCACACGCACGGTCCATGTCGGCGAGCCGAGCGCGGAGCACCTGCGCGTGCACGAGGTCGTGCGCGCGGCGCAGCAGGCCGGCTTCGAGGCGGTGCGGCCGGGCTCGGCGTGCCAGGACGTCGATCGCTCGGCGCGCGCGGTGATCGAGGAGGCCGGCTATGGCGAGCTGTTCACCCACCGCACCGGGCACGGCATCGGCGTCACCGTGCACGAGCCGCCCTACATCGTCGAGGGCGAGACGCAGTCGCTGGTTGCCGGCATGTGCTTCTCGATCGAGCCGGGGATCTACGTGCCGGGCGAGTTCGGCGTGCGGATCGAGGACATCGTGGCCGTGACCGCGGACGGCGGGCGGCGGCTCAACGACTCGCCGCGCGAGCCGCAGGTCGTCACTTGAGCGGGCGGCGGCGCATCTGCTGGTTGATGAACACCGCCACGACCAGCGAGGTGATGGCCGGCACGAGCGCGATGCCGAACAGCATCACCAGCGACGCGATGGCACGGCCGGCGGGGCTCGTCGGGACGTTGTCGCCATACCCGACCGTCGACACCGTCTGGATCGCCCACCAGCACGCCTCGCCGTAGTTCGCGTAGGTCTGCGGCTCGGCCACGCGGATCAGCGCCGCCGACAGGAGCGTGAACGCCGTCGCGATGGCCATGATCCCGCCGATCGCGCGGCGCAGCGTCAGGTCCCTGAGAAAGCGGGCGAGCAGCGGGTGGTCATCGGGCACGTCCGGTGAGTTCGCCGTCGGCGGCGTGGACTCCTGTCGGCCGCGCGGACCGGCCGATCACGAACGTCGACGAAAGCTCGCCCTCGACAGCGGGCTCTGGTACCGCGACTTCGTCGCGCAGGCGCGGAGCTGACGATGGCGAGCATCTGCGTCTCGGAGGTCGCGAAGGTGTTCCCGGACGGGACGCGCGCGGTCGACGACCTCGACCTCGAGGTGGCCGACGGCGGCTTCACGTGCTGGTGGGGCCGTCGGGCTCGGGCAAGTCGATGGCGCTGCGGATGGTCGCCGGGCTCGAAGAGGCGACGTCCGGGACGATCCGGATCGCCGACCGCGTGGTCAACGACATCGCGCCCAAGGACCGCGACATCGCGATGGTCTTCCAGTCGTATGCGCTCTATCCGCACATGAGCGTCGAGGACAACCTCGGCTTCGCGCTGAAGATGCAGGGGGTGCCGCGCAAGTCGCGCGTGGCGTCGGTCGCGCGGCGGCTGGGGATCGGCGAGCTGCTCGCGCGCCGCCGCGGATCGAGC
>DATDKF010000460.1:0-13126 GCA_036520135.1 Solirubrobacteraceae bacterium
CGCGCGGCCCGGGCGGTGTCGGCGGCGGCGCGCGCCTCGGCACGGACGTCGCCGGCGGCCGGGGCGGCGCGCTCGGCCTCGGCACGGACCTCGGCGGCGGTCGCCACGGCGCGCTCGGCCTGCGCGCGGGCCGACTCGGCGGCGGCCGTGGCGGCCTCGCCCCCGGCAGCCAGCGCCTCGAGGCGCTCGGCCGTGGAGGCCTGGATCTCGTCGATGCGGCGGGCGATCTCGTCGCCGGCCTCGCCGAGCTGGTCGATCCGGCGCGTGGTCGCCTCGCCGGAAGCGGTGACCTCGGCCAGGCGCATGCGCAGCGCCTGCTCGGCGTTGCGCAGGATGTCGACCTGGCTGCCCATCTCGTCGACGACGTCGCGCTCGACGGCCTGGGCGGCGGGGACGGTGGGCTCGGCGTCACGCTCCTCGAGCGAGCGGCGCAGCTCCTCGACCTGGGCCGAGGTGCGCTCGCCGGCGGCGCGGAACTCGTCGCGCTCGCGGCGGGCCTCGTCGAGCCACGCGCGGACCTGCTCCTGCTGGCGGCGCAGCTCCTCGAGCCGCTCGGCGGGCGCGGCGGCGGCCCGCGCGGCGGCGAGCTCCTCGCGCAGCTCCTCGATGTCGGCGGCGGTCGTGCGCAGGGTCGCGATCTCGGCGCGCAGGACCGGCAGCTCGCCGGCGCCGTCGCGCAGGGCGGCGATCTCGGCGCGCAGCGCCTGCACGTCGGCGTTGCTCGTCGCGTCGTCGAGGCGCGCCTCGAGCGACTGCACGCGGGCGGCGCTCTCCTGAACGGCGTCGAGCCGGGCGCTCAGCGCCGCGACGTCGGCCGCGCCGCCCTGCAGCTCGTCGAGCCGCGCGCCCAGCGCCGCGACGTCGGCCGCGCCCGCCTGCAGCGCGTCCAGCCGCGCCTCGAGGGCGGGCACGGCGGCGACCTGCTCGCGCAGCGGCTCGATGTCCGGCACGCCGCCGCGCAGGGCGGTGACGTGGTCGCGCAGAGCGGTGAGGTCGGCGGCGCTCGACTGCAGCGCGGTCAGCTCGGCGCGGAACGCCTCCAGCTCGCCGCTGCCGGTCTGCAGCGCGTCGAGCTCGGAGCGCAGCGCGGCGACGTCGGCGGCGTCGTCGCGCAGCGTGGAGATCTGGGTGCGCAGGCCCTCGACGTCGGCCTGCAGCGACTCGAGCGGCGCCAGGTCGGCGCGCAGCGCGTCCATGCGGGCGCGGGCGGCCTCGGCGTCGCGGGCCAGGTCGTCGAGCCGGCGGCGGTCCTCCCCGGCCTCGGCGCGCTCGACGGTGACCGCCGTGAGCTGCTCGCGCAGGGCGTCGGCCTCGCGCGAGACGGTCTCGACGCGCTGCAGCGCGGCGGCCAACTCGGCACGGGCGGCCTCGGCCTCGCGGGCGCGGTCGCGCTCGAGGCGCTCGACCGTGGCGGCCAGCTCGGCGCGGGCGGCCGCGGCGGCCTTCTCGTGCTCGGCGCGGACCTGCTCGAGCTGGGCGACCAGCTCGGACGAGGCGACCTCACCGGCGGTCGAGCGGCCGCGCTCGGCCTCGGCCAGGCGCGCCTCGACGAGCGCGCTCGCCTCGTCGGCGCGGCGGCCGGCCTCGGAGATCGCCTCGTCGGCCGTGCGCTGCGCCTCGGCGACGGCGGCGGCCAGGCGGGCGTCGGCGGCGGCCGACGACTCCGCGCGCTGGCGCTCGATCCGGTCCAGGCGACCGATCAGCTCGCGGCGGGCGGCCTCGGCGGCTTCGAACGCGCGGGCGCGGTCCTCGGCGACCTGCTCGGCGTCCATCCGGGCGCGCTCGAGGCGCTCCAGGCGGGCCAGCAGCTCGCGGTGCTCGGCCTCGTCGACCCCGCCGGTGGGGGCGGTGGCGAGCACGCGGTTCATCTCCTGGCGCAGCGCCTGGGCCTCGCGCTCGGCGGACTCGGCGCGGCGTTCGGCGCTCTGGCGGGCCTCCTCGAGCTGGCCGGGCAGGCCGAGCGCGACGCGCTCGAGCTCGTCGATGCGCTCCATCGCCGACAGCAGGCGCGCCACCACGGCAGCGGCGTCGTCGAGGTCGGCGACCGAGTTGCCCTGGATGCCGGGGTCGAAGTTGGTCAGGCGCTCCTCGACCTCGGCGTCGGTCGCGGCGCGCTCGGCCTCGCGGCGGGCGAGCTCGGCCTCGATCCACGGGGTCGCGGAGAGCGGGCGGAAGACGACGAGCGTGCCGGCCGTGCGCCAGCCCTCCCAGGGCTGGGGCTCCGGCTCGAGCGCCTGGCGCAGCGCGCGGACGACCACGGGGTGCTGCGCGCGCATGCGCTGCAGCATCAGGTTCATCGGGAGGTCGAAGCCGAGGTCCTCGAGGAAGAGCGAGAAGTCGAAGCCCTCGTCGAGCTTGACGGGGACGAACACGGACTCCATCGGGAACACCGTGCTCCCGGCGTGCAGGCCGTTGACCTCGACGCGGCCGGCGGCGCCGGGCGCCTCGCCGGACTCCAGGAAACCGCGCCACGACTCGGCGGCGGCGGGCACCGGGCTCTGGATCAGCGTGTCGAAGAACGACTGGCCGAGGACCTCGGCGGCGGGGCGGCCGAACAGCAGCTCGGCGGGCTCGGACCACTTGGAGACGGAGCCCTGGCCGTCGGTGAGCACGAAGTACCCGCCGACGATCTGGCGCAGGATCGCGTCCAGCGGATCGTCGACCGCCATCTCGGCGGCGTTCGCCATCGCCTCGTCGGCGCCGGTGTCAAGGCCGGCGGCCGTGGCCGGCGCGCCATGGTTGCTCGCGGTGGATGAGTCCACGACTCATCTATCGGCAGGAGAGCGCCCGACGTTCAACCATTCGTCGAGAAGAACCGCCGCGGCGCGAGAGTCGAGCGCGACGCTGCCCCCCGCCTGGTGCGCCAAGGCCGTGGTGAAGCGCTCGTCGTAGAGCTCCACGGGCAAGTCGACGGCCGCCCGCAGGCGGTCAGCAAACGAACGCGTCTCGCGCGTCTGGGCGCTGTCGCCGCCGCCCAGCGAGACCGGCAGGCCGACCACGATCCGCTCGGCGCCGACCTCCGCGACGAGCTGCTTGATCCGCTGCAGCCCCTTCTTCGTGCCCGGCCTCAGGACGGGCTCGAGCGGCGTGGCGAGCGTCCCGGACGGATCCGAGACCGCCACGCCGCAGCGCGCGCTGCCGTAGTCAAGCGCCAGGACTCGCAAGCGCGCGCTCGATCTCGGCGCGTGCCGCATCGAGCGCGTCCGGGAGCTTGTCCGGATCGCGCCCGCCCGCCTGGGCCATGGTGTCGCGGCCGCCGCCGCCGCCGCCGACCACCGCGGCGGCCGCCTTGACCACCGCGCCGGCCTTCACGCCGCGCTCGACCGCCCCGGGCGTCACCGCCACGAGCAGGCTCGCGCGGCCGTCGCCGGGCGCGCCGAGGACGACGACCGCCGGGTCGCCGAGCTGGTTCTTGAGCCGGTCCGCGAGGTCGGGCAGCGCCTTGGGGCTCGCGACCCGCTTGATCTCGAAGATCGCGCGCACGCCGTCGAGCTCGACGACGGCGTCGACGTCGAGCTTCTCGTCGATCGGGGCCACCTGCTGCGCGGCCTTCTCGAGCTCGCGGCGCTTGCGCTCGCGGTCGGCCGCGATCTCGGCGACCGACCCGGGCGTGGTCCGCAGGATCTGCGCGGTCTCCGACAGGATCCGGTCGTGCCGGCGCAACTCGGCGATCGCGACCTCGCTCGTGACCGCCTCGATCCGGCGGACGTTCGCCGCCGAGGACGTCTCGGTGGTGATCTTCAGAACGCCGATGACGCCGGTGCTGCGCACGTGCGTGCCGCCGCACAGCTCGCGCGACCAGTTGCCGTCGCCGATCTCGACCATCCGCACGACGTCGCCGTACTTCTCGCCGAACAGCGCCATCGCGCCGAGGCGGCGCGCCTCGTCGAGCGTCGTCGTCAGCGCGCGCACGGGATGGTCGGCGATGATCTGCGCGTTGACCGCGTCCTCGATGTCGCGCAGCTCCTCGTCGGTCAGCGGCGCGCCGTGCGTGAAGTCGAAGCGCAGCTTGTCGGGCCCGACGTAGGAGCCCGCCTGGCGCACGTGCGTGCCCAGCCGGTCGCGCAGCGCCGCGTGCAGCAGGTGCGTCGCCGTGTGGTTGCGCTCGGTGAGATGGCGCGTCGGGTCCACGCGCGCGATCACGCGCTCGCCCTCGTGCAGCTCGCCCTCGAGCGGCTCGAGCACCAGCGCCTGGTCGTCGCCGAGCCGGACGACGTCCACGACCCGCGCGCGGCAGTCACCGTGCTCGCACTCGACGATGCCGCTGTCGTGCACCTGGCCGCCGCCCGTCGCGTAGAACGGCGACTCGACGAGCTTGGCCAGCACGCGACCGTCCTCCTGCGCGATCGCGCCGACCGCGGTCGCCTGCTCGGTCGTCTCGAAGCCGGTGAAGGTGGTCGGGAAGCCCGCGCCCTCCGCGAACGCGGTGATCCGCTCGCGCTCGGTGTCGCGGCCGCCGCGCCCGGCGCTCGAACGCGCGCGCTCGCGCTGCTCGGACATCAGCTCCTCGAAGCCCTGCTCGTCGACGCCGAGGTCCTGCTCGGCCGCGAGCTCGAGCGTGAGGTCGAACGGGAAACCGTAGGTGTCGTGCAGGAGGAACGCCTGGTCGGCGCCGATGCCCTCCTCCCCCGCCTCGCGCGCCCGCGTGATCACGTCGTCGAGCAGCCGCATGCCTTGCTCGAGCGTGCGGTTGAACACCTCCTCCTCGCGCGCGAGCCACATCTGGATCGTGTCGCGGTGCTCGTGGATCTCCGGGTACGCGGGCGCCATCAGCTCGTGGACGACGTCCGCGAAGGCGGGCAGGAACGCCTGCTCGATCCCGATCCGGCGGCCCTGCACGACCGCGCGGCGCATCAGGCGCCGCAGCACGTAGCCGCGGTCCTCGTTGGACGGCACGACGCCGTCCGCGACCAGGAAGCTCATGCCGCGCGTGTGGTCGGCGAGGATCCGCAGCGCGCGGTCGGTCTCGAACGTCTCGCCGTAGCGCTTGCCGCTGAGTTCCTCGCCGAGCGTGATCAGCGGCTGGAACTGGTCGGTCTCGAAGATCGACTGCGTGCCCTGCAGGATCGACGCCATCCGGTTGAGGCCCATCCCGGTGTCGATGTTCTTCGCCGGCAGCGGTGTGAGCACGCCCTCGGGCTCCTGGTCGTACTGCATGAACACGAGGTTCCAGTACTCCAGGAAGCGCTCGGAGTCGCCGCCCGGCAGGTCGTCAGAACGGCCAAACTGCAAACCCCTGTCCAAGTACAGCTCGCTGCAAGGGCCGCAAGGGCCTGTCGGCCCTGCCTGCCAGAAGTTCTCCGAGCGCGGCAGCAGCACGATCCGGTCGCGCGGCACGCCGATCGCCAGCCAGGCCTCGATCGCCTCCTCGTCGGGGCCGAGGCCGAGCTCATCGTCGCCCTCGAAGACGGTCGGCCAGATCTTCTCGGGTTCGAACCCGAAGCCCTGGGTCGAGAGCTCCCACGCGAACTCCGCCGCCCCCTGCTTGAAGTAGTCGCTGATCGAGAAGTTGCCGAGCATCTCGAAGAACGTCAGGTGCCGGAACGTGCTGCCGACGTTGTCGATGTCGACGGTCCGGAAGCACTTCTGGCAGGTCGTCAGGCGGTTGTGCGGCGGCGCCTCCTGGCCCTGGAAGTACGGCTTGAGCGGGTGCATCCCGGCGCTGATGAGCAGCGTCGACGGGTCGTACGCGGTCGGCACGAGCGACGCCGAGGGCAGCCGCTTGTGGTCGCGCGACTCGAAGAAGGCCAGGTATCGCTCGCGGATCTCGTCGGACGTCATGGGAGGATGCAGTCTAGGTGCAGCCGCCGCGCGTCACGAGCACTCGGGTCGTCTACGAGAACCGCTGGATGCGCCTGCACGAGGACCGCACCGAGCGCGCGGACGGGACGCCCGGGCTGTACGCGTGGATCGAGAAGCCGCCGGCGGCGGTGATCGTGCCGCTCGACGGCGACGCGGTGTGGCTGATCGAGCAGCACCGCCATCCGGTCGGCGAGCGCTTCTGGGAGTTCCCGCAGGGCGCGTGGGAGGATGACCCGACGGCCGCGCCCGAGGAGCTGGCGCGCGGCGAGCTGGCCGAGGAGACCGGCCTGCGCGCGGGCCGGCTCGAGCATCTCGGCCGGCTGTTCTTCGCCTACGGGATGTCCGACCAGTCGTTCGACGTCTGGCGCGCGAGCGAACTCGTGCCGGGCGAGCAGACGCTCGAGGCGACCGAGGCCGATCTCCGCGTCGAGCGCTTCGGGATCGCCGCGGTCGAATCGATGATCGGGACCGGCGCCGTGCGCGACGCGGCCTCGGTCGCCGCGTGGCACCTCGCGACCCGCCCGTAGTAGCTGGGGCCGGGTCGCGTCATGCCCTCCCGGAGCAGCGCTCGCAAGCTCGCGCCCGAGCGCTCCGGGAGGCCACGCCGCGCCCCGGCGCGGTCACGCCCCCATTGACCGACGTGCGTTCCTCGGTGGCCTCGGTATCGCGTTCCTCGGCGGCCTTGGTGTGGCGTCTCAGAGACGGTCGCGATCCGAATCCGGTCCCCCCGCAGCATCGTCGCTGCTTTCCGCCGGCCGCCCCGACGGCGGCCCGGGACCGGGATTCGATGATCGCTGCGCCTTCGGCGCTCGTGGGCTCGGGCGCTCGAGCGTTTGGCGGGCGACGCCACCAAGCCGAGGCGCACCACCGTCAAGAAGCAGGTGTCAGTTCCCTGCTGTCGCGGAGGTCAGGCTGCGTTGGAGCGGCGCGCAGAGCTCCGGGATTCTCTCTCCAACCGCGTCACACGCTCGCTCAGGGCCTCCAGCGAGGTGACCCGGTGGGCAAGCGATTCGAGCTCGCGGTCCTGCGCGCCGGCGCGGCGCTCCGCGAACATCAGCGCGCTCCCCGCGCCGACGCCCGCGCCTGCAACAGCGGCCATGCCGGCCAACGCCGCCACGTGCTCCCACGGATTCGGGTTACGTCCCATGTCGCGGGACTACCCGACGGTCGGAGCCAGCAGTCAAGTGGTTCTGCGAGGCCGATCGGCCGCTGCGCTACGAATCGTGCGCGCCCACTCCTGCGTCCACTCGTCGATTCCGTCGAGCCGGCCGAGCAGAAGTGAGCCGGCCTCGGTCAGTGTGTAGCTCCCGGCCTGGTCCTTCTCGATCAGCTGGGCGTCCCCGAGCTCGGCGAGCCGCTGCGAGAGGACGCTCGTGGACATCGAGTCGCAACGGCGGTGTAGCGCCTGGAAGCTCGCCGGCTCCACCCGGAGCTCCCAGAGAACCCGCAGTGCCCAGCGCCGCCCGAGCAGATCCAGCAGGGCCAGCATCGAGGGCGGCGTCGAACGAGGGTCGGCGGGCGGCAATGTTTGCGGGTTTGCGCACTTCGGTATTCAAAGTGCACGCGAACTCTACCGCGTCGCCGGCCCGGCGATGTGGCCACCCAACGTGCCCTCACGACGCAGGGAGATGTCATGCCACGACGACGTCCACTTCACTGGCTCTCGGACAGCGCCGGCACCGGCCTGCGGGAACTTCCCTCGAACGCGGCGTGGCTGTTGTCGCGCATGCTCCCGGACGAGGCGACCGGCCCACGCGACACCGCTCGGAAGCTCAGGGCGTCCATCGAGGATGCCACTCCGATGGGCGATTCGGTCGAGACCCGGATGAACCGCGCCCGCGCGGCCGCCGAGCGCGCGCAGCAGGCCGAAGAGGAAGCGCTGGCGGCAGCCGAGGAGGCCAAGCAGAGCTCTGACCAAGCGCGCCTGGTAGCGGAGAGCAACCGCTCGGAGGTGGCAGAGCTCAAGCGCGAGCTGAAGCGTCGCGTCGAGCAGGCGGTCACCGAAGCGCGCCGGGCCGCCGACGAGCAGGTCCAGCAGGAGCGCGCCGCCGCCCAGGCGGACGCCGACGAGGAACTCGAGGAGAGGCAGACCGAGGCCGAGGAGGAGACACAGGCCGCGCAGCAAGAGGCCGAGGTCTCGCAGCAACGCGCACGCGAGCTCGTAGCGGAGGCGAGGGAGCGCCTTGACGAAGCCAGGGAGCTGGCCGACGAGGCCACGCAAGCCGCCCGCGCCGCCGCCGAAGAGGCGCATCGCCAGGCGCAGCAACTGGCTGCGGACGCCGAACAGCAGGCGAAGGACGCCGACCAGCGGGTCGCGGCCGCCGAGCGGGTCGGCAAAGTCACGGCGGCGACCGCCGAGGACACCGCGCAGCGACTGGACAGCCGCCAGATCAACGGCGATCTCGAGTCGCACACGAAGGCCGAACTGCTCGATCTCGCGGCTGCCATCGACATCGAGGGGCGCACGACGCTGACCAAGGCGGAGCTCGTCTCCGCGATCAAGCGGGCCTCGCGTACCACACGCTAGCCCTGGACAGAACCGACCGGACAGAGAGGATCGACATGAGACCGTTGCGGCGAAGGACGCGGCTCGAGAAGGTGGTCAAGGCAACCCGTGACGCACAGCTTCCCTCGGGTGTCAGATCGGCGCTGGACGACATCCACCCGCCCAAGGGGGTTAAGTCGGGGGTGGCCGCCGTCGTCGCGGCCACCGCGGCGAGCGCAGCGATCTCTGTAGTGCGCCGGCGGATGGAGGGGACGGCGAGCGATCGGTGAGGTTGACGACCTTGCTGATGTTCGGAGCCGGGTATGTCCTGGGGACCAAGGCGGGACGTGAGCGCTACGCACAGATCGTCACGGCGGCGGAGAGGGCGTCGAAGCGACTCGAGGAGTACAGCGCACGCCACCGAGCGGACGCCGGAGACGTCACCGTCGACGAACCTGATCGCGGTTCCCGACGACGGCAGGCCGCTCTCTGAAGGGCTTCTCGTCGAAGCGTCCATCGTCGCGCGGCTGCTCAGGATTCGTCTTCTCGCGATCGATGCCAGGCTGATCGTCGCGCCCGCGCACGTGCAGCGTCGAACGCAGACCCCGGTCACGCCGCGCACGCGTCGAACGCAGACCCCGGTCACGCCGCGCACGCGCGGTCGCAGGATCGGCACCGGGCTGGCCGCGGCCGAGCGGATGCTCGACGAGGGCGCGGCCGGCGTACGGTGCGCATCAACCGGCCCGCACGAGATCAGTCGCGCTCCGAAGTAGGCGTCGCGCACGCATCCGGTTCGGGCGCCCATTGCGCGAGGGGCGCCCGACTCTCTAAGTCTGCGGCGCAGGCGCGACAGCCTCCTCTCCGCCTCGGCTCTCGATGCGGCCCCCCCTCCCACCTCTTCGCCGGTGTCCCGGTATCCGATCTCGACGCGAGCATCGATTGGCACACGCGGTTCTTCGGGCGACCCCCAGACAGTCGCGTCGGGGTCGGCGGCCTTCAGCGAGCGCGTGTAACGCGTTCGAGTATCTGGGCTGCGAGTGGCATGTTCGGAGTGCGCCATACGTGTCGCTGTTCGAAGGGCCAGGCGTAGATCGGGTTGCCGTCGCGCACCAGCCCGAGCAGGCGTGGTTCGCCGAGCTCGTCGGCTGACCACTCGTACAGGCATTGCAGCCGCGGCGCGATCACCGCGTAGTCGAGCATCCGGCCAAGACGCTGCTCGTCGGCGATGTAGCCCTCGACGTCGAGCGCGAGCGGATAGCGGTCTGGAAGCACGCGGCGCAGGGAGAGAAAGACACCGGTCATCCCGAGCCGGGGGTCGCCAAGCAGGCGGCCGACCGGAGCGAACCGTCCGAGCGCCAAGCGCGGCGCCGCGGCGAGTGCGTGCGCATAGAGCACGCGCAGCAGCGCGACGTTCATGAAGAAGCGCTCCGGTTGGCTCTCTGCTTCGGCGAGGGTCCGGTGCTCCAGGTATCCGGCCACGATGCTCGCGTTGTGCGCTCGGTACCAGTTGCGCCCCGTCGGTCTCGCGCCGAACGCCAGCCAGAGCCGCACGGCCTGCGATGACGGCTCGCCGGGCAACCCACCGAGGAGCGCGACCGTTTCGCATCCGTCCCGCAGCAGTCGCTCGTTGACCGCCCGCCACCACACGCTGCCGGGCGGCGACGCGTCGAGCGGATTGAGCACACCGCGGCGCGCCTGCCAGCGCATGAACGACAACGCCGCCCGTCGGAACGGCAGGTGTCGCGGTGCGCGGCCCGTCGGTCCGCGGAACACCCGCGCCATCAATGCAAGACGCGCCGCCGGATCGTCGCGCACGACCGCGACCTGCGCCCCAGCCAAGGCGAGCGCGCCTGCGTGGTGGCTCATCGCGAGTAGTGATACCGATTCGCCGACGACAACCGCGACCTCCGCACGCGATGACCGCGTTGCGCGACGCGCGGAGTCAGGGCGGCGCTCGCTACCGCATTGAGGCCAGGACAGAAGCGCCTTGTTCGCTGCGCCCGTTCCATCAACACGGTTGCGTGGCGCGCCGCCTTCATCACACCGCTGTGCGACACCCGGGCAGCGGCTGGCGTCAGTTTCTCCTAGCCGCGGCAGCGAACGTCGGAGCTGCCGAACCGACGTCGGCACGGCGGAAGACGTGTGTGGTCGCGGGCGGCGCCGACGACCGCCTGGACCGCGCGGATGACGACGGACGGCTGGCCGCTTTGTGACGAGGGCACGTCGTGATTGCTGGCAAGCGCGACGACGTGCACGCTGTTGTCGGATAGCCCGGCGAGCTCGTCCTGCATCGTGTCCCAGAGCCGTTTGAGGGAGCGGCCGAGTCGCGCCGGCGTGTGCGGGAAGTTGTCCTGCCGTCCGGCCGTGATGACGGCCAGCGGCGTATCACCGAGCGTTCTGATCCGGCTGGCGAGCGCCTCACCGGCGGCGAGGTCGACGCCGCCCATCACCGATGTCGCCAGCTCACGGCGCATCTCAGGCGCCTGGGACTCGGGCCAGATGGCGAGCTGCCGTCGGCGTCCATCGCGGCCCATCGTGTCGATGAGGACCAGTCCCGCTGTCTCTGTTGGGTGGAGCTCCGCGAATACGCGCGCCAGGACCCCTCCGTAGGAGTGGCCCACAAGCACATACGGCGGATCGATGCGAGCACGGTCGAGCAACCGCCGAAGGTCGTCGATCTCATCGCGCGCGTCGTGCACACCCGGCCGCGCGATGCTGCGGCCGAAGCCGGCGCGATCATAGGCGCAGGTCCGCGTGGCGCGGCCGAGCTGCGGCTGCACGTCCTGCCACTGGAACGTGTCGGCCCCGAAGCCGGCTTCGAGCACGACAGTCGGGCTGCCCGAGCCGACGCACTGCAGGTACAGGGTGCGTCCTCCGCCGATGTCGACGATCCGACCCGGACCGATCGTGACGGGCGCAGCGCGCGGACTCTTCGCCGCCGCACCGCGCTGCCCGTTCGAGTCTTGCCCGCCGCAGCCCACCGCGAGCGCTGGGGCCAGAAAGACCAAGAACGCGAGCGTCCGACGCGTCACCGCCCGAGTCTGATCCGCAGGCGATGACCGCGCAAGGCGGCTCCACCGAGCGGGAACGCCGGCTTCCGGTCGTGGACGATCAAGGGCTGTCGGTCGCGACGGAGGTCGTGCCACGATTGGCCGATCGAGCTCCCTGTGATGCCGCCCGTTGCGCCGATGCTGGCCAAGCCCGTTGCCGCGATCCCGCCCGGCCAGTTCTACGAGCCCAAGTGGGACGGGTTTCGTTCGATCGTGTTTCGCGATGGCGACGAGGTGGAGATCGGCAGCCGCAAGGAGCGGCCGATGACCCGGTACTTCCCGGAGGTTGTGGAGGCCGTCAGGCGCAACTTCCCGCCGCGCGCCGTCATCGACGGCGAGATCGTCATCGCCGGTGGCGGTGGCCTGGACTTCTGGGCGCTCCAGCAGCGCATCCACCCGGCCGCGAGCCGCGTAGCGATGCTCGCCGCGAAAACCCCGGCGAGCTTCATCGCTTTCGACCTGCTCGCGCTCGGCGATGACGATCTCACGGACAAGCCGTTCGCGCACCGCCGCGCGGCGCTCGAGCGAGCTGGCGACTGCGGTACCTCCCGTCCACCTCACGCCGATCACCCGTGACGAGAAGACCGCGCGTGTCTGGTTCGAGCGCTTCGAGGGCGCCGGGCTCGACGGGTTGATCGCCAAGCGAGCCGACCTCACGTACGAGCCCGACAAGCGGGTGATGACGAAGATCAAGCACACGCGGACGGCCGACTGCGTCGTCGCCGGCTACCGCGTTCACAAGTCCGTCCCGGACGCGATCGGATCGTTGCTGCTCGGCCTGTATGTCGACGAGGCAGCACCGCCGTCCCAGTGGCATGACCGCACGGGCGCCCTTGCGGCCGTCGGCGTCATCGGCGCGTTCCCGCTCGTCCGCCGGCGCGAGTTGTTCGCCGAGCTCCAGTCGCTGGTGATCGATGTCTCCGATCACCCGTGGAGCTGGGCGGCCGAGATGGGCCACGCACTGGAGGGCGGCAGCCGCTGGAACCCCAAGAAGAACCTGTCGTTCGTGCCGCTGCGGCCCGACCGCGTCGTGGAGGTGCGCTACGACTACCTGGAGGGCGCCCGCTTCCGGCACCCGCCCCAGTTCGTGCGCTGGCGCCCCGACCGCGACCCCACGTCCTGCGGCTACGCGCAGCTCGAGCAGCCGACGCCGTTCGACCTCGCTGACGTCCTCGCCGCTCGGCCAGACGACAGCGCCTGACCGGGACGTAGCCCGTGCTCGACGTCGACCGGCTCGGCCCGTGTGCGGCGCGCCGGACTTGTGCTCAGGCTTCGGTCAGCTCGACGAACGCCGGCTCGTTCCGGATCGGGTCGAAGTCGGGGTCCTCATTCGCCATGTCACGGCAGCCCTCCCACGTGGCGATCGCCTGGCGGAGGTGCTCGATGGCGTCGTGTGTCCGGCCCGCGAGGCTCTCGCAGCACGCGACGTTGTAGTAGAGCTTCCCCTGGCCGGGGCGCGCCTCGATGAGCTCGCGGCCCCTGTCCGCCGCCTCCGCGTACCTGCCGGCGTCGTAGAGCGGTCGCACGGAGTCCCACAGCTCGGGCGCATGACGCTGGATCGCCTCAGGCAGCCCTACCCAAGGGTGACGACGAGAGTCGTAACCCGACTCCGTCGGTGGCGGGAACGAGGGGTCGGCGAACGAGCCGACCGAGACGACGACGAGGTCCGGCTCGGAGGGCTCGGAATAGAACACCTGGGACCCGCAGTCCGGGCAGAAGTGGAAGACGTGCTCCTTCCGGTCCGCCTCGTCCGAGACGCGCGAGAAGTCGCTGTAGCGGCCGGTCACCT
>DATDKF010000461.1:0-14783 GCA_036520135.1 Solirubrobacteraceae bacterium
GCGCCGGGTCGAGCGCCCGCCGTACAAGCAGCTCGTGGCGGAGATCGCGGCGACGAGCTGGTCCGCGGTCGGGCGCAAGTACGGCGTCTCCGACAACGCGATCCGCAAGTGGGTCCGGGCGTACGAGCGGGAGCGGGAGTCAGTCGAGGCGGACGGGGCGGTGGGCGGCGGGGTCCCAGGCCCAGTCGGGGTGGCCGGGGCCGAGGTGGACGCCGCCGAGCCAGCGGTCGACCGGCGGGCGGGTGGCGTGGCCGGCAAGGATGGCGGCGCCTTCGGGCGTGAGTTCGTAGCGGCCGCCGGCGAAGGCGACGAGCGGGCGGAGGTCGCCGGCGATGGCGTAGACCGTGGCGTCGCCGAGCCACGGTGGGTCCTCGTGGGCCGCGACGGCGGCGAACAGATCGCGGGGCGCGAGCGGGCCGTCGGCGAGCGCCTCGAGGATCTGGCGCTCGGTGCGAGAGAGGCCGGTGCGGACGTCGGGCAGCTCCTCGAGCAGGCGCTCGAAACCGCGCACGCCGACCCAGGCGCGGGGGTCCGGTGAGCGCAGCGCGGCGAAGGCGGCCGGGTCGGGGTCGATGCGCTCGCGTGATTCGAGCGCCGCCCGAAGGTCCCCGCGTGGCGGATGGCGCAGGTACACGCGTGAGACCGGGCCGGGGCGGCCCGCGAGCCGGTCCTCGAGCTGGGCGAGCAGGAGCCGGTCGAACAGGTCGTCCTCGAACCAGAGCACGACCTCGGCGTCGGCCGGCCAGGCGGCGAGTCGGCCGTCGCGCTCGCGCAGCATCGCCAGCGCGGTCGCCTCCGAGACCTCGGCGTCGTCGGCGTGAGCCCACGAGCGGGCGGTCAGGTGGCGGGCGCGGACACGGGCGAGGCCGTCGGGACCCACGTCCGCGGGCACCGGCCCGTCGTGCAGGACCTCGCGCCAGACGAGCACGTCGTCGGCGGGGACGCCCGCGCCGTCCACGAGCTCGGGCACGACCGCGTCGCCGTTTGTCACATGCAGCGCCACGCTGGAAAAGATACGGACTAGTCTGGCGCCTCCATGCGCCTTCGCCTCCTCACCGCCACCGTCGCGGCCGTGCTCGTCCCGGCCGCCCCCGCCCTCGCCGGCGACCCGATCATGCCGCTCGCCCAGGTCCACTCGGGCATGAACTGCACCGGCTACTCGGTCGTGCGGGGCACCACGATCAGCACGTTCGATGTCGACGTCGTGGACGTCATCGACGGGGTGCCGGGCGAGGACGGCGCGCGCATCATCGTGTCCGCGTCGGGCCCTGCGGTCGACGCGACCGGCATCGGCCCGGGGTTCTCCGGCTCGCCGATCTACTGTCCCGACGGCGGCGGCGTGCAGCGCAACATCGGCGCGATCTCGGAGTCGATCGGCGACTACGGCGGCAAAACCGTGCTCGCCACGCCGATCGAGCTGATGCTCTCCAACCCGGTCGACGCGCCGAGGCCGCACACCGCGCGGTCGGCCCGGGCGAAGGCCGCGCGCGCCCGGATCGCACGTGAGGGCACCAAGCCGCTGGCAACGCCGATCACGATCAGCGGCGTGTCCGCGCGCCTCGGCCGCGCGCTCGTCAAGGCGGGAGAGAAGATCGGCCGCCCCGTCATCGCCGTCCCCGCCGGCCCGCTCGGCAGCTTCCCGGTGCAGACGCTGCGGCCCGGTGCCTCCGTCTCCGCCGGCTACTCGACCGGCGACCTGCGCCTCGGCGCGATCGGGACCGTCGCCTACACGGACGCCGGCCGCGTGTGGGCGTTCGGCCATCCCTTCGAGGCGGCGGGCGCGCGCAGCCTGCTGCTCCAGGACGCCTACGTGTTCAAGGTCGTCAACGACCCGAACGCCTCGCTCACCGGCGGCTCGTACAAGCTCGCGGTCGCCGGCCACGATGTCGGCACGCTCACCAACGACGCGTTCTCCGCGATCGTCGGCCGCCTCGGCGCGCTGCCGCAGACCACGGCCGTGCACGTCGCCGCCACCGATCACGACACCGGGGCGGTGAAGGTCGTCAACAGCGCGATCGCCGACGAGACCGACGTCGACACCCCGACCGGCTTCACCGCGCTCGGCACGGTCGCGCCGCTGGCCGTGGCGGAGGCCGCGGGCGGCGTGCTGCGCAGCTCGCCCGGCCGCCTCACCGGCCGCATGTGCCTGCGGATCACGTTCCGCAAGCGCCCCAAGGACCCGGCGCGCTTCTGCAAGCGCTACCTGTCGTCCGCGATCCTGGCGCCCGACGCCGGCCCGCTCGGCAACCAGGTCGCGTTCAGCGCCGCGATCGACTCGCTCGACGCGATCACCCTGATCGAGGCCTACGAGGGCCGCACGCCGCACGTGACCAAGGTCGGCGCCGACATCGACATGCGCCGCGGCGAGCAGCTCGCGTTCCTGCGCAAGGTCAAGGCGCCCAAGCACGTCCACCCCGGCCAGAAAGTCCGCCTGCGCGTGACGATGCAGCGCGTGCGCGACGGCAACCTCACGCGCACCTACCGCGTGCGAATCCCGGGCGGCATCAAGGCCGGCCGGCGCACGCTCAAGCTCCGCGGCTTCCAGCAGTCCTCGCCCGACGAGGCGCTGCTCGAGCTGCTGCTCGGGGACGAGTCCGGCGAGGAGCCCGAGCACGGGCCGGCGACGCTGCGCGACCTGATCGACAGCATCGAGGCGCTCGGCCGCTGGGACGGCGTGACGATCAAGATGAAGGGCCGCGAGGCGCGCGCGTTCAAGGACGACGACCTCGTGATCACGGGCCGCGCGGAGACGCGCGTCCGGGTCGTGCGCAACCGCTAACTACCCCTCGAAGCGGTAGACCGTCCCCGCCGGCGGCAGGTCGACGGCGGCGGCGCGCGGCACCGCGGCGGCGAGCACGGCGGCGAATGTCTCCGTGCTCGCGGCCATCATGTCGAGCAGCGTCTGCACCGGGGTCGCCTCGTCCTGGACGCCGTTGGCGTAGTCGGTCGCGTAGCCGAGCAGCGCGTACGGGAGCTCGGCCTCGCCGCACAGCACCGCCTCCGGCCCACCGGTCTGGGACACATGGGTGACGCCGCTCGCCGCCAGCCCGCGGATCTCCGCGCGCGTGTTGAAGCGCGGCCCGTCGACGTGGCCGTACACGCCGCCGTCGCGGATCGGCACGCCCGCCGCGCGGCCGCCGGCCAGCACGGCCTCGCGCAGCGCCGCCGAGAACGGGCCCTCGAAGATCCAATGCCCGCGCCGCTGGTCGCCGGGCTCGGGGTAGAACGTGCACAGCTCGCCGTCGCCGAGCCGGTTCGCGAGGAAGTGCAGGTCGTCGAAGCACGCCAGCGAGCCGAGCTCCACCGTCGGATCGACCGCGCCGCAGACCGTGACCGCGATCACGCCGTCCGCGCCGAGCTGCGCGAGCGCCGCGATGTTGGCGCGGTGGGTGACGACGTTCGAGAGCCGCCGGTGGCCCTCCTGATGGCGCGAGACGTGCAACACGTCGACGCCCGCGAACGTCCCGCGCGAGACCTGCGCCTCGCCCCATTCGGTCGTCACGGGCTCCGGCCCGGCGGATTCGAACCCCGGCAGCGCGTAGGTGCCCGAGCCGGTGATGATCCCGATCGGCATGGCGCGGGAGCATAAGCTGACCGGCATGGAGCCGGCACCCATCACGGCGGAGGAGATCCCAGCATTCCGGGACGCGGTGCAGTCCGCTTTCCACCACGACGCGTCGCCCCAGCACCTCGAGCTGATGCAGAAGGTCATCGAGCCGGACCGCACGCTGGTGCTGCGCGACGGCGAGAAGATCGTCGCCGCCACGGCGATCTACCCGCGCCGGATCAGCGTGCCGGGCGGCGAGGTGCCGGTGGCCGGCGTCACGCAGGTCGGGGTGCGCCCGACCCACCGCCGCCGCGGGATGCTGACCACGCTCATGCGGCGCCAGCTCGCCGACGTGCACGAGGCCGGCGACGAGGCGATCGCCGCGCTGTGGGCCTCGGAGTCGGTGATCTACGGCCGCTACGGCTACGGCCTGGCGACGCTCACCACCGACCTGCACGTCGCCACGCGGGAGGCCCGGCTGCGCGAGGCGCCGCAGGCCGACATCGACCTGCTGCTCGCGCCCGAGGCGGTCGACCGGATGCGGCCGATCCACGACGCGGCGCGGGCGCAGCGACCCGGCATGATCGACCGCCCCGGCCCGTGGTGGGAGTTCCGGATCGACGATCCCGAGGACGAGCGCGAGGGCGCCCAGGCGCTGCGCGCGGTGGTCACCGACGGCGGCTACGCGCTCTACGCGGGCAAGCTCAAGTTCGAGGAGAGCGGCCCGGCCGGGCAGGCGAAGGTCCGCGAGGTGGTGGCCACGAACCCCGAGGCCTACGGAGTGATCTGGAGCTTCCTGCTCGGGCTCGACCTCACGCGCACGATCGTCTACGAGCTCGCGCCGGCCGACGACCCGCTGCAGCACATGCTCGCCGAGGCCCGGTCGGTCACCTACAAGTGGGTGGGCGACGCGCTGTGGGTGCGGCTGGTCGACCTCCCACGGGCGCTGGCCGAGCGCGCCTACGCGCAGCCGTTCGAGGTCGTGTTCGAGGTGACCGACGTGGTCTGCCCATGGAACGCCGGCCGCTGGGCGCTGCGCTGGGACGGCGAGGCCGCGACCTGCGCGAAGACGGGGCTCCCCGCGGGGATCGAGCTCTCGGTCAACGAGCTCGGGGCCGTGTACCTGGGCGGCACGACGTTCGCGACGCTCGCCCGCGCCGGCCGCGCCCGCGAGCTGCGCTCCGGCGCGCTGACGGCGGCGAGCCGCGCGTTCCGCGCCGACGTCGAGCCGTGGTGTCCTGAGATCTTCTAATCAAGGCGCTCGCACGAGCTTGCGAGTGCGAGTAAGCCGCACTTATCTATCCCTGGATTCGCGCGGCACCCGCCCGCCGCCCGCGCCGTCCTCGCTCGCCGGGCCGCTGGGAGCGGCGATGCCGAGCACGCGCATCGCCTTCAGGCCGAGGCCGAGCTTCTCGCGCCCGTCGGTGGATGACACGTCGAGGCCGGTGAGGTCGCGCACGCGCTCGAGCCGGTAGCGGATGGTGTGACGGTGGGTGAACAGGCGCGACGCGGTGCCGGCGACGTTGGCGTCGGCGTCCAGGAACGTCTCGAGCGTCTGCACGAGGTCGGTCTCGTACTGCTCGTCGTAGGTCACGAGCGGCTCGACGGTCTCGGCGAAGAAGCGCTGCAACTCGGCCGGGTCCTCGCTCATCGCGGGCAGGAGCAGCCGGTAGGCGCCGGTCTCCTCGAACGCGAGCACGCTGTCGTCGGGCCCGGCCTGGGCGACGTTGGCGGCCAGCAGCGCCTCGTTGCCGGCGCGGTAGAGGTCGACGGGGTCGGCGGCGACGCGCGAGTGGCCGAGCGCGAACGTGAAGCCGTGCAGGCTCGAGCGCAGCTCGCGGGCGACCGCGGCGGCAACGCGGCGCACCTCGGCGTCGCTCTCGGCCGGCAGCAGCACGACGACGTGGCCGGCGCCATCGGTCGGCGTGTCGACGACCGCGGCGAGCGAGCCGGGCGCGCTGGCCCGCGCCGCGCGCTCGGCGGCGGCGAGCACGCGCGCGCGCCAGTCCTCGTCGGCGGGCGCGTAGTGGTGGGTGCGCACGACGACGACCGCCGCGCCGTCGCCGACGTCGACGCCGAGCTCCGCCGCGCGGGCGACGATGTCCCCGCGGTCGGTCACCTCGCGCCGCAGCACCGCGGCGAGGAAGGCGGCCTGCGCGGCCTCCGACGCGCGCTCGGGCGCGCGCAGCCGCTCGACCTCGGAGGCGATCAGCGTGGTGACGACCCGCAGCAGCGCCGGGGCGCTCTCGCCGCCCCGCGCGCGCACGCGCAGCCGGCCGACCACGGTGTCGCCGACCCGCAGCTCGTGCGTTTCCACGCCGGCGGCGTCGGCCATCAGGGCTCGCTCGTCGGCGGTCGACCGCGCGGCGACGGCGAGCACGGAGCTCGAGCGGTCGATCAGCACGAGCGAGGCGCCGAGCGCGCGGGCCGCGGCGCGCACGACCTCGGGCAGCCCGAGGCCGGACTCGACCGCCTCGCTGATCGCGGTCAGCGCGTCGAGCTCCCCGGCAGGGGCAGCCGTCGAGCGGATCGGGATCGGCTCAGCCATCTACAGCCGGTCGTAGTACCAGAGCACCAAGCCCCCGGCGAGGGCCCCGGCGAGCACGAACGCCGCGAGCACGTACACGCTCATGACGAGCGCGAGCACCCGCTCGCGCAGGCGCCAGTACGACCGCCATGCGGGGACGGCGATCAGGGTGAGCCAGGCGGCCAGCGACACGATGGCCGCGACGCCGATCACGATCTGAGTGACGCGGTCGTGGAACATCCCGTTCAGCGTGCATTTTGACGCACGTAGCCGCTGACAAGCGCGATCGCGCCGACGAGCGCCCAAATTGCGACGCCGAGCGCGGCTCCGCCGATCACGTCGGTGACGTAGTGAACGCGCAGGTACACGCGCGTGGCGCCGACCACGACGACGAGCACGGCGGCCACCGTGACGGCCGCGAAGCGGACCGCCCAGCCGGTGCCCGCGCGCACCAGGACGGTGGCGCACGCGACGAGCGTGACCGCGTAGGCCGTGTGACCGGACGGATACGCCGAGAGGTCGGCGTCGACGAGCCCGCCGGTCGGCCGCGCGCGGTCGTACGCCGCCTTGGTGACGTGCACGAGCACGATCGACAGCACGACGCCCGCGACCAGCGCGGTGGCGTCGATCCAGCGGCGCCGCACCGCCGCCCAGGCGACGGTGGCCACCGCCGCGGCGACGACGACCGGCAGCGAGCCGATGTCGGTGAGGACCTTGGCGGCGTCGACGGCCATGCCGGTCTCGAGCCGCTCGGCGAGGTCGGCCGCCATGCGGTCGAGGTCCGTCGTCCCGGCGTCGGCCGCGATGTCGCCGAGGAGGAGGAACGTGAAGCCGCCGACCATCAGCAGCGCGAGCAGCGTCGTGAGCTCGAGCCCCAGCTCCCCGGGCGTCAGGCGGGCGAGCCCGAAGCGGGCGGCGAGATCGGCGCCCCAGGCGGTCGGGCGGCCGACGACCCGCCACAGCGGGCCGGCCACGCGCACGACGATCCGCCAGCCCGGCCGGTCGCGCCGCTCGGCGAGCCACGCGCGCACCTTGGCGCGCTGCTCCGCGTCGCGCCGCAGCCGGACGAGCCAGACGAGGAGGCCGACGACCACGACCACGGTCCCGAACGCGAACAGCCCGCGCGAGACGTAGGTCGTGAGCTTGTCGAACGACTGCCAGAAGACGTAGCCGAGCGTCGCGAACGTCGCGGTCCAGAGCCCGGCGCCGATCACGTCGTAGGGCAGGAAGCGGCGCAGCGGCATGCGGGCGGCGCCGGCGAGGAACGGCGCCAGCGGCCGGACGAAGCCGATGAAGCGGCCGACGAGGATCGTCGCGCCGCCGCGGCGGTCGAAGAAGCCCTCGACGGTGTCGAGCTTGTCCTCGGTGATCCGCAGGCGCGCGCCGTGGCGCAGCAGCCAGCCGCGTCCGAGGTGGCGGCCGAGCGCGAACGACGTCAGGTCACCGGCGACCGCGCACGCCCACGTGATCGCGATCAGCACGAACAGCGAGATCTGCCCCTGGCCGGCGACGAGGCCGCCGACGATCACGGTCGTCTCGCCGGGCGCGACGAAGCCGACGAACGCGCCGGTCTCCATGAACGCGAGCACGCCGACGAGCAGGTAGGTCCAGGTCCCGAGCGTCTCGCCCGCGTCCTCGAGCAGCTTCTCGAGGTTCGGGAGCGGGATCACGCCGGTGCCGATCAGCGCGGCGACCGCGACGACGACCCAGCCGGCCACCTCGGTCCAGCGGCCGAGCTTGTGCCGGCGCACGACCAGGAAGGCCGCCAGCGCGACCGCGCCGAGCAGCCAGCCCCACTTCACGCCGGCTCCGCCGCGATCGCTCCCGGCACCACGGCGGCGGCGACGCGGGCGGCATCGGGCGTGCCGAACAGGCCGAAGACGGTCGGGCCGGAGCCGGAGACCATCGCGCGGGTCGCGCCGGCGGCGCGGACCGCGGCGAGCACGGGATCGATCCCCGAGCAGAGGCTGCGGGCGGCGTCTTGGAGGTCGTTGACCGGCGGGGGCGGCTCGCCAGCGCGCGCGGCGTCGGCGCGCGCGGCGAGCTCGGCCGGCGTGCGGGCGCCGCCCAGCTCGTCGAACGCGCGGTAGACCGCGGGCGTCGAGAGCGCGTCGGCCGACGGGACGAGCAGCAGGCCGAACGGCTCGGGGTCGGGCAGGCGCTCGACGTGCTCGCCGGCGCCGGTCATCAGGACGCGGCCGGGCGTGAGCAGCGACGGGACGTCGGCGCCGAGCGCGACGGCGAGCGCGTGCAGCAGCGGCTCGGGAGCGCCGCCCGCGGCGCGGGCGGCGAGCCGCAGCGCGGCGGCCGCGTCGGCCGACCCGCCGCCCATGCCGGCGGCGACCGGAATCCGCTTGGCGATCGTGATCCGCTGCGGCGGCGCGTCCCAGCCCGTGGCCTCGCGGAACGCGGCGAGCGCGGCGGCGGCGAGGTTCGGGCCAGCGACGCCCGGGCACGCGACCTCGTCCTGCGGTCCGTCGCCCGGGGCCATCGTCAGCTCGTCGGCGAGCGTGACCGCCTGCACGACCGACACGAGCGGGTGCAGGCCATCGGCCCGCGGGGCGCCGACGAACAGCGACAGGTTGACCTTGCCGGGGGCGCGCTCGACGAACGTCATCGGATCGCCTCGTACAGCGCGCGCCACTCCTCGGGCGCGAGCGTCTCGGCGCGCGCGTCGGCCGGCTTGCCGAGCGCCGCGAGCGCGGCGCGCACGCGCTCGCGCGCGTCGGCGCCGGAGGCGAGCGAGACCGAGCGAGCGAGCGCCTTGCGGCGGTGCGCGAACCCCTGCTGGACGAGCGCGCGCAGCTCGGGCTCGGGCGCCGGGCCGCGGCGGTCGAGCCCGACGAGCACCGAGTCGACGTTCGGCACCGGATGGAACACGGTGCGCGAGATCGGGCGCAGGACCTTCACGTCGCAGGCCAGCTGAGCGAGCACCGACGGCACGCCGTACGCGGCGCTGCCGGCGCGCGCCGCGAGGCGCTCGCCGACCTCCTTCTGCACCATCGCGACCCAGCGGCGCGCGCCGGGGAGCTGCTCGATCGTGCGCAGGATCACGGTCGCCGCGACTCCGTACGGCAGGTTGGCGACGACCTTGGTCGGCGCCGGGTGCAGGGCGGCGAGGTCGAGCTTGACGGCGTCGGCGAGGTGCAACGTGGTGTTGGCGTACCCGCCGAGCGCGTCGCGCAGCGGCGGCTCGAGCCGACGGTCGAGCTCGACGACGTGGACATGGGCGGCGCGCTCGGCGAGGTACTCCGACAGCACGCCGAGACCGCCGCCGACCTCGAGCACAACGTCGGCGGCTTCGAGCTCGGCGGCGCGCCCGATCACGTCGAGGATGTTCGAGTCGATCAGGAAGTTCTGGCCCAGCTCGCGGTTCGGCCGGATCCCGAACTCGCGCATCCGGCGCAGGCTCGGCTGCGCGGGAAGCTCGCTCACCAGCCCAGCAGCCGCGCGGCGTTGGCCTCGACCGCCGCCTCGAGCTCCTCGTAGGCGATGCCGCGGCGCTCGGCGACGAAGCGCGCGGTGTAGACGACGTAGGCCGGCTGGTTGCGCTCCTTGCGGACCTCCTGCGGCGTCAGATACGGCGCGTCGGTCTCCACCAGCAGGCGGTCGAGCGGCACGCGCTCGGCGGCCGCCGCGAGGTCCTCGGCCTTGGGGTACGTGACGTTCCCGGCGAACGAGATCCACCACCCGTGGTCGAGGCACTCGTCGAGCCGACCGGGCATCGAGAAGCAGTGCAACACGACCTCGAGCCCCTGCGCGTGGTCGGCGAGCGTGGCGATCGTGTCGTCCTCGGCCGCGCGGGTGTGGATGACCAGCGGCTTGCCGAGCTCGCGCGCGACCCCGATGTGGTCGCGGAACGCGCGCTCCTGATCGGGCCGGGGCGCGTAGTTGCGGTAATCGTCGAGGCCGGTCTCGCCGATCGCCAGGCAGCGCGGGTGGCGCGCCAGCTCGCGCACCTCCTCGGTGATCGCGTCCGTGTAGCCGGTCGCGTTGTTGGGGTGGTGGCCGATCGCGGCGTAGACCTCGTCGTGCGTTTCGGCGGCGGCTAGCGCGGCGCGCCGCGACCCCTCGTCGATCCCGATCGTGAGGATCCGCTTGACCCCCACCGCACGCGCGGCGGCCACCAGCTCGGCCTCGGGGGCCGGCCCGCGGTCGAGGTGGGTGTGGGAGTCGATCACGGATGAATCCGTTCGGAGGCTCGGCGGGTCGCCTGGCGGAGTCCCGGTCGTGTCTGCCGGTGCACGGTATCCGCGAGCATGCTGGTGGCACGTGACCGGACACCGGGTGCCGGCAGACGCGGGCGGGGCCCGCCAGAACCCGTCGCGCTTTCGGACGGGTTCATCCGGGCTTGGGGAAGAGGGGCGGCAGCTTCTCGACGCGGGCGCCGCCCTGCCCTTCGCCGAACCGGGCGGTCGCGAGCGTCGTGTCGGTCTGACCGAGCGCGGCGAGCAGCTTGTCCGCGGTCTCCGGGATGTACGGCGCGAGCAGCACGGTGACCACGCGCAGGCCCTCGGCGAGCGAGCGCAGCGTCTGGTCGAGCTCGCCGGCCTTCGCGTCGTCCTTGGCGAGCTGCCAGGGGGCGCGCTCCTCGACGTAGCGGTTCAGGCGCCGCACGCGCTGCCAGATGCGGTCGAGCGCCTGGGTGATCTCCGCGCGGTCGAGCAGCTCCTGGACCTCCTCGCGCAGGTCGTCGAAGTCGGTGGTGAGCGCCGGATCGACGTCGACGTCCGGCACGACCGCGTCGCGGTAGCGGTCGATCATCGACAGCGTGCGGCTCGCGAGGTTGCCGAACTCGTTGGCGAGCTCGGTCTCGTAGCGCTCGCCGAACGTGATCGTCGACACGCCGCCGTCCTGGCCGAACGACACCTCGCGGAACAGGTAGTAACGCAGCGCGTCGGTCCCGAACGTGTCCATCACCTCGAACGGGTCGAGCACGTTGCCGAGCGACTTGGACATCTTGTGGTCGACCCCTGAGGCGTCGCGCATCAGCAGGAAGCCGTGCACGAAGACGTGCCGCGGCACCTCGAGGCCCGCCGCGATCAGCAGCGCCGGCCAGTAGATCGTGTGGAACTTCAGGATGTCCTTGCCGACAAGGTGGAACGTCGCCGGCCAAAAGCGGTCAGTGAGGTCGTTCCCGTCGTCGGCGAACCCGAGCGCGGTGACGTAGTTGAGCAGCGCGTCGAACCAGACGTAGAAGACCTGGTCGGGATCCCACGGGACCTCGATGCCCCACTTGAGCCGCGCGCGGGTGAGGCTGACGTCCCTGAGCCCCTGAGCGACGAACGCCCGCGCCTCGTTGCGGAACTGGCGCGGGATCACGAAGTCCGAGTCCTCGGCCGTCAGCCGCTCGAGGTCCTCCTGGAAGCTCGACAGCCGGAAGAACCAGTTGTCCTCGCGCTCGCGGTCGAGCGGGATCTTGTGGATCGGGCACGTGTGATCCTCGCCCGCCTCCTGGTCGGACTTGAAGTCCGCGCACCGCGGGCAGTACCAGCCCTCGTACGTGCCCTTGTAGACGTGCCCGTTGTCGTGGACGCGCTGCAGGATCTCCTGGACCCGCTGCTCGTGCCGCGGGTCGCTGGTGCGGATGAAGAAGCTGTTCGAGACGCCGATCCGCGGCAGCAGCGCCATGAACCGCTCGACGTTCCGGTCGCCCAGCTCCTTCGGCGTGATCCCTTCCCGCTCGGCCTGGAGGGCCACCGGCTCGCCGTGCTCGTCGGTGCCGGTGAGGAAGAACACCTCCTCGCCCCGCTGGCGCATGTGCCGGGCCAGCACGTCGGCGGCGATCGTCGTGTACGCGTGACCGAGGTGCGGCGCCGCGTTCACGTAGTAGATCGGGGTGGTGACGTAGAAGGCCATCGCGGGCGTCGAAGGCTAGCGGCGGTGTGGATCCAGGCGAACGTCAACGGCGGACCCGGCGAACGTCAACGGCGAACCCGGCGAACGTCAACGGCGAACCCGGCGAACGTCAACGGCGATCCCAGCGAACGTCAACGGCGGCTAGGTAGGGGAGCGGAGGCGCCCGCGTGGGTTTCGTCGCAATCGCCGGCCGTCGCGCCATCGTTGCGACGAAACCGTCCTGTGGCGTGGGTTTCGTCTCACTCTCGCGGCGTTTGGCGATCGGTGCGACGAACCCACACGACCGCCAGCGCCCCAGCCTCCCTACCCAGCCGCAGTTGACGTTCGCACGCGCAACCGCCGCGCCCGCCGACGCACACGCCACCGCACGCCGACCCCGCCGAGCACGAGCGCGACGCCGACCCACCCCGGCCACGGCGCCAACGCGGCGACGCGCGCCGCCGGAGCCACCGCGACCGCAGGGGGCGCGGCGACCCGCGCCGGCGGGACGACGACGCGCCGCGGCGGCCGCGGGCCGCGGCGCCCGAACGCGACCGGCGGGACCGAGCCCGGCGCGCGGAGGAAGCGCAGCGGATCGACGTAGCCGAAGCGCGTGCCGTCGCGCCGGACGCCAAGGTGCAGACCCGCGTGCCGCGACGACCCCGCGGCGGTTCCGACCTGCGCCCCGGCGCGCACGACGACCCCCCGGCGCACGGCAACGCGCAAGAGCGGCATCACGCTCACGCGCCACCCCCCGCACCGCAGCGTCACCACCCGCCCGCTCGTCCCCACGCGCCCCGCCACGACGACCTCGCCGCGGCACGGCGCCCGCACGACCGCGCCCCGCGCCACCGCCAGATCCACACCCCGATGCCGGCCACCCTCGTACGGGTTGCCGCCCACGTCGAACGCATGGGTGACCGGCCCACCCACAGGGGCGGTGAGCACGAGCAGCGCGACGAGCAGATGCATGGCGGCGACCATACGAGGGCCGCACCCGTTTCCCCCGGAAATGCGTTGAATCGGCACAGACTCTTTGCGATGTTGTTGCAGGGCGTGCTGCATCGGACCTCTGTGGTTGACGGCGCGCGACACCACTGGGAGTGTCGGACCGTGCGATCCGAGGACGGACCTCAGAAACGCCGCGCGAAGCGCTTCGCGGCGGCCGGCGAGACCGCGGTGGGCGCGCTGGCGGCCGGCGAGACCGCGGTGGGCGCGCTGGCGGCGGGCGAGACCGGAGCGGGCGCGCTGGCGGCCGGCGAGACCGGAGCGGGCGCGCTGGCGGCGGGCGAGGCCGGAGCGGGCGCGCTGGCGCCGACGGCGATGGCCGGCACCGGCGCGCCGACCGAGCTGGTGCTGATCGCCGATCCTGAGACGCGGCGGCGGGTGGCGATGGCCGCCGAGAGCGACCTCGAGGCTTCGCGCTACGCGCACTGGCGCGGCACGGTCACGTTCCACGACGTCGCCGGCGCGTGGTTCAACATGTCCGACCCCAACCTCTCGGACGAGCTGCGCGCCCAGTTCAAGACGATCTTCCCCGGCCTGCTCGACGCGTTCGCCGAGCCGCGCAAGGGGATCATCACCGCGTACTTCTGCCGGCACATCCGGGTTGCGGCAGCTCTGACCGACATCGGCCACGCCGCCGACGCCCCCGAGGGCGTGCCCGAGGCGGCGCTGAAGGGCCCGCCGCCCGCGTCGTTGCGCCCGCTGCTCGAGCAGCCGTCAGAGCCGAAGATGAAGCCCCAGGCCCGCCGCAAGCGGCCGTGGTACCGGCGCGCGTTCAACGCGCACGTCTTCGACCCCGCGCCCGCCTCGAGCTCCGCAATCCACATCGAGCCGACGTTTGGCGACCCGGCGGACTGGAAGGCCAAGGAGCTGATCTTCCACTGCCTGCACCTGCACTACAAGGCGCTCGAGTTCCTCGCCCCGCAGCCGCGCAAGATCTGCATGCGGATGATCTTCGGCGTCATCACGACGCTGCTCGGCACGCTCGACCAGCGCCAGCTCGACCACGTCTCCGGCCGCCCGGGCGCGGCGTTCGGGAGCGACCCGACCGAGGTCGAGGCGCTCGAGCGCGAGCTGGCCCAGGCCCAGGCCTACTACCGCCAGGCCGCGCAGCGGCAGGCGCAGCTCGACTACCTGCTCGGGATGCTGACCTTCCTCGCGATCGCCGCCGTCGTGACGGCGATCGTCGCGCTGACCGCCGGGCTGCTCGACCAGCCCGCGACCGTCGCCGTGCTCGGCGGCGCCACCGGCGCGACCGTCAGCGTCATGTCGCGCATGTCCAGCGGCGGCCTCAAGCTCAACCCGGAGTCCGGCACGAAGACGATCCGCGCGCTCGGCTTCATGCGCCCGATCATCGGCGCCGTGTTCGGCGCGGTCGTCTTCGCGTTCCTCGACGGCGGGATCATCGACCTCTTCACACCGCCGCAGGACGAGACCCAGCTCGCGTTCTACGCCGGGCTCGGCTTCATCTCCGGCTTCAGCGAGCGCTTCGCGCAGGACGTCATCGCCCAGGTGGGTCCGAAGACGCCGCAACCTCCCGATACAGCGCGTTCGCCGGCGCCCCCGTGAGGTCGGCGACGACCCGCGCCGCCACGCGCGCCCGCGCGCCAGCGTCGACCAGCCGGCGCACCGCGTCGACCGCCGCGGGATCGAGCCCCGAGCGCGGCGGGGCGCCGCCGATCACCAGCACGACCTCGCCGCGCGGCCCTTCGTCCGCGTAGCGATCGGCGAGCTCGGCCGCCGATCCGCGGACGACCTCCTCGTGCACCTTCGTGAGCTCGCGGCAGACGGCGACCGGCCGCGCGCCGTCGAGCTCGGCGAGCACGGCGAGCGACGCCCCCACCCGCTTCGGCGACTCGAACGCGA
>DATDKF010000462.1:0-14413 GCA_036520135.1 Solirubrobacteraceae bacterium
TGCGGCAGCGGGCGGCCGGGAGCGGCGCGTCGACCGCCGCGGCGCGCGCGGCGCCCTCCAGGGCGAGCTCGGCCGCGCCCGCGGCGTCCCCGCCCGCCAGCGCGATCGCGGCGCGCGAGTGCAGCAGCCACGCCTCGGCGAACGGCAGCCCGAGGCCCTCGAGAACCTCCTCCGCGCGCGCGGCGTACATCTCCGCCGCCGCCCGGTCGCCACGCGCGAGCTCGGCGCGGGCGAGGATCGCGTAGATCCAGCCGCGCCGCCCCGGCTCGATCGACGGGAAGTCCGGCATGCCGACCGCGCGGAACGAGGTCAGCCCGCGGTCGATCTCGCCGATGTCGATCCACATCACGCCGAGGTGGGCGTGCGTGGCGCGCGTGAGCACGCTGTCGTCGAGCACGTCGAGCAGCGCGATCGCCTCCTCGCCGGAGCTGCGCGCATGATCGACGTCGCCCGCCGCGGCCGCCATCCACGCGTCGGACACCAGCGCCCAGCCGATCAGCTGGCGGTTGCCGGCCAGCCGCGCCGCCTCGAGCGCCGCGTCGGCGGTCTCGGCCGCCTCGGCCAGCCGGCCGCGCACCTCGAGCCCGTGCGCGAGCCCCAGCTGCATCGGCACGACGAACTGGCCCTGGCCGGAGGCGCGCGAGACGTTGATCCCGCGCCGCAGGTGGCGGATCGAGTCGTCGTAGCGCTCGCAGAAGTACTCGGCGAACCCGAGGTAGTACGCCGCATCGATGCGCATGGCGAGCTGGTCGTCGGGCAGCGCGTCGAGCAGCGCCGCGCTCTTGTCGCACACGGTGGCGGCCTCCACAGCGTGGCCGAGGTTGTACTCGGCGAAGCACAGCAGCGCGGTGGCGAGCGCCTCCAGCCCGCGGTCGCCCAGGGCCCGCGCGGTGTCGACCGCCCGCGCCGCCCACGACCGCATCGCCTCGAAGTCGCTGTCGTACAGGGCGTCGGCGGCGAGCTCGGCGTGCAGCGCCGCCGCCGCGGCGCCGTGCCGGTCCTCGAGCGCGTCGAGCGCGGCCAGCAGCCGCGCATGCGCCGCGTCGTGGCGGCCGAGCAGGTTCTCGCACGCCGCGCACGCGGCGATCAGCCGCACCCGCAGGTCGGCCATCTCGACGAGGGGGAGCGCGTCGACCAGCGTGTCGAGCGCCTTCTCCAGCCGGCCGGTGGCGGCCAGCGCGCCGGCGAGCGGGACGAGCAGGCCGAGCCGCCGGAACGGGTCGCCGCCGCTCTCGGAGCCGAGCAGCCGCAGCGCCGCCTCGAACCAGCGCGCGGCGATCGCCGGCGCCCGCGCGGCGGCCTGGTGGGCGGCCTGCTCGAGCACGGCGGCCGCGGCGTCGTCGCCGACGCGGGCGGACTGCTCGACGTGGTGGGCCCGCGCGGCGAGCGCGCCCGGGCGGACGGCGAGCGCCTCGGCGGCGCGGGCGTGCGCCTGCAGCCGCCACGCCTCGCCGGCGCCGTCGTAGACTGCGCGCCGCACCAGCGGATGGCGGAAGCGGTAGCGGCGCGGGACGGCGGTCGGGACGGCGACACGCGCGGCCAGCAGGTGGTCGATCGCCGCCAGCGCGTCGGCCTCGCCGAGCCCGGCGGCGGCGGCCGCCAGGTCGAGGTCGAATGGCTCGCCGGCCACCGCGCCGCCCCACGCGAGCTGCCGCGCGGCGTCGCCGAGCCCGGTGATCTCCTGCCCGAGCGCGGCCGCGACCGCCGGCGGCACGCCGACGACGTCCGCGTCCTCGCCGCCCGCCGGGGCGCCATGGCGCGCGAGCTCCTCGAGGTAGAACGGGTTACCGCCGCTCTGGCGGTAGAGCGCTGGCTGCGGCCCGCCGAGCAGCGCGTCCGCCTCCGCCTGCGTCAGAGGACCGAGCTCGACGCCGGTGACCAGGCCGTCGCGGCCGGCCGCCTCGAGCGCGGCGAGCAGGCTGTTCGGGACTTGGCCGGCGCGGAACGCCAGCGCGATCAGCACGGCGGCCGGCGGCGGCCGGCGCAGCAGGTGGGCGATCAGCTCCAGCGAGGCGTCGTCGGCCCAGTGGACGTCGTCGAGGATTAGCACGACCGGCGTGCCCATGGCCATCCGCTGCAGCAGCGCGCGGACGGCGCGGTAGGCGTGGAAGCGCTCGTCCTGCAGGCCGCCGTCGCCGGCGCCCGCCGGCGCGGCCGACGGCAGCACGCGCGCGAGTTCGCCCACGCGCTCGCCGATCAGCGCCTCCAGGCGGCGCTCGCCCAGCGACGCGACATGATCGTCCAGCGCGTCGATCCAGATCGCGAACGGCATGTCGGACTCGAGCTCGGCGCCGCGGCCGACGAACACCGGATGGTGCCGCGCGGCCGCGCGCTCGGCGAGCTCGCTGAGCAGCCGCGTCTTGCCGATGCCCGGCTCGCCGGACACCACGAGCCAGCGCGGGCGGGACACCTTGATCCCGTCGAGCGCCTGGTCGAGCGCCGCAAGCTCCTGTCGCCGGCCGATGAACCGCTTGTCTGCCTGCAGAACCGTCGCCACTTGCACGGGCAACGCTAATCGACGGTCAGTGCCGTTGATAGCGTGCCAGCCGCACCATCGCTCACTCGCCACGTAGGCTGCCCGGCGTGTACGACCTCAGCCCCGCCGAGCTGCGCGTCCTGGGCAGCCTGCTTGAGAAGCAGCGCACGACGCCGGACACCTATCCGCTCACGCTCAACGGCCTGCGTGCCGCCTGCAACCAGGCCACCAACCGCGATCCCGTCGTCCAGTACGACGACGAGACGATCCGCAACGCGCTGCACCAGCTGGGCAAGCGCCGCTGGACGCGGCTGGCCAGCGGCCACGGCAGCCGCGCGGCAAAGTACCGCCATCTGCTCGAGGAGGAGCTGCGCCTCGGCCGCGAGGAGCAGGCGCTGCTCGCGGCGCTGATGCTGCGCGGGTCGCAGACGCCGGGCGAGCTGCTGCAGCGCACCGAGCGCCTGTACCACTTCGGCACCGCCGAGGAGCTCCACGCGACGCTCGACCGCCTGATCGAGCGCGACCTCGTCGTGCGGCTCTCACGGCGGCCGGGGCAGCGCGAGGAGCGCTATGCCCACCTGCTGGGCGGCGAGGCGCCCGACGAGGAGACGGAAGCCGCCGCCGCCGCGCCGGTGTCCGACGACCGCCTCGACCGGATCGAGCGCGACCTCGCCGACCTGCGCGCGCAGGTCCGCGAGCTGCGGGAGATGCTCACAGGATCAGGGCAGTGACGATCGGCCGCGAGGCCGGCGCCGGCTGGTCCTGCTCGCTGTAGGGGCGGTTGAGCAGGTGGCGGCGGTGGACGAGCGTCGTCGACCCGCCGCCGTCGAGGTTCATCGCGGTCTGACAGCCGAGCGCGAGCATCGCCTCGGCGAGCTCGCCGAGCGTGAGCCCGGCGTCGACCCGGCTGCGGCGCCCGTCGCACGCGAGCACCCACAGCGTCGAGTCGCCGACGCCGACCGCGGCGCGCGGATGGCGGCCGAGCGTGATGTCCGAGTCGAACTGGTCGCAGCCGGCGCTGAAGCCCTCGCGGTCCTCGTCGCGGTCGAAGACGACGCGGCCGTCGCGGACGAGCAGCGGGCCGGCCTGCAGCAGGTCGCCGTCCGGGGCGGCGGGCAGCTCGCCGCGCGGCGCGATCCGGATCTCGCCGTCGGTCACGTGCAGCGCCGGACGCAGCGGGCGGTACTCGGGTGGGAACGGCGTGCCCTCGACCGGCCGGCCCTCGAGCCAGAGATCGCCGAGCGGGCGGAACGGGTCGCGCAGGTAGAAGCCGCCGACGACCGCCTCGTCGATGCCGTTCTTCGCACACCACCAGTCGAGCCGCCGCGGCTGCCGGAAATGGCAGATCCGCGGCTTCACGGCCGCCAGCGGATGACCGACGGCGTAGACGGTCGTCTCGTCGCCGTCGCCCAGCCGGTCGCGACGCAACTTGTATGACACAGCGGCATCGAAGCACACGGCAAGGCCGTTCCAATCTTTCGCCAACCGCGGCGGGGCAACGTCGCGACCATGGAGCGACCCCTTCCGCGCCTGGTCGGCGCCGATACGCAGGTCCCGTGCTTCGACGGCCGCACGCAGCGCTACGTCAACCTCGACTACGCGGCGAGCACCCCGGTCATGGCGGAGGTCTGGGAGGCGGTCCAGGAGTTCGTCCCGTGGTACAGCAGCGTCCACCGCGGCAGCGGCCACAAGTCGCAGGTCGCCACCGAGGCGTTCGAGTCGGCGCGCGGCGACGTCGCGCGGTTCGTCGGGGCCCGCCGCGGCGACGACGTCGTGTTCGTGCGCAACACGACCGAGGCGATCAACGTCCTCGCCGCCGCGCTGCCGCAGGGCACGCGCGTGCTCTCGAGCCCGGTCGAGCACCACGCCAACATGCTCCCGTGGCGCCGCCACGACGTGCGGATGCTCCCGTTCACGCGCTCGGCCGCCGGCCTGCTCGACGCCACCGAGCGCGCGCTGCGCGCCGAGCGGATCGACCTCGTCGCGGTCACCGGCGCGTCGAACGTCACCGGCGAGGTATGGCCGGTCGCCGAGCTGGCCGCGCTCGCCCATCGCCACGGGGCGAAGCTGTTCGTCGACGCCGCCCAGCTCGCGCCGCACCGCGCGATCGACATGGCCCGCTCGGGCATCGACCTGCTGGCCTTCTCCGGCCACAAGCTCTACGCGCCGTTCGGCGCCGGCGCGCTCGTCGGCCGCCTGGCCACCGGCGAGCCGCTGCTGCACGGCGGCGGCGCGATCAAGCTCGTCACGCTCGACGAGGTGATCTGGGCCGACGCCCCCGACCGCTACGAGGCGGGCTCGCCGAACGTCATCGGCGTCGTCGCGCTCGCCGCGGCCTGCCGCCGCCTGTGCGAGATCGGCATGCACGCGGTCGAGGCGCACGAGCGCGAGCTCGCCGCCCGCCTGTGGGCCGGCCTGGCCACGGTGCCGGGCCTGCGAATGCTCACGCTGTGGCCGGGTGCGACCGACCGCGTCGGCGTCGCGGCGTTCAACCTCGACGGCTACCGCGACCCGCTGCTGGCCGCGGTGCTCAGCGCCGAGCACGCGATCGGCGTCCGCCACGGCTGCTTCTGCGCCCACCCGCTGATGTCGCGCCTGCTCAACATCCCGGAGGCGACGTTCGCCCGCCTGCACGCCGAGCTGGCGGCCGGCGGCAGCCCGGCGCTCCCCGGAGCGGTGCGCGCGAGCATCGGCATCGGCACGACGGCCGACGACGTCGACCGCCTCGTCCACGCGCTCTACGCGATCGCCCAAGCCGGCCCGCGCGCCCAATACGAGCACGCGGCCGACCACGACGAGTACCGCCCGCTCGCGCTGCGGACCGCCGTTTAAACGAACGCGAGCACGCGCGACGGGCTGCCGGTGCCGTCGACGAGCTTGAGCGGCGCGACGACGATCAGCGCTCCCGTCGGCGGCAGCTCGGCGAGGTTGGCGAGCTGGGTGACGCCGTACTTGCCGGCGCCGAGCAGGAAGCTGTGGACCGGGAACGCCGGGTCGAACGAGTGCGCCGCGCCGGCGTCGGTCCCGACCGTCTCGACGCCGAAGCCGGCGACGAGGCTGTCGTGCGCGAGGAAGCGCGCGCACGCGACGTCGGGGCCCGGCGTGCGGCCGCCGTTGAGGAACGCGTCCTGGTCATGCGCGCGGGCGTCCCAGCCGGTCCGGAAGAGCAGCCAGGCGCCGTCCGGGATCGCGCCGTGTTCGGCTTCGAACGCGCGGATGTCGTCGACGGTCAGCAGGTAGTCGGGGTCCTCGGCCGCGTCGGCGGACTTGTCGATGACGACCGCCGGGCCGACGAGCCGCGCCGGCGGGACGCTCGCGACGTCCTCGCCGTCGCGGCCGGTGATCCAGTGGATCGGGGCGTCGAAGTGGGTGCCGACGTGCTCGCCGATCTGCAGCGTGTCCCACGCCCACGCGGGTCCGCGGTCGTCGTAGCGGCTGATCTGGGTGCGGCTGAGGCCGGGCGTGTTAGCGAACGGCGGCGGCAGCTGCAGCACCGGGGTGCGCTCGCTCAGCGGCTGGGTGAGGTCGACGACGCGCACGTCGCCGGCCGCCAGCGCTGCGACGAGATCTCCGAGCACGGGCATCCAGTTCTCCTCTCAGTGGCCGCGGAAGGCCTCCTCGAGCCACTCCGCGCAGATGTCGGGGTCGACCTTCGCGTCGAGCACCATCGGACCGTCGCGCTCCTGGAGCCACGCGCGCACGTCCTCGAGCTCGGTCGTGGCGTGGCAGCCGGCGGCCCTCGCGAGCCCGACGAAGTCGGTGTCGGGGAACTGCGCGAGGTCGACCGCCTGGCCCATCGGCCGGAAGTGATGGACCTCGGCACCGTACGCGGCGTCGTCGTAGATCACCACGAGCATCGGCAGCTGCAGCCGCCCGAGCGTCTCGAACTCGGGCAGGGAGAGCAGCGCGCCGCCGTCGCCAAGCGCGGCGACGGTCAGCCGATCGGGCCGCGCGACCGCGGCGCCGATCGCGTTGCCGAGCGCGAGGCCGACGCACTGGAACGCCTGCGGGAACACGAACCCGGCGGCGTCCGGCACGCGCAGGTACATCGACGGCCAGCCCATGAAGTGGCCGGAGTCGACGACGACCGTGCGCGCGGCGGGCAGCAGGTCGTCGAGCGCGATGCTCAGCGTGCGCGGGTCGAGCTGCGTGGTGCTCTCCTCGTATCGCACCTGGCTCCAGGCGCCGGCGGCGATCTCGTCAGCCAGCGCGGGCGTGCGGCGGTCCGAGCTGTGGCCGGCGAGCGCGTCGAGCAGCGCCTCGGCGGTGGCGCGGGCGTCTCCGAGGACGCCGAGCTCGACCGGCCGGTGCGCGCCGATCGCCTCCTCGTCGCGGTCGACCTGCACCACGTGTGCGTCGGGCGCGATCAGCGTGCCGTGGCGGGTCGTCCACTGGTTGAGCGCCGCGCCGAAGGCGACGACGGCGTCGGCCTCGCCCAGCAGCCGCGCGGCCACCGGCGAGGAGAACCCACCGGCGATCCCGACCGCGAACGGGTCGCCGGCGAACAGCCCGTTCGCCACCGCCGAGGTGGCGAGGATCGCGCCGGTGCGCTCGGCGAGCGCGCGCAGCGCCGGCCCGGCGCCGGCGAGGACCGCGCCGCGGCCGGCGATGATCGCGGGCCGCTCCGCCGCGCGCAGGATCGCCGCGGCGGCGTCGACGGCAGCCGCGGCGGGGCGGGCCGGCGCGAGCTCCGGGCCGGGCGGCGGCATCGCCGGGTCGCAGTCGCCGGCCTGCACGTCGAGCGGCAGCATCAGCACGACCGCGCGGCGCTCGACTCGGGCGCGCCGCACCGCGCGGGCGACGTCCGCCATCGCGGTCTCCGGCCCGTGCACGCGCTCGGCCACCGCGCCCACCGCCTCCACGAGCGCGACCTGGTCGATCCGGAAGTTCGACCGCAGCGCCGCGGACGGCGTGTCGGCGGCGAGCAGCAGCAGCGGCGTGCGGCTCTTGGCCGCCTCGGTGAGGCCGGTGATCGTGTTCGTCAGCCCCGGTCCCTGGTGCACGCTGCACGCCGCGAGCCGGCCGCTCACGCGGCCGTAGCCGTCGGCCGCGCAGATCGCGCCGCCCTCGTGGCGGGTGGAGACGAACCGCGCGCCGGCGTCGCGCAGCGCGTTGGTGACGGTCAGATTGCCGCTGCCGAGGAGCCCGAACACGACGTCGACGCCGTGCGCCGCGAGCGCCCTCCCGATCGCCTCGGCGACCAGCACGATCGCGCGATCAGCGGACGGTCCGGCGGAACAGGAGGATGCAGACCACGGCGACGATCGCGGCGATGACCGGGATCCCCCAGCCGAAGCTCGTGAAGAGCGCGAGCAGGCCGGTGACCACGGCGACGAGGCCGAACAGGCCGCCGGCCATCACGAGGGTGTACGCGCGCTGCTCGCGCTGGCGGCGCGAAAGCCGCGATCCGGATCGACGCTCGAGGTCGCTCATGGCCTCAGATCATGGCACGCCAAGCGTTTGTCAATCGCGCGTCAAGCGGGCGGCGAAAGGGTCCGGCCATGACCGCGATCGCGCTCGCCCTCGGCGCCAGCCTCGCCTGGGGCGCCTCCGACTTTCTCGCCGGGATCAAGAGCCGCGAGCTCGCGATCATCTGGGTGCTGGTCGTTTCGCAGGCCACCGGCCTGGTCCTCGTAGCGCTTGCGGCGCTCGTCGCGGGCGAGCCGCTGCCGGGCCTGCACGCCGTCGCCTGGGCCGCGGCCGCCGGGGTCGCCGAGCTGATCGGCTTCGCGGCCTTCTACCGCGCGCTCGCCGTCGGCGCCATGGCGATCGTTGCGCCGGTGTCCGCGACTGCGGCGATCGTGCCGCTGGTGGTGGGCGTGGCCGGCGGGCAGGTGCCCACGGTCGTGCAGGCGCTGGGCATGGCGCTCGCGCTCAGCGGCGCCGCGCTGGCCTCGACGGAGCCCGGCCGCCGCACTGCGGCCGGCGTCGGCCTGGCGATCATCGCCGCGCTCGCATTCGGCCTGTTCTTCGTCGCGATGGACAGCGCCGCCGACGCCGGGGCCCTGTGGGCCGTCTCGTTCAGCCGCGTCGCCGCGGTGGCGGTCGTCGTCGCCGCCGCCGTCGTGCTGCGCCCGGCGCCGCTCGCGCGCGCCGCCTACGGCCCGCTCGCCGCCGTCGGCGCGCTCGACATCGGCGCCAACGTGATGTTCGCGATCGCGCTGACCGTCGGGATGGCCGGCCTCGTCTCCGTGCTCGGCTCGCTGTACCCGCTCGCCACCGTGATCCTCGCCCGCGCGGTCCTGCAGGAGCGCGT
Source organism: Solirubrobacteraceae bacterium (assembly GCA_036520135.1). Taxonomy (GTDB): domain Bacteria; phylum Actinomycetota; class Thermoleophilia; order Solirubrobacterales; family Solirubrobacteraceae; genus DASSUW01. The sequence continues at coordinate 8,733 of DATDKF010000462.1, forward strand.
GACGGCGCACCAGCGCACCGGCGTCGCCGCCGCTTTGACGGGGATCGCGCTCGTGTCGCTCGCGTAGGGACGAACTTCGGGCACGTAGGGAGGCGGGATCGAGGGGGGTGCGTCACGAACGTTGCCGTAGAGGCCACAAACGTGAACCACCCCCTCGCGGCCCTCCCCTCAATGCGGCAGTTGACGTTCGCCGGGGAATAGTGTTCGCACCGTGCTCCAGCACGTCTCGCTCGAGGTGAAGCCCGACCAGGTTCGAGCCTGCGTCGCGTTCTGGGAGCTGCTCGGCTTCACGGAGATCGAGGCGCCGCCGATCCTGCGCGACCGCTTCACGTGGGTCGAGCGCGACGGGACGCACATCCACCTCGTGCCGGTCGACGACCCCGCGGTCCCGGTCGAGGGGCACACGGCGGTCGTGCAGCCCGACGAGGAGACGATCGCGCGGCTGCAGGCGCACGGGTTCGAGCCGCGCGCCGGCAGCAACGCCTGGGACGCGCCGCGCTGGTTCGTCCACGACCCGGCCGGCCACCGCGTCGAGGTGATGTCCGCGCCGCCGGTCCCGCCGTGGCCGGGCGAATGACGGTCAAGCCGCCCGCGCTGCCCGCCGGCGGGACGATCGCGGTCGTCGCCCCGTCGAGCCCGCCGCAGACGCGCTCCGGCATCGAGCAGGCGACGCAGTACTTCCGGGGCAAGGGCTACAAGGTGGTCTTCGGGCCTAACCACCGCAAGGTCCACGGCTACCTCGCCGGCACCGACGCCGAGCGCGCGGCCGACGTCCAGTGGGCGCTCACCGAGCCGGGGATCGACATGGTGCTGGCGCTCAACGGCGGCTACGGCGCCGCCCGGCTCTACCCCCACGTCGACTGGGACAACCTGGGCGAGCCGCGCATCTTCTGCGGCTACAGCGACATCACCGCGCTGCACCTGGCGCTCGCCAAGCACGGACGCTGGACCACGTTCTACAGCCCTACGTTCCTGCGCTTCACGCGCAAGAAGGACGAGCTGACGCAGATCACCGAGGACACGTTCCACCGCGCGCTCAAGCCCGAGCCGCTCGGCCGCGTCCCCGAGGACCCGGACGACCCGTACGTGCTCACGGTCAGCGACGGCGTCGCCGAGGCGCCGATAGTCGGCGGCTGCCTGACGCTCGTCGCCTCGAGCCTCGGCACCCCGTACGAGATCGAGACCGACGGCTGCATCCTCATGCTCGAGGACCTCAACGAGGAGCCGTACATGATCGACGCGCACCTCAACCACCTGATCCTCGCGGGCAAGCTCGACAACGCGGCCGGGCTGGTGTTCGGCACCGACGTCAACCTCAAGCCGCTGACGATCCCCGAGTACGTCGAGTCGAGCCTGTCGATCGAGGAGATCCTCGACGAGCTGATCGCGCCGCTCGGCATCCCCGCTATCGCCAACGTCCCGGTCGGTCACGGCAAGACGAAGGTGACGATCCCGCTCGGCGTGACGGCGCGGCTCGACGCCACCAACAAGACGCTCGACATCGTCGAGGCCGGTGTCACGTGAGTCCGCACGAGGCGATCGACCGCGACTTCGACGCGCACCTCGAGCGGATCCGCGACTTCCTGCGGATCCCGTCGGTGTCCGCCCACGACGGCGACCTGCGCTCGACCGCCGACGCCGTGTGCGAGCTGATCGAGCTCGCCGGCGGCACGGCCGCGCCGCGCCGGCCTGCCTTCGCGGGCCTTCGCGAGCGCGCGCTCGAACGTCTCGTCGAGGGTAGGATCCGCCGCAGTCGAGGTGTAGTTGAGCGTGGTCATGGGCGTCGGCGCGAGTTTGACACGGCGCCGGACCGGAAACGAGGACCGTCATGCTCGAGCTCGTTCGTAACAGCCCGGATTGGCTGAACGCCCTCGGCGTCGCGCTCACGCGCCCGCCGGGCGTGCCCGAACGCCGCCAGGGGCAGGACCCGTGGCATCCGGAGCGCGAGGCGACCACGCGCCCGCGCCGCATCGCCGACGACCTGGCGTGGCTGCGCCAGGCCTACGACGAACCGGAGGTGAACGGCCTGCGCCCACTCGAGGACACGGCGGCCGTCGCCGCCTGGGCGATCGAGCCGGCGTGCAAGGAGCGCCTCGAGCGCCTGCGCGACCGCCGCGTGCTCGACGCCGCCGGCTTCCTGATGCACGAAGCCGACGACATGGCGTCCCTGCACTAGGCGTCCGGGTCACGCCGCTCCCCCTGATGGGGGGTACCGGCCGCCGGCGCCCGGCCCGACACTCCGTTTTGCCCGCACACGAGCGCCGATCGCGGCGCCTCGGGCGAGAGGAGAGTCATGCGCTTCGAACGAAGCCTCAAGGTCACGCTCGCCGCTGCTGCGGTCGGCGTGACGCTGGCCGCGCCTGTCGCGGCCTCGACCGGCCGGGGACCGAGCACGCCGATCGACCCATACGTCCTCCCGGCCGCCGACGGCGTGGATATCACGTCGCTGCTCACGGTCGACGGTGTGCTCGGAGACGGCGGGGCCGCCTCCAACGGCTACGAGATGGTCGGCACTCCGGACGGGCTCGGTGCCATGCAGGGTCCCGGCCACGACTTCACGCTGCTCATGAACCACGAGCTCGGCGAGACCCAGGGCATCGTGCGCGCCCACGGTCAGCCCGGGGCGTTCGTCTCGCGCTGGGAGATCGACTCGCGGACGCTGGAAGTCGAGAAGGGCTCCGACCTGATCCAGCCGGGCGTGCGGTACTGGAACTACATCACGCAGCACTACCAGGACTCCCCGTCGCCCGGCGGTGACAACCCGCGGACGTTCGGCACCGAGCAGCCGAACGTCCCGCAGGACGACTTCGTCGCGCAGCGTGCCGCGTTCGGGCGCTTCTGCTCGGGCACCCTGACCGATCGGGGCGGGCTCTACAACCCGCGCACGGGCAGCGGGTACTTCGGCCGGATCTTCCTCCCGAACGAGGAGACGGGCACGGAGGGTCGCGCGTTCGGCACGCTCGAGGACGGCACGACGAAGCAGCTGCCGCGCCTGGGCCTGTTCGCCTACGAGAACGCCGCTCCGGCCGCGAACCGGTCCGACACCACGCTCGTGATGGGCACCGAGGACAGCGCGGACGGCCAGCTGCGGGCGTACGTTGGCGACAAGCGGCGGCACGGCGATCCGTTCGACCGGGCCGGGCTCACCGACGGCGTTGGCCACGTCATCGATCTCGTCGACGAGACGGTGAGCGGCGATGCCGCGTTCCGCGCCAGGTATGGCGAGGGCACGCCGGTCGACTTCGACCTCTCGGAGGTCGACTGGGATCAGTCCGGCGCCGCGCAGAATGCCGAGGCCACGGCGGACGGGCTCTCGCTGAGCCGCATCGAGGACGGAGCCTGGGACCCGCGCAGCCCCTCGGACTTCTACTTCGTGACCACCGACGGCGGCGACGTCAGCCGGCGCGGGCCCGAGGGCGGCAACCGCGACTCCGGCGGGCTCTGGCGGCTGTCGTTCGCGGACATTGAACGGCCGGAGCGCGGCGGCACGCTCACGCTCCTCCTCGACGGCGTCGGCGGCGAGGAGGACACGGTGCTGCTGAACTCGCCGGACAATCTCGACATCGACCGTCGCGGCAACCTCATGATCCAAGAGGACCCCGGCAACAGCCGCGAGCGCGCACGCATCGTCGCGTACCAGATCCATACGGGCGAGCTGGGCGTGGTCGCGCAGTTCGACCCGGCGCTGTTCTCCCTCGCGACGCCGGTCCTGACGATCAACGAGGAGACGAGCGGCATCGTCGACGCCCGCGAGGTGCTCGGCCGAGGCTGGTGGCTGTTCGACGCGCAGGTCCATCGCGCGACGACCCCGGCCCTCGTGGCCGAGGGTCAGCTGCTCGCGATGCGCATCAAGCGCTGGGACGACGTCTACCGCTAGGTCGGCACGTCCATTCCGTGCAGACGGGCCAGGTTCAAGCCGAGGATCTTGCGCTTGGCCTGGTCCGTCAGCTGCGGGTAGCCGCGCTCGGTGACGATGTCCTCCGGCAGCTCGAAGTTCCAGAACTCCTCGAGCGCCCACTGCGGATGCCAGATCGGCGCCTCGCCGCCGTAGAGGATCTTGTCCTCGCCGCACCACCACATCATCTTCCCGAGCATCTCCGCGAACACCCGCGGCTGGCGCGCGATGAAGTTCACGGTCGCGGCGATCGACGCGTAGAGGTTCGGGAAGCGCACGAGCTGCCAGAGCACCTCGTCCAGCCAGGGCAGCCCGACGTGGAAGATGACGAAGTTGATGTCCGGGAAGTTGGCCGCGGCGCCGTCCATGTCGAACGTGCGCGTGTGCTCGACCGGCTGCGGGCCGAGCGGCACGCCTTTGTGGACGCCGATCAGGTTGACGCCGAGCTTCTGCGCGTGCTCGAACACCGGGAACGCCACGCGCGGGTCGTCCATCCGCCACGGGAACGGCTGCCCGTAGTCGTAGCGGACGTTGTAGAACTTGAACGCCTTGGCGCCGTGGTCCTCGACCTGGCGGGTCATCAGGTCCAGCGCTTTCTTGCCCTCGAGCGGGTTCACCGAGCCCCAGAACACCGCCGTGTCCGGGTGCTTCGCGGCCATCTCGGCGCACTTCTCCCACGCCGACAGGCCGTCGTGGAACAGGTCGGTGAGGGGGAGGGGCTGCGCCACGATCATGTCGGTGTCGGAGCGCTCGATGACCATGTCGTAGATCTCGTCGACGCTCCACTCCTTGAAGAACTCGTCGCGCGACAGGATCGTCTCGCCCTCGCGCGTGAGCAGCTGGTGGAACGCGTACAGGTGCTCGTCGAACAGCTCGCCGGGCGGGCCGATCGCGTTCTTCTTGTCGAAGTTGAAGATGTGGCACACACAATCGAAGACGAACGCGTCGACCATCAGGCGGCGCTCCTTACCGCGCGGTAGGGCTCAAGCTGCTCGAGCGGCATCGCGAGCTTCGCGCGCGCCGACTCCGACAAGCGATCCATCGTCCACACCGGATCCCAGACGACCTTAACGTCGACGCTGTCGACGCCGTCGATCGCCTGCAGGGCCTCCGGGATGGCGGTCGACATCGACACCACGAACGGGCACCAGCCCGTCGTGAGCACGAGATCGACGTCCACGTGCGAGCCGTCGACACGGACGTCCTCCACGACGCCCATGTCGACGATCGAGATCCCGCGGTCTGCGCAGCAGGGGTCGTAGACCTCCCGCAGCGCGTCCATCACAACATCCCTCGTCATTCACGCTCCTCCTTCGACGACGATCCTGAACCCCGTCGTATTCGTCGCCCGCGCGGGATCCGCGGGCTGGACGCGCGAGGCGCGCAGGCCCCACGCGGTGTCGAGGTAGCTGCCGCCGCGCACGACGCCCCAGCCGTCGGCGTCGCGGTCCGCGACCCACTCCCAGACGTTGCCGGCCTGCTGCTCGGCGCCGAACGGCCCGGCGCCCGCCGGGTGCGCGGCGACCGGGACGGTCCAGCCCCAGCCGGAGTCCGCGCACGCGCAGCGCTCGGGGTCGAACGTCTCGCCCCACGGGTACGGCCGGCCGTCGCCGCCGCGGGCCGCCGCCTCCCACTCGTCGCCGGTGGGAAGGCGGACGGGCCGGCCGAGCTCGGCGGCCGCCCACGCGCAGAACGCCTCGGCGTCCTGCAGCGAGAGCCCAGTCGCGGGGTGGTCAGCCAGCTGCTCGGCGTCGAGCGCCGGCGTGAGCCGGTGACCGGTCGCCTC
>DATDKF010000463.1:0-7250 GCA_036520135.1 Solirubrobacteraceae bacterium
CGGGGTCGGCGCGCGCGCCTACTGGCCGAAGGGCCAGGGGCGCACCGTGCCGGGGCGCTGGCCGAAGGCGGCCTGCGTGTGGCGGTTGTCGAGCGCGAGTTGGTCGGCGGCGAGTGCTCTTACTGGGCGTGCATCCCGTCCAAAACACTTCCGCGCCCGGGCGAAGTGGTCGACGGCGCGCGCGACGCGGCGGCCACCGCCGACGTCGACGTCGCGGCCGCGCTGCCTGGCGCGACTTCATGTCTCCAACTACTCCGACGCCGCGGGCGCCGCGCTAGCTCAGCGATCGGGGATCGGCGTCCTGCGCGGCACCGGACGGCTGGCCGGGCAAGGCGCGGTCGAGGTCGACGGCACTCGAGGCCGGCGAGTGGATGCAGCAGGCAACGCTGGCCATCACGCGCATCCCGCTCGACGTGCTGCGCGACGTAACCGTGGCGCTACACGCACGTCGGCTCGGCGATATGCGGATGATCAGGGCGCAAGATCGCCAGGCCCTTTACCTGAAGGCGCTCGGATTCCGCTACCACGAGATCGCCGCGCTGCTGGGCATCACGTACACCGCGGTCAATCGGCGGATCACGGAGGGCCGTCGTCGGCTGCGCGAGCTCGAAGCGGCTCACGACGTGGTGTCGGGACACTCGCGAACATCTCGACCGCGGTGAACCCACCGCGCGGAGATCAGGCCCGGCGCGGGCGCGCGGGCGAGACGAAACAGCTCCTCATCGTCGCCGCCCTCGAGATGATGGCCGCACGGACACTCGATTGCACGCATCTCTACGTCCTCCTCATGCTGCTCGACTTGTGCCGGGCTGGTGCGCGAGCCGCCACTCGGGCCAGCCCTCGGCGAGCCTCCGTGCACTGCGGCCTTCGGCGCGAAGCCGCCTGACGGCCTCGTGGGCGTACGCGCAGAACGGCTCGCGGCAGCAGGCCACGACCTCCGCGTCGGACGGAAGCTCGGCGAGCCGGCGCTCGAGCTCGGCGAGCGGAATCGATCGCGCGCCCTCGATATGACCGGCCTCGTACTCCTCCTCCGGACGCACATCGACGAGGACGACGTCGCCGTGCGCCAGCCGCTCGAGCAAATCCTCGCGGCCGATCGTGTCCACGTCGTCGCCGAGGTACTCGCGCGACGCGGGCTCGACCTCGGCCAGCCGCGCCGCCGACGCGTCACGCAGCGCCAGCCACAGCCGCAGCGCCTCGTCGCCGGCGAGCTCGTATCGGACCCGCGTGCCCTCGCGCGGGCGGGTGACCATCGCGGCCGCATGCAGCGCCTGGAGGTGCTGCGACGTATTGGCGGTCGACTGCCCGCTTGCCCGCGCGAGCTCTTCGACGCTGCGGGATGCCTGCGCCTCAGTCGAGAGACTGAACCAGGCTCCTATGAAGTCACGCCCGGTCGCTTCTGCGGCACCCGACGGACGGCACGACAGGGAACGCGCCACGACCGAACCGGCCGGGCAGCGAAAAAATGAGCCAACCCGCCGGGCACAAGCCTCACTCTGGCACTGACGCGAAGAAAGCCGACGCCGCCTTGAGGATCTCGTTCGCCCGACGCAACTCACGGTTCTCACGCTCAAGGTCCTTGATCCGCTCGGCCTCGGCCGACGACACGCCCGGTCGCTTGCCGCCGTCGATCTCGGCCTGGCGCACCCACGACCGCAGCGTCTCAGTCGTCATCCCGAACTTCTCAGCGATCGACCTGATCGCCGCCCACTGCGACTTGTACTCCTGCTGGTGCTCAACCACCATCCCGACGGCCCGCTCACGGACCTCACGCGGATACGGCGGTTTCCTTGGCATGTGGCTCTGATCCTCTCAAGAGGTCAAGCCTCCAAAAATCCCGGGGCGGTTCAATCAGGTGGCGGCGCTGTTCTTGGACGCGGTCTTTCTCTCGGTGCGCCCGGACGGGCCCAAGGAGGGGGTGCTGGTCGCCTGGGGCTTCACCGAGCAGGGCGAGCGGGTGCTTTTGGCGGTGATGCTCGGGATGCGCGAATCACACGAGGACTGGCTTGAGCTCGGCAGGGATCTGATCGCCCGCGGGCTCGGCGCGCCACTGCTGGTCGTCGCCGACGGCGCGCCCGGGCTGATCAAGGCCATCGAGCAGTGCTGGCCCGCCTCAGACCGCCAGCACTGCTGTGTTCACCGCGTGCGCAACCTGCTCGCCAAACTGCCCGAGCGGGAACGCGAACGCGTCCGGGCGGCCTACTGGCAGGCGCTCGACGACGCCACCGACGAGCGCAACGGAAAGCAGCGCCTCAAGGCCCTGGTCGACGAGCTCGACGGTGCCGGCTACACCGCCGCCGCCAAATGCCTCGCCGACGACCTCCACGCGCTCGTCGTGCACCTGCGCTACCCGACCCGACACCGCCGCCGGTGGCGGAGCACCAACCTGCTCGAACGCTCGCTCGCCGAGGTCAAACGCCGCACCAAGGTGATCGGCCGCTTCCCCGGCGAGACCAGCTGCCTCACGCTCGTCTGGGCCGTCCTGGACCTCTCCATCACCCCACGCCAAGAACGGCGTCCGCTTCAGCCAACTCGAACACCAACACCTGCGCCGAATAAGACACGCAGGAAGCCAACCAACCACCGACCAGGAGGTGAGCGCCGCCTAGACTGACCAGCACCGGGAACCTAGGCCGCGGCGAATTTACAGCAGCAAAGAGACGCCACCGGCGTGGGCCGACTTGCCTGCTTGCCGATCGGAGCAGGAGTGCCGGTCACGTCTGGGAATGTGTCGTTCTCGGACGTGTCGTGCGTCTTCACCGAGCTCGTGCTGTCGTCGGCCGCCGCCGGGCTCCGGCGCGTGCTGGCGCTTCTCACGTACCTGCGGGCGTAGGAACCCTCACCGCGGCAGTGCGGGCAGCCCCAGCGGGGTGGGCGCCAGCTCCCGCACGGACGAGACGGCTTGCCGCGCTCAGGACGCCTGAAGACCGCCCTGTCACGGCGTATCGCAGCTGGGACCGTTCTGCCCAGTGCTCAACTACCCCACTGGAGATACAGACTTGCAGCCCAAGAACCTGGCGGCCCGCGCTGGACGTTGGAGCGCGACGCACCGCAAGACGGCCGTGATCGGCTGGATCGTGTTCGTCGTACTCGCCACACTGATCGGCGGCAAGGTCGGTCAGCAGAACCTCAAGGACTCGGCCTCGGGTAACGGCGACTCCAAGCGCGGCGCGATGATCGTCGACGACGCTGGCTTCCCGCAGCAGGCGGGCGAGCGCGTGCTCATCCAGGGCAAGGGCTCGATCAAGTCCGACGATCCTGAGGTCACCGCGGCGGTGAAGGACGTCGTCGGTCGCCTCGGGCAGATCAACGGCATCACCGACGTCCAGAGCCCGCTCAACCCCAAGGACCGCGCGAACACCGTCTCTAAGGACGGCCGCTCCGTCCTGGTGACGTTCGCGATTCCCGCCAAGACCGATACCAAGGCTGACCTCGAGAAGCTCGAGACGGTCGCCGACGCTCCGCTGGCTGCCGTCGCCGCGGTCCAGAAGGCTTATCCCGAGCTGCGCGTCGAGGAGCACGGGGACGCCTCACAGCAGAAGGCCCTCGGTCCTCAGGAGCGCGCTGACGAGGCCAAGGAGATGCAGTTCTCGATGGGCGGCACGCTGCTGATCCTGCTGATCGCGTTCGGCGCCGTCGTCGCCGCCGGCGTCCCGCTGTTCCTGGGCGTCTCGGCCTTCGTGGCTACCACCGGGCTGCTTGGGCCGGTCAGCCAGCTCATGCCGCTGCACGCGGCCGTCTCGCAGGTGACGATGCTGATCGGCCTGGCCGTGGGCGTCGACTACGCGATGTTCTATATGCGCCGGATGATGGAGGAGCGCGACAACGGCCGCTCGTCCGCCGACGCGCTCGACATCGCCGCCGCCACCTCGGGTCGCGCGGTGCTGATCTCCGGCTTCACGGTCATGGCGGCCATGGCCGGCATGTTCTTCTCCGGCAACCCGATCTTCTCATCCTTCGGCATCGGCACGATGCTCGTCGTCGGCGTGGCGATGCTCGGGTCGCTCACGTTCCTGCCCGCCGTCCTGTCCTACCTGGGCCAGAAGGGCTGGCTGGAGAAGGGCCGCGTGCCCTACGTCGCCAAGCGGCGCCACAAGAACGGCGGCGAGTCCCGCATGTGGAACGCGATCCTGACCCGCGTCCTCAAGCGCCCGGTCGTGTCGGTGGTCGTCGCCGGCGGCCTGCTCGTCGCGCTCTCGCTCCCCGCGCTCGGCATGCAGTTCAAGGACCCCGGCACCGACGGCATGTCGCGCAGCGGTACGCCGATCCTGCAGACGCTCGACCGCATCGACGCCGCGTTCCCGGGCGGCAGCGTCCCGGCCTCCGTGGTCGTCAAGGCCCAGGACGTCACCGCGCCCGCGGTCCAGAAGGCGATCACGCAGCTGCACGACCAGGCGATCGCCACCGGCGAGCTGACGGAGCCCTCGAGCGTCGACGTCAATCCCGACAAGACCGTCGCCGTCGTCAACCTCGCCGTCAAGGGCAAGGGCACCGACGCCGCGTCCGATCGCTCGATCGAGGTGCTGCGTGACGAGGTCGTCCCGGCCACCGTCGGCAAGCTCGGCAACGCCGAGGTCGCCGTGACGGGCATGACCGCCACCTCGAAGGACTTCCTCGACACGATGAAGTCGCACCTGCCGATCGTGTTCCTGTTCGTGCTCAGCCTGGCGTTCATCCTCCTGCTGGTCACGTTCCGCTCGATCGTGGTGCCGATCAAGGCGATCGTCCTGAACCTGCTCTCGGTCGGCTCCGCCTACGGCCTGCTGACCTGGGTCTTCCAGGACGGCCACGGCGAGAAGGCACTCGGGTTCACCTCGGTCGGCGGCATCACACCCTGGCTGCCGCTGTTCCTGTTCGTGGTCCTCTTCGGCCTGTCGATGGACTACCACGTGTTCGTCATCAGCCGCATCCGTGAGCTGGTCGACCGCGGCATGTCCACGGACAACGCGGTCGCCCAGGGCATCAAGAGCACCGCGGGCGTCATCACCAGCGCCGCCGCCGTCATGGTCGTCACGTTCGGCGCCTTCGCCACCGGCTCCAGCCAGGACATGAAGCAGCTCGGCGTCGGCCTCGCCGCCGCCATCCTGATCGACGCCACCATCGTCCGAGCGGTGCTGCTGCCCGCCACGATGAAGCTCCTCGGCAAGCGCAACTGGTACCTGCCCACGGGCCTGCACTGGCTGCCGAAGTTCGAGCACGAGCCGCAGGTGGCGCCGGCCGCCGCCTGATCTCCGACCAACACCTACGCCGTCCGCAGCGCCCGCCCTCCCCGGCGGGCGCTGCTGCGTTCTCGACGAACTGCCGCAGACCCCGCGCCCAGGGTTATCGACCGAGGCGGTTCAGACACCCGCACGGGTGAATGTCACATGCGTGACTCCGCTGGGCGAGGAGGTGGCCTCGACCTCGTAGTCCTTCTCGAGGCCCTCCAGTCCGTCCCAGAGGCGTATGCCTCGGCCGAGCAGGATCGGGACCACCACCGTGTGCATGTGGTCGACGAGCCCGGCAGCCAGGAAGTCGCGGATCATGGTGGGACCTCCGCCGATGCGTACGTCCTGGCCGTCCGCGGCCTCGCGGGCTGTCTCGAGCGCCTCGGCAGGCGATGCGTCGATGAAGTGAAACGTCGTGCCGCCCTCCATCTCGATCGACGGGCGCGGGTGATGGGTGAGGACGAAGACCGGTGTGTGGAACGGCGGGTTGGGACCCCACGCGCCCTTCCACTCCGGGTCCTCGTGCCATCCGGGATGGCCGAACTTTCCGGCACCCATGATCTCGGCGCCGATCCCAGGATCGAACAGCTGTGCGAAGGCGTCGTCGATGCCGCCGCTACCACCTGGCTCGTCGAGCCCGCGCCACCACCGGGTGGCGAACATCCATTCGTGCAGCCTCTCGCCGGCGTGACCGAAGTGTGCGGCGGCGCTTTGGCCCTCACCGGTGCCGAAGCCGTCGAGTGAGATGGAGAAGTTGTGGACGCGGGCGAGTGACATGGCTGGTGCTCCTTCGATACTCGGGGGGTCAGTTCTCGTAGGTGGTGCGGAAACGGAGGTTGGTCACGGCATTCGGGTCATGGCCGACCAGGTTCCGCGGCTAGCGCATGGACCCGCCCGCGACGGCGTAGAGGCGGGTGCCGTCGTCGAGCGCGTCACATGTAGAGCACTGATGTAGACATGGCCCCAGGATCCGTGCCGCCGATGCCGCGATCAACTGCCGATCTCGCAACGGAGCGAGTAGTGTCGCTTCTCGATGTGGGAGACGGTCGAGCTGCGCGAGATCCGGGTGTTCCTTGCCCTGGCGGAAGAGCTCCACTTCCGCCGCACCGCCGATCGGCTCGGTCTCACGCAGTCGCGCGTGAGCCAGAGCCTCCGCAGCCTCGAGCACAAGCTCGGCCTCGAGCTCGTCCATCGCACGAGCCGGCGCGTCACGCTCTCGCCGGCCGGCGAGCGGTTCCGCGAGGAGATCAGCGGCGCCTACGGCGGGCTCGTCGCGGCGCTTCGACAGACGCACGAGGTCGGGCTCGCGATCGCGGGCGAGCTGCGGCTCGGGGCGCACAACGCGGCGGCGGTCGGGGCGCGCCTGCTCGGCGTCATCGATGCGTTCGAAGCCGCCCACGAGCGGTGCGCCGTGCAGGTCGTCGAGCTGTCGTTCGGCGATCGGTTCGATTCGCTGCGGCGCGGGGCGATCGACCTCATGCTCACGCGACTTCCCTTCGACGAGCCGGATCTCGTCGTCGGCCCGATCGTCGACCGCGAGCCGCGCGTGCTCGCCGTCGCGCGCGATCACCCATTGGCCAGCCGCGCCGCCGTCTCCATCGAGGACATCGCCGGCTACGACGTCGGCTGGGCCGATGCGCTGATCCCCAGGATCGGCGACGCCTTCATCCCTGGCGAGACGCCGGGCGGGCGGCCGATCCGACGGCTGCGGCTTGGGATCGGGGACATCGGCGAGCTGATCGTGACGGTCGCGCGCGGGAAGATCGTCCACCCGACGGTCAGCTCGTTCGCCTCCCACTACGGACACCCGAACGTGCGCTACGTCCCGATCAGCGACATGCCGGCGGCCGAGACCGTGCTCGTGTGGCGCCGCCGCAACCCCGCGCCCGCGGTGCGCGAGTTCATCCGCGTCGCGCGAGGGTCGCTGCACGATCACGACGCGCCGCGTATGAGCGCTATCGGTCCGGGAGGGTGAAGGACGGGCCGCCGGTTCAGCCGCCCGCCGAATCCCTACACGCCGCCGGGCGACACCGGCGGGTCGGG
>DATDKF010000464.1:0-7057 GCA_036520135.1 Solirubrobacteraceae bacterium
CGTCGCGTGGCTCATGCGCGGCACGCTCCACCTCGTCGCGCGCGAGGATCACGGCTGGCTGCACGCGCTCACCGCGGGCCAGAATGCGGCCACGGGCCGGCGGCGGCTCGGGCAGCTCGGCGTGACCGAGGCCGTCGCCGAGCGGGCAGTGGACGTGATCGAGCGCGCGCTCGCCGACGACGGGCCGCTCCCGCGCGCTCGGCTCACCGATCGGCTGCGCGATGCCGGGTTGCCCGCCGAGGGACAAGCGGTGCCGCACCTGCTCGCCCGCGCCGCCGGCCGCGGGACGATCGTGCTGGGCCCGATCCACGACGGCGAGCACGCGTTCGCGCTCACGCGCGACTGGCTCGGCCCGAGCGGGCCGCCGCCGGACCGCGACACGGCGCTCGCCGAGCTCGCTCGCCGGTACCTGCGCGGCCACGGCCCGGCGAGCGCGGCCGACCTGGCGGCCTGGTCGGGGCTGGGCGTGCGCGACGCGCGCGCCGGCCTCGCGGCGATCACGGGCGAGCTCGAGCCGGCGGGCCCCGGGCTCGTCGACCTCGCCGGCCGCACCGCGCCGGCCGCCCGCGTCCCGCCATGCCTGCTGCCCGCGTTCGACCCCTACCTGCTCGGCTGGAGGGATCGGTCGTTCGCGGTGGATCCCGCGCACGCCCGCCGGGTGCACCCGGGCGGCGGCATCGTCCGCGCCACGGCGATCGCCGACGGCCGAGCGGTCGCGACCTGGACAGCCGGGCGAGGGAGCGTCGCGCTCGACCCGTTCGCGCCCCTCTCGCGCACCCTCACGGCTGCCCTGCGCCGCGAGGCCGAGGACGTCGCGCGCTTTCTCCGATGAGTCCGGTGACGTACCGACGTCGTACGACAGGTGCATCGGTTCCACAACGACGAGGCGCGGGCCGCGGGCGCGTTCCTCAGCCATCGCGTCCTGCGAACCTAAAGAGGGACTGTCCCTCTTTAGGTTCGAGCGTGCACGCGGATCCGCGGGCGGGCGTTGTTGACGTAGCCCTTCGGGTTCCACAGCGCGGCCTCGTCCTCCGGCTGGGTGGCCGCGGAGGAGTCCCAGGCGCGGACGACGATCTCGTGCTCGCCCGGCGCGAGGTCGAGCGTGATCCGCCACTGGCGCCAGGCCCACGGTCCGAGGTCGTCGAGCAGCTCCGCCTGCGTCCAGCGCGCGCCGCCGTCGGGCGAGACGTCGACGCGCGCGACGTGGCGCTCGCCGCCCGCGAACGCGTAGCCGCGCACCTCGACCGCGCCGGCCCTGACCGCGTCGCCGTCCGCCGGTGCCAGCACGTCGGCGTTGAGCGCGGCGAGGCCGAGCGGCATCCCCTCGCCCGGGCCCGGCGCGCCGTCCTCGGGCAGCAACCGGTAGGCGACGTGCTGGAAGTAGCCGTCCCACGGCGCCGACCGGACCTCGATCCGCTCGAGCCACTTGACGCTGCGTGCGCCGATGTAGCCGGGCACCACGACGCGCAGCGGCGCGCCGTGCACCGGCAGCAGCGGCTCGCCGTTCATGGCCCACGCGAGCAGGACCTCGGGGCGGCAGCCCTTGTCGAGCGGGATCGAGCCGCCGAACCGCTGGACGGGCGTCGCCTCGTGGCAGACGTCCGCGCCGTCGAAGCCCACATGCGCGGCGCCGGCGTGCGGCCGGGCGAGCGCGAGCACGTCGGCGAGCGCGGCGCCCGCCCACGTCGCGGTGCCGGTCGCGCCCGGGCCCCACGGCGCCTCGCCCGGGATGTCGCGGATCGCGATCAGCCCTGCGCGCCGGTTGCCGGCGCACTGCAGCGTCGCGGTCACCTCGCGCTCGGGCAGCGCTTCGCGCAGCGTGGCGAGCGACAGGTTGAGCTCACGCTCGACGAGGCCGTGCACGCGCAGGCGCCAGCGCTCGGGGTCGATCTCCGGCACCGTGCCGTGCCCGCGCACGTAGAACGCGTCGGTCGCGGTCAGCGGGCCTTCGGCCAGCGCGGCGAGCCCGGTCTCGGCGTTGAACGGCTCCGCCTCGTGGACCACCATGTCCGCGCGCTTGCCGTAGCGACTCACGCGCGAAGCCTATGCGCCGGCGACTCAGCGATGCCGTCGCGAGCGGCGGAGCGGCTGCAGTTGTCGGACGGTCGGGCGAAGTCTGGGCATGCGAGACCAGACGCGCCCGACTCGCCGTTCATTCCACGCAGCGATGGTCAGGCCGGCGGGACGAGCACCTCGCCGAGCTTGTCGAGCATCCGCTGCTCGCCCTCGCTCACGCGCTCGGCGCGGAAGCCCATGAACCCGCCCTCCTTGGCCGCGTTCGCGGCCTCCTGAGCGGCCGCCCGGAGCCAGTCGCGATAGGCGTCCGCCTCCTCCGGGGCGGCCTTCGCCGACACGATGCGGTTGACCTCGGTGAGCTCCTCGAGAATCTGCTGCCCGGCGAGCGCGCCCTTGGGCTTGAAGTCGTGGAGCGGATTCTTGCGCTCGCGCGCCTCGCCGACGACCTCCTGCGCGACCGCGTCGACCAGCTCCCCGCGGCCGCCGGACTCGCCGGCGTCGCGCACGGTCTTGAGCGTCGCCGCAGTTTCCTTGACGACCTCGATCGGCCCGCCCGGATCGGCCAGCGAGATCGCCATCCCCGCGACGAACGGCGCGCGCTTGAGCCGCGTCCACTCGTCTTCGCTGAAATCGGTCTTGCTCGTCATCTTCAGCTCCTCTTGAGGCGGCGTTCACGGTCGCTTGGGTTGACTGCGCGACACTCGGTTGCGTGGAAGTACTTCAAGACATCGCTGGCCCCGCGATCGCCGTCGGCGCCGCCGTGCTCTTCGCGCTGATGGCCTGGGCCGGCCAGCACCAGAGCTGACCTAGCTGCCGGGGCCGTTCATGTTGCCTCCCCCGATGTTGCCCTGGTGGAGGCTCGCGTAATGCCGGGCCTCGGCGTCGAGATCCGCGGCGCTGCGCTCGAGCTTGACCTGCTTGCGCTCGGTGCGGCGTGCGGCGCGGTCGGTGCGGCGCTGTTCGCGAGTTGCCGTACGTTCAGGGTCCTGCCTGCCCAGCCCCTTCAAACGCTCGAACATCTCCCGTCCTTTCCGATCCGCCGAGACGCCCGCGAGAGTACGGCTCGCAGATAAAGCGCACCGCAACGCCTGAGTAACCGGTGTACGCTTGACGCTAGTGACGGACGTCGCGGTGATCGGAGCGCCGACGAGCATGGGCGCACACGCCCCCGGGCAGGAACAGGCGCCGGCTGCGCTGCGTACGGCCGGGATCGTCGAGCGCCTCCCCGGCGCGGTCGACCTCGGCGACACGACGCTGCGGCGCTGGGCGCCGGACCGCGAGCATCGCCGCGCGCAGAACGCCGCCGGCGTCGTCGCCTCCGCTCGCGAGGTGGCCGAGCGGGTGGACCGGGCGCTGCGCGACGGCCGGCGCGCGCTCGTGCTCGGCGGCGACTGCACGGTCGAGCTCGGCGTCGTCGCCGCCGCCGCGCCGGCGGGGCTCGTGTACTTCGACATGCATCCCGACCTCAACACGCCCGCGACGATCCCGGGCGGGACGCTCGACTGGATGGGCGTCGCCCACATGCTCGGGCTCGACGGCGCGCACCCGGACGTGGCCGCCGTCGCGCGGCTCGCGCCGGACGACCTCGTGCTGCTCGCCGCCGACCCCGAGCACATGACCGCGGCCGAGCGGCGGGCGAGCGAACGACTGCGCACGATCCCGATGGCCGACGCGCTCGCCGACCCGCGCGCCGCCGCCGCGAACGCGCTCGCCGCGCTCGGCCACAACCGCCTGCTCGTGCACTTCGACGTCGACGTCGTCGACTTCGTCGACCTCCCGCTGTCCGAGAACACCGGGCACAACATCGGCATGCCGTTCGCCGCCGCCCGCGCGGTCCTCGAGACGCTGCTCGCGGACCCCCGCGTCGCGGCCCTGACCGTCACCGAGCACAACCCGCTGCACGGCGCGGCCGACGGCTCGACGACCGAGACGCTCGCGGAGGCGCTGGCCGCCGTAGTCTCCGCCTGATGGCGGCGGACGTCCGCGTCATCACGTTCAACACGGCGGCGGGGAACCCGCGGATCACGACCCGGCAGGAGGACTTCCTGCGGCTGCCGTTCTACGAGGAGGCGTTCGGCGGCGCCGAGGACGCGCCGCTGCTCGCGCTCCAGGAGGTCGGTGACGCCCAGGCGCGCGCGCTGCGCCGCGCCGCGCCGGAGCGCACCGCGACCGTGCTCCAGCGGCGCCGGCCGGGCCTCGGCAACGCGCTCGTGATCCCCGACCGCTACGAGGTCCTCGGCCGCCGCAGCGGCTACTACGTGCTCCCGCAGCTGCGCGGGATCGCCCACGGCCTCCGCACCGGGCGGCGCAACTGGCGCCAGTACGGCGAGCTGCGGATGTGGATCAGCGCGCGCCTGCGGGACCGCGCCGCCGGCCGCGAGCTGACGATCCTGACCACGCACATCTCGGCCGACGGCAGCCTCAAGGTCCCCCAGCTCCAGGCGGTCGTCACCCGCGCCCGGCGGGCCGGCGCTCCCGCGATCCTGACCGGCGACTTCAACGTGCCGCTCGGCCGTGAGCGCGGGCGCGACGTGCCGGCTGCCGCCGTCATCGGGCGGCTGCCGAACCTGGGCGGGGGGCCGGGGCAGATCGACTACGTGCTCGGCGCCGGCTTCGAGCTCGTGTCCGCGCGCGCGTGGACCGACATCGTGGACGCGAAGGTCAGCGACCACGCCGCGCAGGACCGGCTCCTCCGCTACGCCTGACGCGGAATAAACGCCGGGCAGCGGGGGTCTTGTTCGCCATGCAACTTCCCTCCCTCCCTCTGCGGATGCTCCTGACCACGGACGGGAGCGTCACCACGCTCCTGGAGGCGTCGTTCCGAGCCCCCGTCGCCGTCGACACGGTCTCCAGCGCCGTCGCCGGGATCCGCCCCCGCTCCCTTCACCGCACCGCCGTCCTGCGCAACGCCGAGACCGGCGACCCGCTCCTGCGCGCGACCTCCGTGCTGGCCGTCGACCGGCTCCCCCCGGCGGCGCGCAACGCGCTGCTCGACGGCGACGAGCCGATCGGCACCGTCCTGCGCCAGGCCCGGCTGGAGACCCGCCGCGAGCTCGCCCCCTATCGCGCCGACACGGCCACGCCCGATGACGCCGAGGCGCTCGAGATCGAAGAAGGCGCCCCGGTGTTCGAGCGCACCTACCGCATCATGAGCTTCTCGCGCGAGCTCGCGGTCGTGACCGAGCGCGTGCCGGCGTCCCTGTTCGACGCGGTGGCGGCGTGATGTTCACGCTGATCGCCGGCCCATGCGCGGTCGAGTCGCACGAGCAAACGCTGGCCACCGCCCACGCGGTCGCCGCCGGCGGCGCCGCGATGCTGCGCGGCGGCGCCTACAAGCCGCGGACCAGCCCGCACAGCTTCCAGGGCCTCGGCCGCGCGGGCCTCGAGATCCTCGCCGAGGCGCGCGCGGCGACCGGGCTCCCGATCGTCACCGAGCTGGTCGACGTCCGCGACATCGACGCCGTGCTCGAGGTGGCCGACGTGATCCAGATCGGCGCCCGCAACATGCAGAACGCGGCGCTGCTGACCGAGGTCGGCCGCTCCGGCCGGCCGGCGCTGCTCAAGCGCGGGGCGGCCGCGACGATCGACGACCTGCTGCTCGCGGCCGAGTACATCCTCGTCGAGGGCAACGAGGACGTGACGCTCTGCGAGCGCGGGATCCGCACGTTCGAACACGCGACCCGCTTCACACTCGACGTGGCGGCCGTCCCGGTGCTCAAGGAGCGCACCGACCTGCCGGTGATCGCCGACCCGAGCCACGCCGCCGGCCGGCGCGAGCTTGTGCGTCCGCTGAGCCTCGCCGCGGTCGCGGCCGGCGCCGACGGGCTGATCGTCGAGGTCCACCCCGACCCGGCGAGCGCGCTCTGCGACGGCGCCCAGGCGCTCACGACCGCCGAGTTCACGGGCTTCGCGCACGAGGTCCACACGCTCGCGGCCGCGCTGCGGTCGCAGCCCCAGCTCGCCGCCGCCTGATGCCCGCGCCGCTGTCGGCCCGCGCCCGCCGCGCGCTCGTGGCGGGTCCGGGCCTGATGATCTCCGGCGTCCTGCCGGCCTTCCTGACCGCGAGTCTGGCGTCGCGGATCCCCGACGACTTCGCGCTCGGGGACACCGGCGTCGGGCTGGCGATCGCGATCTTCCACGTCATGTGCGCGCTCACCTCGACGCCGGCGGGCCGGCTCGTCGAGCGGATCGGCCCGCAGGCGGGCATGCGCATCGCCGCGACGCTGACCGCGCTGTCGTGCCTGGCGATCGCCGGGCTCGCGCAGTCGGCGTTCAGCCTCACCGCGCTGCTCGTCGTCGGCGGCCTGGCGAACGCGTTCGGCGGGCCGTCCGTGGCCGCGCTGCTCAAGCGCGAGGTCGCGGTCCATCGCCAGGGGCTCGCGTTCGGCGCCCAGCAGTCCGGCGCCACGCTCGCCTCGCTGCTCGCCGGGCTCGCGCTGCCGCTCGTGGCGATCCCGTTCGGCTGGCGCTGGGCGTTCCTCGCCGTCGCCGCGCTGACGCTCACCGCCGCGGCGCTGGCGCCGAGCGGGGCGGCCGTGCGCGTCGCGGCAGCCGACCGCCCGCGCGGGCTGACCTCGGTGCACGCGCTCGCGGTCGCCGCCGCATTGGCGAGCGCCGCCGGCGTCGGCTTCATCTCGTTCCTGATCCTCTACGCCGAGCGCAGCGGCATGAGCCAGGCCGCGGCCGGGCTGCTGCTCGGGGCGGTCAGCCTCGCCGCCACGGTGAGCCGCATCGGCGTCGGCCTGCTCGCCGACCGGCGCGGGCAGGAGCCGCTGCGGCCGGTGGCCCGGATGCTCGCGCTGAGCATCGGCGGCTACCTGCTGCTGATCGCCGGCGAGCCGGCGCTGATCGTGATCGCCGCGCTGCTCGCCGGCAGCGCCGGCTGGGCGTGGCCCGGCGGGCTCACGCTCGCCGTTGTCCAGCGCAGCCCAGGCGCCCCGGCGTGGGCCGTCGGAGTGCTGATGGCCGGGCTCTTCACCGGGGCGATCCTGGGTCCGCTCGTGGTGGGCGTCCTGGCCGAGCACGAGCGGTTCGCGGTCGC
>DATDKF010000465.1:0-2314 GCA_036520135.1 Solirubrobacteraceae bacterium
GGCGCGAGCGCCCGCCGCACCGCGCTGGACCCCGGGATCAGACGCTAAGCTCAGACCCTCTCGGGCGGGGTTCCCGAGCGGTCAAAGGGGCGCGGCTGTAAACCGCGTGGCTCGTCCTTCGCAGGTTCGAATCCTGCCCCCGCCATCTCCTCGAGTCAGCCACCGCGGAAGCGTTCGAGCGCCTCGGCCGCGGCCCGGTCGGGTTCGTCGGCCGCGATGCGGCGGGCAGCGTGCGTGGCGGCCTCCTGGTACCGCTCGTCACCGAGGAGGGCATCCAACGCCCGCCGGATACGTTGCGGTCCGGCGTCCGCCGGGAGCCGGAGCCCGGCGCCGAGCTGCTCGACGCGCCCGGCGTTGAACGTCTGGTCGCGACCCAGCGGCAGCACGAGCTGCGGCACGCCGTGGGCGAGCGCCCGGAGCACCGTCCCCAGCCCGCCGTGGCCGATGACCGCGCCGGCGCCGGGCATCAGACGATCGTGGTCGGCGACACCCATCACCGTCACGCCATCGGGGATCCGGACGGCGTCGCGCGCGATCGCGGGGCCGAGCGTCAGGACGGGCTCGACGTCCTCCAGGCCGGCGACCGCCTCGCACGCCCGCTCGATCAACGCCACCTGACCGTCCATCACCGTCGTGCTGAAGGTCAGCAGCACGCGCGGCCGCTCGCCGTCCGTCGGCCGCGGGCCCGCAGCGACCCCGAGCGGTCCCGCGTACAGCACGTTCGCCGGAGCGTCGCAGTCGACGTCGAGCCACCGCGGCGCGGTGACCAGCAGCAGCTCGGCCGCCTCCCACGCGCCGACGCCGTCGTCCGGGGGAGCGAGCCCCAGCCGCCGGTGGGTCGCCGCGAGGCTCCGCAGATCTGTCGTCCAGCCGCCTCCGGCGCGCAGCATCTGCGTCCGCGCAAGCCCGTAGAGGAAATGCACGACCGACACGGTCGGCGTGCCGCTCGCCCGGGCTGCGGCGATCGCGGCCGGCACCATGCAATCGACGATCGCCACGTCGGGCTGCACCTCGGTCAACGCGTCGCGCGCGTCGTCGGCGATCTCGGCGCCGGCCAGGCGCGCCATCACCGGTTGCGCCTGGGCCTCGAAGGCCACGTCGACGTCGGGGTCAGGGCTGCGCCGGTAGCCGGTGACCTCGAAGCCGAGCTGTCGAGCGGCGTCGCGCGTCGCCCCCGACGCCAGGACCACCACCTCATAGCCGCGCCGGCCGAGCAGCGACGCCACGGCCAGCAACGGCGGCAGGTTCCCGCCGGGCGCCCAGGTGATCACCATCGCGCGCACACCCCACAGCGAACCAGACAATCACCTCGCGAGCCCGCCGTCGCCCTCGTGGGCGGTCCCGAGCCGGAGGAACTGCAGGCGCCCGCCGAAGTCGGTGTACGAGAGGCGGCGGATCAGACGCGCGGCCGCCTCGCCGCCGTCGCGGTGCGGCACACCGGTGCCGTCGAGCCGCAACGACGTGATCTCGCCGCGGCGGAAGCGACCGGTCGGCGAGAGGTCCAGCGTGAGCAGCGCGCTCAGGGAGAGCACGCCCCCGGTCGCGAAGTTGTGCCAGCCCGTGAGGTTGCCGAGCGAGTAGGCGACAAGCCGCCCGCGGTAGAGCTCGAGCCCGCGCAGCACGTGCGGCCCGGAGCCGAGCACGACGTCGGCGCCCGCGCGGATCGCGACCCGCGCGAACGCGCGCACGTCACCGCGGTCCTCGCCGAACGCGTGCTCGTGGCCGCGCGGGACGTGCGTCCTGTCGGCGCCCTCGGCGCCCGCGTGGAAGAGTACGATCACGACGTCCGCGCGGGCGGCCGCGCGGCGCACCAGCCGGCGCACCTCGCTCGGCACGTTGAGCGGGGCGCTCCAGGCGTACGAGGAGAACCCGACGAGCGCGATCGAGGTGCCGTTGCGGCGCATCAGCCGGATCTCGCCCGGGGCGCCGGTGGGGTTCACGCCCGCCCGCCGCAGCGCCCGGCGGGTGCTCGCGTAGCCGCGCTCGCCGAAGTCGTGCGCGTGGTTGTTGGCGAGGTTGACGGCGTCGATCCCCGCGCGGCGCAGCGAACGGGCGTTGCGAGCCGGCGCCTGGAACGCGAAGCACCGCGGGCGCCCGCTGCCGCACTTGGAAGGCCCGCCGGGCGCGAACGTCCCCTCGTAGTTGACGACCGCGAGATCGGCGGCCCGCAGCACGCCGGCGATCGGCGCGAGCTGCGGCCAGCCCGCCCGCGGCGGCCGGCCGTACGACGACCCGAGCGTGACGTCGCCGCCCCACGTCACCGACACCGGCCCGCCGCGGGCGGCAGCGCCCGCCGGCGCGGCCAGCAGCCCGC
>DATDKF010000466.1:0-18351 GCA_036520135.1 Solirubrobacteraceae bacterium
CCGACCCCGCCCTCGCGGCAGCGATCCGCGACCGATTGCGCAGCGTCCTCATCGTCCAGACTCACGTGGATCTCGTGCCGTGGGGGAGCTTGCAGCGCAGCGAATACAAGTCGAAACTCATCGAGCACTAGAGAGCGGGAGGATCAAATGGCTGCGAACACGCTGAACATCCTCAGGCCGAGCGTGAACAACCTCACGGTTCGCATCTTCATGCGAGCCGCCGGGCTCGACTTCGAGGAGCTGGACGTCTGGGGGAAGACGACCAGCCCGGAGTACTTGGAGAAGTACCCGGCGCACCTCACGCCGATGCTCGAGGACGAGGGGCTGCCGAAGGGTGCGCTGGGGGAGAGCTGCGCGATCATGCAGTACCTCTGCAACAAGCACGGCCTCCACCGCCTCTACCCGGAGGACGCCGGCGAGCGGGCGATGATCGACAGCGCGATGTTCTACGTGATCGGCAAGCTCTATCCGCTCGTGGCGCGGGCGACGTATCCGGCGCTCGGCTTCCCGCTCTATCCCGGCGAGGTCGGCGCTTCGGAGGCCGGAGCCGAGCTGCAGGAGCAGGCGCAGAAGGACGCCGAGGCGGCGATCGCCGAGCCGCTCAACGGCTACCGCGCGTTCTTCCTCGACGGGCGGAGGTTCATCGGCGGCGACCATCCGTCCATCGCCGACATCCGGCTCGCCGCCACGCTCGAGTTCCTGCACGCGATCGACTACCCGTTCCCGGCGTGGGCCACGGACTACATGGCCGCGGTCGAGGCGGCGCTCGGCGACGCCTACGCCGAGCCGGTCGCGGACGTGCGCCGCTACATCGCGGCCGCCAAGCGCTAGCGGCTTCCTGCGAGCGATCCGAGCACGTTCGTGGGCAGCTCGGCGCGCAGGCGTGTCCCCTCGCCCGGCCGGCTGGCGACCTCGAGGCGGCCGCCGATCGCCTGCACGCGATCGACGAGCCCGCTCAGCCCGGATCCGCGCGTCGGGTCGGCGCCGCCGATCCCGTCGTCGGCGATCTCGACGACGAGCGCGTCGTCGCTGAGCTTCACGTCCACGCTCGCGGTCTCGGCCTGCGCGTACTTCGCCACGTTGGTCAGCGCCTCGGACGCGACGAAGTACGCAGCCGCCTCGATCGTCGGGTCGAGTCGCGACGGGACCGCGGCCGTGAACGTGACCGGAACCGGTGTGCGCTGCACGAGCGAACGCACCGCGGCTTCGACGCCGCGATCGGTGAGGACGGCGGGATGCAGACCGCGAGCGAGGTCGCGAAGCTCGCAGAGGCCGCGATCGAGCTCCTCGCGCGCCTGGTCGAGCAGCTCGCCGACGCCCTCGCCGGCCGGCTTGAGCCGCCGGTCGAGCAGCGTGAGATTCAGCGCCGTCGCGAGCAGGCGCTGCTGGGCACCGTCGTGGAGATCGCGCTCGATCCGCCGGCGCGCCTCGTCGGCGGCCGTGACGAGCCGAGCGCGGGAGGCCGCGAGCTCCTCGCGGTTCTCGGCGTTCTCGATCGCGAGCGAGATGAGCTGCGCGAAGGCCGCGACCCGGTCCTCGGTGCCGGCCGGCAGCGGCTCGCGGGCAGCGGAGCAGACGACCAGCGCGCCC
The DNA here is from genome assembly GCA_036520135.1 of Solirubrobacteraceae bacterium. Taxonomy (GTDB): domain Bacteria; phylum Actinomycetota; class Thermoleophilia; order Solirubrobacterales; family Solirubrobacteraceae; genus DASSUW01. The sequence continues at coordinate 1,591 of DATDKF010000466.1, forward strand.
CAGATCCGCCCTCCCACCACGACCGGCCCGGCGACGCCCGACCGCAGGCCGAGGCTCTTCATAGACGCGGCGACCGCCCCGCCCACCTCGTCGAAGTCCTCCACCCGGGACGGCCGCCCGCTGTCGAGGATCTTGCCGACGAGGCCGCGGCCGTCGAGCAGGCCCGTGCTGCCGACGGGAACGTGGGCGGCGCCCTCCGACCAGCCGGCCACGATGACGGCCAGCTCCGGGGTCTCCACGCGCATGAGGTTCGTCGTCTGCGCGCCGAGCAGCCGCCCGGTTTCCTCTGTGACGGCGGCGAACACCTCCGCGGGGGACGGCTGCTGTGCGACGAGCGTCGCAACGCGACGCAAGGCCGCGTGCTCGCGGATGATCTGCTCGGCCCCCTCGGTGGTCGCCGGTGCGCCCACGAGCCGACTTTACAGACGCGCGTCAGCCCGCGAAGACCGCGGCGGTGTCGGCGGCCCACAGCGCGGCACCGACCGCCCCCGCGTGCGAGCCGAGCTGGGCCGGCACGACGGCGATCGCGTCGACCGGGGCGACGCACGCGCGCCGGCCGATCTCCGCGCGGATCGGCCCGAGCAGCAGCTCGCCGGCCTCGGCGACGCCGCCGCCGACGACCACGCGCTCGGGCCACAGCAGCACGATCGCGCCCGCCAGCACGCGGCCGACGTACTCGCCCGCGCGCTCGAACGCGGCGACCGCGCGGATGTCGCCGGCCTGCGCCGCCGCGCACGCCTCGGCCACGGTCGCGCGACCCGCGGCGGCGGCGATCGCCGCCGCGCCCGCCATCCGGTCCAGGCACCCGCGGTTGCCGCAGCCGCACAGGGGCCCGTCCGGATCGACGGTCGTGTGGCCGATCTCGCCCGCGTGCCCGAGCCCGAGGTGCACCCGGCCGCCGATCACCACGCCGCCGCCCACGCCCGTGCCCAGCGCGATGCAGACGAGGTCTGATGCGCCGCGACCGGCGCCCAGCCGCAGCTCGGCCAGCGTCAGCGCCCGCACGTCGTTGACCAGCCGCACCGGCAGGCCCAGCCGGTCGCCCACCGGGCCCGCGATCGGCCGCCCGACCCACTCGCCGGGAAGGTTCGGGAGGAGCACGCCGGTGCCCGCCTCGGCGTCGAAGTGCCCGGGCAGCGCCAGCCCCACCGAGGCCACCTCGCCGAACGGCTCGGCGACGGTCCGGCCGAGCTCCGCGACGTGCTCGAGGACCGCCTCCTCGCCGTCCGCCGCGCCGTTCGGCCGGCTGTCCGTGGCGAGGACGCGCAGGGCGCCGTCGACCACCGCGCACTTGACGTTCGTCCCGCCCAGATCGAGCCCGATGTGCACGCCCACGGCCTGCACGCTACCGGCGCGCTCCGGGGTTCGTTGGCCTCTTGACAGGCCCGAGCCGACGCCTCTAGGTTGCAACCTGTATACACAACTAGACGGATGCCGCACGGACACCACCAGCCAGTCAACCTCGGGCTCCTCGGATCGGGCTTCGTCTCCGGGTTCTACCTGGACGGGCTGCGCGACGTCCCGGGCGCCCACGTCGTCGCCAACTACAGCCGCAGCGCCGACCGCGCGGCCCAGTTCGGGCGCGACCACGACATCCCGCGCCAGTACACCGAGGTCGACGCGCTGGTGGCCGACGACGAGGTCGACATCGTCGTCGTCGCGCTCCCCAACCACATGCACCTCGACGCGATCCGCGCCGCCGCGCAGGCCGGCAAGGCGATCGTCTGCACCAAGCCGCTCGCGCGCAACGCGGAGGAGTCGGCCGAGATCCTGCGGATCGTCAAGGACGCCGGGGTCATGCACGGCTACGCCGAGACCGAGGTGTTCGCGCCCAACGTCGTCCGCGCGCGCGAGATGATCGAGCAGGGCGCGATCGGCGACGTGATCTCGGTGCGCGCCCGCGAGGCCCATTCCGGCCCGCACGCCCCGCACTTCTGGGACGCCGACATGGCCGGAGGCGGCGCGCTGCTCGACATGGGCTGCCACACGATCGAGGCCGCGCGCTACTTCTTCGGCAAGGACGTCCCGATGACCGAGGCGTTCGCCTGGGGCGCCACGCTCAGCCACGCAGACAAGACGACCGGCGAGGACAATGCGGTGGCCCTGATCAAGTTCGCCAACGGCGGCATCTCGATCACCGAGTCGAGCTGGTCCATGAAGGGCGGCATGGAGCTGCGCAACGAGATCACCGGCACCGGCGGCCGGCTCGTCACCGACTCGACGGCGACCCCCGTCCACGGCTTCATCACCAACCCCGGCGGCTACCTGATGGAGAAGGCCGACGCCGACACCGGCTGGGTCTATCCCATCCCCGAGGAGGCGCGCGTCTACGGCTACCAGCAGGAGATGCGCCACTTCATCGACTGCTTCCGCAACGGCGGCGAGCCGCGCGAGACGTTCGTCGACGGCTACATCGTCAACTGCGCGCTCGACGCCTGCTATCGCTCGATGCAGAGCGGCCGCTGGGAGACGATCGAGACGGACGGCGCGCTGGCATGACGACCGCGACGGCCCGCTACATCGAGGGCGCCCGCGAGCTGCTCGACCGCGTCGCCGACCAGGACGCCGAGCTCGACCAGGCCGCCGACATCTGCGCCGACGCGATCGCCGCCGGCGGCCTCGTGCACCTCTTCGGCACCGGCCACTCGCGCATGGCCGTCGAGGAGATGTTCCCGCGCTACGGCTCCTTTCCCGGATTTCACCCGATCGTCGAGCTGTCGATGACGTTCCACACGCAGGTCGTGGGCGCCAACGGACAGCGCCAGGCGATGTTCATCGAGCGCATGGAGGGCCTCGGGGAGGTCATCCTGCGCAACTTCGACCTCCGGCCTCCCGACGCGATGATGGTGTTCAGCGCCGGCGGGCTCGGAGCCGTCCCGATCGAGGTCGCCCAGGGCGCGCGCGAGCGCGGGCTCCGGGTCATCGCGGTCACCTCGGTCGCGGCGACCGAGGCGGGGGAGAGCACCCATTCGTCTGGGTCGCGCCTGCGCGACCACGCCGACGTGCTGCTCGACCTCCGCACGCCCCCGGCGGACGCGCTCGTGACGCTCGACGGCCTGGACACTCCGGTGGGTCCGGGCTCGACGATCGCCGCGATCGCAATCGCCAACGAGGTGAAGGTCCGCACGGCGGCACGGCTCGTGGAGCGGGGGGCGATGCCCCCGGTGATCACGAGCGCAGCGGTCGTGGGTACGGCCGAGTCGGCCCGTCTGTTCGACGCGGCCTACGCGGAGCACGCCCGCCGTGCGGCAAAGGTGCTGGAGGGTTCCTGTCCCAACGAAGGAGGAGGGTCTTCGTCCCTATGAGTCTCCGGGCTCGTTCCATCGCGCTGCTCGCGCTCCTCGTCGGCGTCCTCGCGGTGGTTGCCGCGGGCTGCGGCGGCGATGACGACAGCGGCGGTACCGCCAGTGGTGGTGGCGGCAAGAAGACGTACAAGATCGGCGTCAGCAATACGCTCGTGGGCAACGGCTGGCGCGAGGAGATGATCTGCTCGGTGAAGGCCCAGGCCCTCGCCTCTGGCCAGGTCTCCGAGGTTCTCGTCCACAACGTCAACGGTGATGCCAGCGCCCAGATCACCGGCATCCGCAACCTGATCTCGTCGGGCGCCAACGCGATCATCATCAATCCGGCCGACCGCTCGGCGCTCGACCCGGTGATCAAGGAGGCCGACCGTCGCGGCATCGTCGTCGTGGCCGTGGACCAGGCTGTCGACGCGCCCGAGGCGTACGTCGTCACCAACGACCAGGTCGCCTACGGCAAGCTCGGCGCCGAGTACCTCGTCAAGGCGCTCGGCGGCAAGGGCAACGTCGTCGAGATGCGCGGCATCAGCGGCGTCCCCGCCGACGACGACCGCCACCAGGGGTTCAAGGAGGTCATCGACGCGAACCCCGGCATGAAGATCGTCAAGGAGACGTTCACCGACTGGTCGTTCGCGCCGGCCGGCAAGCAGGCCAACGACATCCTCAACTCGAACACGCAGGTCGACGGCATCTGGACGTCGGGCATCGACTACGTGGTCGTGGACGCGCTCAAGAAGGCCGGCCAGGAGAAGGTGCCGGTCATCGGAACCGATAACAACAAGTTCCTCGAGCAGCTCCAGGACGGCGCTCCGGGCGCTGCGGTGACCAACCCGGCCACCATCGGCGGCGTCGGGACGGCGATCGCGCTCGACGCGCTCAACGGCAAGAACCCGTCGAAGAAGACGACGCTGACGCCTGAGGTCTGGGACATGGAGTCCAAGGCGGACACCATCAAGCAGTTCTACGACCCCAAGCTGCCGCCGACGTACTCGACGCAGATGATCATCAAGCCGTACACGACGTATACGAAGGAGCAGCTCACGGGCTGCCAAGGCCCGTAGGCCGAACCGCATCGATCCCGGCGCGGGCGTAAGCTCGCGCCGGGTCGCGCCTCTATGAGCCTCCTGGAAGTACAGAACGTCGCGAAGCGCTACGGCCCGGTCGTGGCGCTCAAGTCCGCCGATCTCGTCGTCGAGCCGGGGGAGATCCACGCGCTGCTCGGCGCCAACGGCGCCGGCAAGAGCACGCTGGTCAAGATCCTCACCGGCGTCATCCGCCACGACAGCGGCACCGTCGCCGTCAACGGTGAGCCCGTCCGCATCGGCTCGCCCGAGGGCGCGCGCCGCGTAGGGTTCGCACCCGTCTTCCAGGATCCGGCGCTGCTGGCCGACCTCACGGTCGCCCAGAACCTGCGCCTGACCCGCACCGACATCGGCGCCACGCGCGAGTGGCTCGAGCGCATGGAGCTCACCGTCGACCTCACGGCGATGACCGACGAGCTGCCGCTGCCGACCCTGCGGATGCTCGATCTCGCCCGCGCGCTGGCGCGCGACCCGCAGCTGCTGCTGCTCGACGAGATCACCGCCGCGCTCCCGTCGGACCTCGCGGAGAAGGTCTTCGCCGTCATACGCGAGTGGAAGGAGCGCGGCCGCTCCGTGCTCTTCATCACCCACCGACTCGCCGAGGTGACCGCGACCTGCGATCGCGCGAGCGTGCTGCGTGACGGCCGCACGGTCGGCACGCTCGTCCCGAAGGCCGGCGAGGAGGAGAAGATCGTCGAGCTGATGCTCGGCACGAGCCGCAGCAAGCTCGCCGAGTCGATCGAGGCCGAGACGCGCGCGGCCGGGGGCGCGCTGGTGGAGGCGACCGCGCCGAAGGTCGCCGTCGGCGAGCCCCAGCTCGTGGTCCGCAACCTCGTCGTCGGCGACGATCCCGGCGGCGTCTCGTTCGAGCTGCGCGCCGGCGAGATCCTCGGCGTCGCCGCGCTCGAGGGCCAGGGGCAAGACCTGATGTTCGACTACCTCGCGGGCCAGCGCCGGCCGTCGGGCGGCGAGATGCTCGTGGCCGGCAAGCCGTTCAGCCCGCGCACGCCGTACGAGGCGATCCGCAACGGCGTCGTGCTCGTGCCGGCCGACCGCGTGCTCGCCCTGCTCCCGCAGCGGCCGATCCGCGAGAACATCGCCGCGCCGCTGTTCAACCGCATCTCGCGCTGGGGACCGATCAACCGCGGCGACGAGAGCCGCCGCGTGCAGAACGCGATCGACCGCCTGTCGATCGACACGCGCGCCCAGCGCCAGGCGCGCCGGCTGTCCGGCGGCAATCAGCAGAAGCTGACGATCGCGCGCTGGCTCGCGGCCGGCTTCACGACGATGTTGTGCTTCGACCCGACGCGCGGCATCGACGTCGGCACCAAGCGCCAGATCTACGCCCTGCTCCGCGAGCTCGCGGAGGCCGGCGCCGCCGTGCTGCTGTTCACGTCCGAGCTGCCGGAGATCCAGCTCGTCTGCGACCGGACGATCGTCGTCTACCGCGGCGCCGTGACCGCCGAGATGCCCGGCGCGGACGCCGACGAGCCGGCGCTGCTGAAGGCGGCACACGGCCTGACCGGCGTGGAGGCGGCGGCATGACGACCGTCGAGGACGCCACCGGCGCCGCCGGGCCCCGCGGCATGAACGCGCGCCGGATCGCCCGCCGCCACGGCTGGACGATCGGCGTCTACGTCCTGCTCGGCCTGCTGATCATCGCCTACGCCTGGGCGCTCGCCCCGGTCGCGTTCACGTCGTTCGACCTCGGCTCGATCGTCATCGGCGCGCTGCCGCTGGCGTTCGCGGCGATGGCGCAGTCGGTGATCGTCATCTCGGGCGGCATCGACCTGTCGCTCGGCGTGATCGTGGCGGTGATCAACGTGATCGCGGCGTCGCTGATGGAGACCGAGAGCTTCGCCACCTCGCTGCTGATCGCCGTCGGGCTGATGCTCGTCGGCGTCGTGATCGGGGCGATCAACGGCGGGCTGATCGTGCTCACGGGCGTGCCGGACATCGTCGTCACGCTCGCGATGGCGTTCGTGTGGGGCGGCATCGCGCTGGTGATCCTGCGCACGCCGGGCGGCGGGGCGCCGGACAAGTTCCAGGCGCTCGGGACCGGCACGTTCGTGTCGGCCTGGATCCCGGCCGGCGTGATCATCATCGCGCTCGTGCTCGCCCTCGTCTGGCTGCCGCTGCGCTGGCGCCGGCCCGGGTTCGCGATCTACGCGATCGGCTCCAACCGCGACCGGGCGTACCTGTCCGGCGTCAACGTTGGCCGCACCCGGATCCTCGCGTACGCGATCGGCGGGTTCTTCGCCGCGATGGGCGGGCTCGCCGCGACGGCGACGACCGGCATCGGCACGCCGTACGCCGGCAACTTCATCACGCTGAACTCGGTCGCCGCCGTCGTGCTCGGCGGCGTCAGCCTGGCGGGCGGCAAGGGCGGGCTCGTCGGCCCCGTGGCCGCCGCGCTCTGCCTGACGCTCGTGCCGTCGATCATGGTCTTCCAGGGCATCGACCCCAACTACGGTCAGGTCATCCAGGGCGCCCTGATCGTGGTCGTCGTCATGCTCGGCGGCCTCCTGCTGCTGAGGGAGCGCGCATGAGCGCCGCGAGCACCACCCCCGAAGAGCTCGAGCCGCAGCCGAACCGGATCCGCGCGGCCGGCCAGGCGGTGATCGACCGCCCGCTGATCATGCTCGGCGTGATCCTCGTGCTGCTGCTGATCGGGTGCGAGATCACGTCGCCCGGCTACCTCTCCGAGCGGCGCCTCGGCACGATCCTGCAGTTCTCGGCGCCGCTCGCGTTCCTCGCCGCCGGCCAGACGCTCGTGATGCTCACCGCGGGCATCGACCTGTCGGTGGCGGCGACCGCCACCGCGGCGGCGTACATCATGGCCGGCCAGGCGTCGCGCGGCACCACGGTCGCGCTCGCGATTGCCGTCCTCGTCGGCCTGGTCGTCGGGCTCGTCAACGGCATCGGCGTCGGCGTCTTCCGCGTCAACCCGCTGATCATGACCCTGGGCATGGCGAGCATCGTCAGCGGCTACCTGACGGTCTCGGCGCAGTCATTCGTCACCGGCGTGCCGCTGGTGCCGAGCTTCGTGCGCGAGCTCGCGGCCGGCAACCTGATCGGCGAGGCGATCCCGAAGTCGCTGCTGCTGTGGGGTCCCGTCGCCGTGCTCATCCTGCTCGGGCTGCGCTACTCGGGCTACGGGCGGATGCTCTACGCGGTCGGCGACAATCCGATCGCCTGCCGGCTCGCCGGCGTGCGCGTGTGGCAGGTGCTGCTCGCCACCTACATCCTCTGCTCGCTGCTGGCCGCGATCGGCGGCGTGCTCTACGTCGGCGTCATCAACGCCGCCGACCTGCAGCTCGTCTCGCCGTACCTGCTGCCGTCGGTGGCGGCGGTGGTGATCGGCGGCACGTCGATCTTCGGCGGCATCGGCGGCTACTCGGGGACGATCCTCGGCGCGATCATCCTCGTCGTGCTCGACTCGCTGCTGACGCTGCTCGACGCGTCGCAGGCCGTCAAGCAGATCCTCTACGGGCTGATCATCCTCCTCCTGGCCTGGCTCTACGCCACGTCGACCAAGCGCGTTTGATGGCCGCTCGCACGACCCCCGCACGGCCGCCCATCTGACTTGTCTCATCGGCCGATCGAGACCACGGTCATCGGCTCCTATCCCTTCCCGGGGTGGCTGGAGCTGTGCGCCGCGCGCACCGGCGAGCTGGGGCCCGACGACGCGGAGGAGGCCGCGCGCGATGCGACGCTGGTGGCGATCATGGACCAGGTCCGCGCCGGGCTGGACGTGATCACCGACGGCGAGCAGGGGCGGTTCGACTTCAACCTCTCCTTCTACGCCTACCTCGACGGGCTCGAGCTGGAGGAGACGCCACGGCGCCGCTGGGGCCCGCCCGCGCACGACCAGCGCGGCAAGCACCGGCTGGTGGGGGAGCTGACCGCGCCGCGCGGGCTCGGCGTCGTCGAGGAGTTCGAGCGCCTGCGCGAGCTTGCGCCGCCCGGCCCGATCCTCAAGGCCAGCGTGCCCGGGCCGTACACGCTCGCGGGGCGGATCGAGCACGCCGACCGCTGGGCCGTCACCGAGATGCTGCTGCCGATCGTGGCGCGCGAGCTCGAGGGCCTGGTCGCGGCCGGCTGCGAGCGGATCACGCTCGACGAGCCCTCGATGTCGTGCTACGCGTGGCGCGAGGACACGGCGCGGATGGTCGACGTCTTCAACCGCACGGTCGCGGGAGTCAAGGGGCGGGCCTACATCGGCACCCACCTGTGCTTCGGCAACTTCAAGGGCCGCGCGGTCGGCAAGCGCCGCTACGCGCCGATGTTCCCCGCGTTCCTGGGCATGGACGCCGACGAGCTGCACCTCGAGATGGCCTCGCGCGAGTTCGCCGAGCTCGAGCTGGTCGAGCAGGTCGTCGGCGCGGGCAAGGACGTCGGCGTCGGGGTGATCGACGTCAAGTCCTACTACGTCGAGTCGCCCGCGGACGTCGAGGAGCGGATCCGTGCGTGCCTGCGGTTCGCGCCGCCCGAGCGCCTCTCGGTGTCGCCCGACTGCGGGCTCTCGCAGACCGCCCGCTGGGCGTCCAAGCGCAAGCTCGAGAGCCTGGTCCAGGGCGCGCGCCGCGCTAGGTGAGCGCCTGGGCGGCGGCGACGAGCCACGCCTTGATCCGCGCGACCTCGGCGGCGTCCAGGCCCCGCTCGATCGCGGCCTCGAGCGCCCGCACGGCGGGCGTCGCCGCCGCGAACCGCTCCTCGCCGCGCGCGGTGAGCGTGACCTGCAGGATGCGCCCGTGCGTTGGGTGCGGGCGGCGCGCGATCAGCCTTTCGCGCTCGAGCGTCGCGAGCACGCCGTTCATGGCCTGCGGCGTGGTGTTGCACGCGCGCGCGAGGTCGGCGCCCGACGCGCCCGGGTCGGGCGCGAGAGCGCGTGGCTCGACGTCGCCGGGCTGCAGCGCCAGCTCGCTTGATTCGGCGCGCTAGCGCCTGCGGAAGCCCGTCGGGGCGGGGTCGGGCGGCAGCGGGCTCGGGGGCAGGCCGGCCGCGGGAGCGTCGGTGTTGTAGCCGCCGGGCGCGACGTCGTTCGGGCCGTTCGGATGAAACAGCGACGCGAGGAGCTGGATCTGGCCGCGCCCGACGTCCAGCTCGCCCATGCCGCCGCCGTAGGTCAGCAGGCCGCGCGCCTCGCAGGCGGCGTAGACGTCGAGCAGCGACCGCAGGTCGCCGACGCGGCACGGCTTGATGTTGAGCGCTCGCGGTGGCAGCGGCGTCGCGTCGATGTCCGCCACCGAGTGGATCGGCGCGTCGTAGGAGATGCGATGCGCCTCCGGCGCGAGCCGCTCCGCGACCTCCGGGAGGTCGTGCGCGTCCTCGAGCAGCGCGTCCGGGAACGCCGCGATCACCCGCTCGTACATCGCGAACAGCGCCGGCAGCTCGCCCGTCTCGAGGCCGTACTGGCCTTTGAAGTCGATGATCTCGACCGCGCCGGTGGCGGCGACTTCGTCGATCAGCGCGGGAGTCCACCCGGGCGCGGCGTCGAGCTTGAAGCGCAGGCCGGGGTGATGCGCGAGCCGCCGGCGGATCGGCTCGAACGTCGGCGGATCGCCGAGGCCGAGCGAGTTGACGAACCGCACGGGCTCCGGATCGCGGTCGAGGACCTCGTGCAGCGCCCGGCCGCCCTGATTGAGCGCCAAGTCGAGCGCGGCGGACTCGAACGCCCAGTTGCGCCAGCGCCGCGCGACGTCCCAACGCGGCGCCACCGGCCACTGATCGAGCTCCGCCAGGCGATCGCAGAGCGACTCGAGCGTCCAGTCCCCGGCGAGCGGGAGCGCGGGTCTGGCGACGTGCAGCGTGTCCGCTTCGCCTTCGAACGGCGAGACGTCCTCGCCGAGGCCATCGACACCCTCGCCGACCAGGCGGACCCGCGTCGTCACCCGCTCGAAGTCGTGCGTCTGCTGCGCCGACAGCCGCTCGAACTCGCAAGAGTCGATCCGCACCGGCAACGCGCCGAGGCGATCCCACATCTCAGATCAGCACGCGCGCGAGCGCCCGGTAGTCGTCGATCGGGTTCGGCCCGTGGCCCAGCGGCTGCAGGCAGACGTGGTCCGCGCCGGCGTCGAGGTGCCCGCGCACGGCCTCGGCGATCCGTTCCGGCGCGCCGTGCGGGATCACGGTGTCGATCACCCGGTCGCTGCCCGCGCCGGCGATGTCGTCCTCCCCGTAGCCGTGGCGCAGCAGGTTGGTCGTGTAGTTGCGGCGGGCGAGATAGCCTGCCGCGTACTCGCGTGCGATCGCTCGCGCGGTCGCGTCATCGCGCTCGACGACGACGGCGACCTCGGTCGCGATCGTGCGGTCAGGTCCGATCCGCTCGCGCGCGTAGCGGGTGTGCGCGGGCGGGACGAAGTAGGTGTGCGCGCCGAGCGAGCGCTCGGCCGCGAGGTCGAGCATCTTCGGCCCGAGCGCGGCCGCGATGCGCTCGTCGCGCGGGACGCCGTCGAGCCCGTCGAAGAACGCGCGCATCGTGGCGAGCGGCCGCGTGTAGTCGCTCGTCGCCTCAGGATGCCCGATCCCGACGCCGAGCAGGAAGCGGCCGGGGAAGTCGCGCGTGAGCTCGGCGTGGCCGGTGGCGACGGCTGCCGGCTCGTGCTGCCAGACGTTGAGGATGCCGGTAGCGATCGTCATCGTGCTCGTGCGCTCGAGGTACGGCCGCACGTCGTCCGTCCCCGGGCTCGCGCCGAGCCAGAACGTGCCGTAGCCGAGCGCCTCCAGCTCCTCCAGGCCGTCCGGCCCGTGGTGGCGCAGCCGCCAGATCCCGATCTCTCCGAGGTTCATCCCGGCAGCGTTGCACGGTTATGCTCGGCGCGAGAGCGACGATGGCCCAGCGTGCGGAGCAGATCGTTGGCCGCGCCGCCGAGATCGGCTCGTTCGAGGAGGCTCTTGACGAGGTCGCGCGGCGGCGCCCGGGCGCGCTCGAGCTGGTCGGTGAGCCAGGCATCGGCAAGACGCGGCTGCTCACCGAGCTGGGCGCCGCGGCCGACCGGCGCGGGATGCTCGTGCTGCCGAAGATGTCTCGCCGTCACCGAGGGCGGGACCCTATCGGCGGGCGGGGCAGCTAGCCGTCCGTCAGCACGCGCTCGAGGTTGTCGAACGCGCGGCCCCAGCCCTCCTCGTGCGAGCGCACGGCCTCCTCGTCCCACAGGTCGCGGTGGGTGAAGCGGACCGTGGTGACGCCGTCGGCCTCCTCGAAGTCGAGCTCGATCAGCTGGCGCGTGGAGTTGCCGTCCCAAATCCAGGTGAACGCGAGCCGGCGCGGGGGATCGACCTCCGTGTACTGGCCCCCGCCGCCGTACTCGACGTCCTCATGGGGGTCGCGCATGACCACGCGCACGGTCCCGCCCACGCGCAGGTCGACCTCCGCCACGGGGGTCTCCCAGTCGCGGTCGGCGTGCCACCAGCGCCGCATCACCTCCTCGCTGGTCCACGCGTCGAAGACCGCCTGCGCCGGCGCCTGGAACGTGCGCTCCATGCGCAGCGTCGTGTTCTCGCTCATCTGCGGGGGCCTCGTCGGCGGCGCACGCGCAGCAGTATCCACCCGCGCGCCACCAACAGGCCCGTTCCCGCGCCGCTCGCCGCCGGGAGGAACTCCTCCAGCGGCATGCCCGCGACGTGGGCGATCACGCGCCGCCGCGGTACTCGTCGTGGAGGTTCCACCACTGGTACGGCGCGGTCTGCGGGTAACCCTCGGGCGAGTCCTCCCACTCCTCCTGGCGACCCAGCGCGGTCATGTCGAGGTAGCTCCAGGTAGAGCCCATCGCCTCGTCGCCGCGGGCGTCGATGAAGTAGGTCCGGAAGATCCGGCCATCGTCGTCGCGGAAGAAGGCGTTGGTGCCGTGCCACTCGCCGACGCCGAAGTCGGCGTCGAAGTCGTCGGTGAGCGTGTACCAGGGCATGGTCCAGCCCATCCGCGCCTTCCAGCGCTCGATGTCCGGTTGCGGGGCGCGCGAGACGAACGCGAGCGTCGTGTCGCGTGCGTTCAGGTGCGCGAGGTGGGCGACCTGGTCGGCGAGGAACGAGCAGCCGCCGCAGCCGCTCTCAGGCCAGCCGGCCACGCCCGGCTCGAAGAAGAACCGGTAGACGATCAGCTGGCGACGGCCCTCGAACAGGTCCGCGAGGCTCGCCGGCCCGTTCGGGCCCTCGAATCGGTAGTCCTTCTCGACGGCCATCCGCGGCATCCGGCGGCGCTCGGCGGCGAGCGCGTCGCGCGCGCGGGTCAGCTCCTTCTCCTTGACCAGCAGCTTCTCGCGGGCGGTCTGCCACTCCTGGGGGGTGACGATCGGCGGGGCGTTCATCGGGTCGCTTCCTCCTTCAGGTACTCGTCTACGACGTCGAACAGCCGCCCCCACACGGCGCGCTGACGATCCATCCAGTCGGCCGCCTCACTCAGCACGTCGGGCTCGAGCGAGAGCCGGTGCGTCCGGCCCTCGACCACGCGCGTCACGACGCCTGTCTCCTCCAGAACCCTCAGGTGCTTGGAGATCGCCGGCTTGGACACGCCGAACCCGCCCGTGGCGGCGCCCACCGTGGCCGGGCCCGCGGCAAGGCGCTCGACGATGCCGCGGCGGATCGGATGAGACAGGGCCTTGAACGGATCGTTAACCACAGGGTTAACGGTAGCAAACCTGCGCGCCCGTCGGAATGGCTTCGATGCCTCGCCCGGGTCGCGCCCGGACAGCCGCTGGGGCTACGTCAGCAACATGCTCGTGCGCCGTCGCGTATCAGGGCGGACCGCTCGCCGCCCGCTTCGGCAGCTCCCGCACCACCGGCCACAGCACCGCCATGAGGTGATCGGCCACGCGGTCGAGCGTGATCGCGGGGCGGTCGACCGCCCAGAACGCGATCGCCTCGGCCGCGCCGACGAAGATGTGCGCGACGGCGTCGAGCTCCTCGGCGTCGGGCTCGCGGTCCCAGCCCGGCAGCTCGCGCAGGAGCTGGGCGATCAGGCCGGCCTGCTCGGCGCGGATCGCGCTCGCGGTCTCGTTGAAGCGCCCGCCCTCGCCGAACAGCACGGTCCAAGTCGCCCGCTGCGCGTTGGCGAAGACCAGGAACGCCTCGACGCCGGCGCGCAGCGCGGCCTCGGCCTCGTCGGCGCCGCGAACCGCGCCGGCGATCTCCTCGAACAGCCGGCCGCGGGCGCGCTCGACGCACGCCAGGAACAGGCCCTCCTTGGAGCCGAAGTAGTCGTAGAGCATCGGCTTGGAGATGCCCGACGCGGTGGCGATCTCGTCCATCGAGACGCCGTGGTAGCCGCGCTCGGAGAACAGCCGCTCGGCGGCGGCGACCATCTGCGCCTCGCGCACGGCGCGCGGGGTGCGGCCACGGGGATACGAGGACGTTTCTGTCATCGGTGTTACGGCGAGTCTACCCGGGGTAACCTACCGACAGTAACCTACCGTCGGTAACCCATGACTTCCATGCTCACACTGCTGGCCGCCGGCGAGCCCGCCGGCGGCGCCCCCTTCCAGGACCTGGTCCCCGCTGCGCTGGTCGGCGGCCTGCTCGCCGCCGCCGTGCTGGCCGTCGGCCTCGGGCATCGCGCCGGGAAGATCACCGCGCTGTCCCGGCTCGCCGCGCCGGCCGAGCGCGTCGTCCCCGTCCCCGGCTGGGCCGCGCTGCCCGTGCTGGTGACGCTCGGCTCGCTCGGCATCGCCGCCTTCGGGTTCTTCTGGGACGTCGCGACGCACATCGACGACGGGCGCGACAGCGGGCCGTTCGCGAACGTCGCGCACTACCCGATCCTCGTCGGGCTCGGCGGCGTCGCGCTCGCCGGCTTCCTCGCCGCCGTGCTGGGGGCTGACGCCCGCGACCGCGCGGCGATGGCCTGGGCACCCGGCTGGCGGATCCCGCTCGGCGGCGCGCTGCTGCTGCTGTGCGGCGGGCTGGCGATGGTCGGCTTCCCGCTCGACGACGTCTGGCACCGCATCTTCGGCCAGGACGTGACGCTCTGGGGCCCGACGCACGTGCTGATGATCGGCGGCGCGTCGCTTGCGCCGATCGCCGCCTGGCTGCTGCTCGTCGAGGGCCGCTGCGCCACCGGCCGCGGCGGGGCGGGACGCCTGCGGCTGCTCGGCTGGGAGGTCCAGCTGGCGGGCGCGACGCTGATCGGCCTGTCGACGCTGCAGCTCGAGTTCGGCTTCGGCGTGCCGCAGTTCCAGCTCGCCTTCCACCCGATCCTGATCGCGCTCGCCGCCGGCGTCGGGCTCGTCGCGGCGCGCCTGCGGCTCGGCCGTGGCGGCGCGCTGGCCGCCACCGGCGCGTACCTGATCGTGATGACGCCGATGGTGTTGATCGTCGGCCCGGTGTTCGGCCACACGTTCCTGCACTTCCCGCTCTACCTCGTCGAGGCGGTGCTCGTCGAGCTCGCCGGGCTTGTCCTCGTGCGCCGCGGCCCCGTCGCCTTCGGCGCCGGCGCCGGCGTGCTGATCGGCACGGTCGGCGTGGCCGCCGAGTGGGGCTGGTCGCAGCTCGCCATGCCGCTGCCGTGGACGGCCTCCCTGTTCCCCGAGGCGCCGTTGCTGGCGCTCGTAGCCGCCGTCGCCGGCGGCCTGATCGGCGCGCACCTCGGCGGCGCCCTGGCGTCGCCGCGCCGCCCGTCGGGCATGCCGCGGCTCGTGCCCGCCGCCGCGCTGGCGCTCCTCGTCGCCTGCCTGGCGATCCCGATGCACACGACCGCCGGCGCGCGGATCAGCGCGGACGTCACGCTCGACCAGCAGCCCGGCGGGGAGGTCGTCGCCACCGTCGCCCTCAACGCGCCCGACGCGGCGCGGGACGCCAAGTGGTTCCACGCGATGGCCTGGCAGGGCGGCGGCAGCCGGCTCGTCCAGCTCGACGAGATTGCACCGGGCACCTACCGGACGGCGCAGCCGATCCCGGTCCACGGCGACTGGAAGGCGATGATCCGCCTGCACACGGGCAGCTCGATCCTCGCGCTGCCGGTGTACATGCCCGGCGATCCCGCGATTCCCGCCGGGAAGGTCCCGGCCGCGCCCCACTTCGAGCGCGCGTTCCAGCTCGACCACGAGGTCCTGCGCCGCGAGGAGCGGGGCGCCGCGTCGTGGCTCACCGGCGCCGCCTACGGCATCCTCGCCGTGGTCGCGCTCGCCTGGCTGGCCGCGATCGGCGCCGCGGTGACCCGCTTCGAGCGCCGCAGCCGCGCGGCGGTTCCCGCGTAGAGAGCCTCCTAACTCTCCAACCACGCTTCATGCCCGGCGTTGAGTGGGGCATGAAGCGAGTGCTGATTTTCACCGCCACGCTTGCGGCGCTGCTCGCGCCGCTATCCGCCGTGGCGTCCGCGAAGACGAGCAAGGCGGACAAGCGGGAAGCCAGGCAGGAGTGCCGCGCGCTGCGCGGTGATTCGAAGGCGACGCGCGAGGCGTTCAAGGCCGAGTTCCACAGCTTCGGCGCCTGCGTCAAGGAGAAGGCCGGCGAGGCGAAGGCGGAGCGCAAGAAGGCCAAGCGCAACGCCGCGCGCGACTGCCGCGACGAGCGCAGCGCCGACCAGGCGGCGTTCGCCGCCAAGTACCGCAACTTCGGCAAGTGCGTCTCCGAGAAGGCCAAGGCCAAGCGGGAGGAGCAGGACGAGGAGGATGCCGCCGAGGCCGAGGCGCACACCAACGCCGCAAAGGAGTGCGACACGGAGCGGTCGGCCGACCGCAAGGCGTTCGAGGAGAAGTACGGCACCAACCACAACAAGAAGAACGCCTTTGGAAAGTGCGTCTCGCAGAAGGTGCACGAAGCTGCGGAGGGGGAAGACGGAGGCTCCTAGAGCCGCCGTGGCAAAGCGTGCGCGCCGGGGTCGTCCCCCCCGGCGCGCCGCTTGTCTTCACGCCTGTTTGACACCCTGTCGGCGGCGAGGGTAATCTCGCTGCTATAGCTGTCTAGACAACCGCTAGCGGGGAGGTCGGCGGCGTGAGGGACGTCAGGGACATCAAGGCCGCCGTCGTCGGAACGGGCTTCATCGGCGTCGTGCATGTCGAGGCGCTGCGGCGCCTCGGCGTCGAGGTGACCGGCATCGTCGGCTCGAGTCCCGAGCGCGCGGCCGCGAAGGCGCAGGCGGCCGGGCTGCCCGCTCCGTACGCGAGCTTCGAGGCGATGCTCGCCGACCCCGCGGTCGAGGTCGTCCACCTCACGACGCCGAACCAGCTGCACTACGAGCAGGTCAAGGCCACGCTGGCGGCCGGCAAGCACGTCGTCTGCGAGAAGCCGCTGGCGATGGACTCGGCCGAGACCGGCGAGCTGCTCGAGCTCGCGCGCGCATCCGGGCTCGTCCTTGCGGTCAACTTCAACATCCGCTTCTACCCCCAGTGCCACGAGGCCCGCGAGCGGGTGCGCAACGGGTCGCTGGGCGACGTGCGGCTGATCAC
>DATDKF010000467.1:0-18355 GCA_036520135.1 Solirubrobacteraceae bacterium
CCCCTCGATCCCAACGACCCGCCGGCGGCGCTGCGGACGGTGCAGGCGGCGTACCTCTACCTGGAGCGGGCGGTGACGACGATCGAGTGGGGCGAGGGTCTCGCGTTGCGCTACGGCGGCTTCTACGGTCCGGGGACCTCGATCAGCCTGGCTCCGGATGCGCAGATGGCGGCGCCGATACGGAAGCGCCGGTTCCCGATCGTCGGCGACGGCGGTGGCGTCTTCTCGCACGTCCACGTCGAAGACGCCGCGGCGGCGACCGCGGTGGCTGTCGAGCGCGGCCAGCCGGGTGTCTACAACGTCGTCGACGACGAGCCCGCGCCCGTGCGGGAGTGGCTGCCGGTGCTGGCGAGCGCGCTGGTTGCCAAGCCGCCAAGGCGTGTCCCGCGCTGGCTCGCGCGGCTGCTGGCCGGTGAGGCGGCGACCGTCATGATGACCGAGGCGATGGGAGCCTCGAACGAGAAGGCCAAGCGCGAGCTCGGCTGGAAGCCGCGCTATGCGAGCTGGCGGCAGGGCTTCGCGCAGGGACTGGGCTGAGCGATGACCGAGGAGTTCGACGAGCTCCGCCGGTCGGCGTTCGCGATCGCCTACCGGATGCTCGGCAGCGTGAGCGAGGCGGAGGACGTGGTGCAGGAGGGGTTCCTGCGCCTCCACCGGGCGCGCGAGGGCGGCGAGCGGATCGAGTCGCCGCGCGCCTACCTGTCGACGGTGGTCTCACGGCTCGCGCTCGACCACCTCCGCTCGGCGGGGGTCCGGCGCGAGACCTACGTGGGCGAGTGGCTGCCGGAGCCGCTCGTGGGGAGCGCCGACGACGATCCCGCTCGCAAGGCCGAGATGGCGGACTCGCTGTCGCTCGCCTTCCTCGTCCTGCTGGAGAGCCTGTCGCCCGAGCAGCGCGCCGCGTTCCTGCTGCGCGAGGTGTTCGACGAGCCCTACGACCGGATCGCGGAGATCGTCGGCACGAGCGAGCAGAACGCCCGCCAGCTCGCCACACGGGCCCGTCGCCACGTGGAGCAGCGGCGCCCCCGGTTCGAGGCCTCGCGCGAGCAGCGGGAGGAGCTCGCGACCCGCTTCTTCGCGGCCGCCGAGGAGGGCGATCTCCAAGGGCTGGAGGAGCTTCTGGCCCACGACGTCGTCTTCCGCGGCGACGGCGGCGGCAAGGCGCCCGCCGCCGCACGTGCGGTCCACGGCCGCGCCAGGGTGGCGCGCTTGCTGATCGCGGGGCTGCGCGCCCTCGCCCGCTTCGGCTTCACCACGCGCCGCGAGGAGGTGAACGGCCAACCCGGTGCGCTGTTCTTCGACCGCGAGGGCAGGCTGATCAGCGTGGCGATCCTCGACATCGCGGAGGGCCAGATCCAGGGCGTGAGCGGAATCGTCAATCCGGACAAGCTGCGGCACCTGGGGCCGGTGGGCGACCTGCGCGCGCTGCTGCGCGAGCGCAGCTAGTTTCTCAGCCCGCGGGGCTCGAGCTGGATCGCGACCACTGCGATACCGGCCGACGGCGATGCCTGCGACGGCCGAGACGAGCAGGGCGAGCGAGAAGGCGCCGGTGAGCTCGGCGGTGGAGAAGCCACCGACGATCCGCCAGCCCGGGGATGACCGTCATGAGCTCGGCGACGCGACCGTCTCGCGCGCGCCGCCGAGCGTAGATCGGACTTGCCGAAGGTCGGCGCTCAAGCGGTCGCGGAGCTCTCGATCTCGAGAAGCGAGTTGGTTCCGCAGCACGCAGAGGTGGCCGCGGCATCCTCCGCACCGCGGTTGACGCTGCACACGCCGGTCTCCGGGAGCATGAGCTCGACGTTGCGCGCGCTCTCCCAGTCGCCGGCTAGGGCGGCGACGATCGAACGTACCTGCTCGTAGCCCGTGCGCAACAGGAACGTGGGCGCCCGCCCGTAGCTTTTCATCCCGGCGACGTATACCCCGGCGTCCGGGTGCGACAGCTCATCGACGCCGTGCGGAGGCACGGACCCGCACGAGTGCAGGTTCGGGTCGATGAGCGGGGCGAGCGCGCGCGGCGCCTCGACGCGATCATCGAAGTCCAGGCGTAGCTCGCGCAGCAGGTCCAGGTCGGGGCGGAAGCCCGTAGCGGCGATGACTTCGTCGACCGCAAGCCGGCGGTCGCCGTCGTCGACGACCAGGCGGCCG
Source organism: Solirubrobacteraceae bacterium (assembly GCA_036520135.1). Classification (GTDB taxonomy): domain Bacteria; phylum Actinomycetota; class Thermoleophilia; order Solirubrobacterales; family Solirubrobacteraceae; genus DASSUW01. The sequence goes on from DATDKF010000467.1 coordinate 2,146, forward strand.
TCCTCGCGCGCGATCGAGCGGATGTGAAAGCCGGGAACCAGTTCGATCGAGCCGTCGGCCACGAGCCGCCGCACGGATGCGCCGAGCGCGCCACGCGCAGGAAGCTGGTCGGCACCGCCGCCGCCGTAGCTGCGGTCGGGAGCCTGGCCGCGGATCGCCCACACGATCTCGGTCCCGACCTCGGAGTCCCGCAGCGCCACGAGGTCGAGGATCGCGTTGAACGCCGAGTGGCCGCTGCCGACCACGAGGACCCGCTTGCCGGCGTACCGGCCACGCGCGCCGTCCAGCACATCGGGAATGCCGTAGGCGATCCGATCGGCGTGCTGGCGCTCGCCGGCCGCCGCGAGGCCGCCGGAGCCGAGCGGATTCGGCCGCGTCCACGTGCCCGATGCATCGATCACTGCTCGGGCGAGATAGCGCTGCTCGGTCCCGTCCTTCTCGACGACGAGCTGAAACGGCGCGTCGTCGCGGCGGGAATCCTTGAGCTTGTCGACGCCGAAGCGGGTGACGCCGACCACGCGGGCGCGCAGATGCAGGCTTTCGGCGATGCCCGGCAGCGCGGCAAGCGGCTCGAGGTAGCGATCGACGATCTCGTGCCCGGTCGGATAGGCGTCAGCCGGCGGGGCCGACCACCCGTGCCGAGCGAGCGTCTCGCCGGCGACCGGGTCGACGTTGTACTCCCACGGCGAGAACACGCGGACGTGGCCCCACTCGCGGACGCTGGCACCAACCGTCTCGCCGGCCTCAAAGACGACGGGCTCGATCCCGCGGGCGGCAAGATGCGCGGCCGCCGCCAAGCCGACGGGACCGGCGCCGATCACGGCGACCGGCAGCTGGTTGCTGGACATCAGGACTGGCTCCTCTCGGGGCATCGAAGATTTTCGATGTTACGAACATATCAAAGAACTTCGATATGATCGACCCTGTGACCGCCCTCCCTCTCGTCCAGTGCTGCGTGCCCCTTGCCGAACCCGGGCTGGCCGACGACGACGCCCTCGAGCTCGAGCGCATGTTCAAGGCGCTCGCCGACCGCCACCGGGTCAAGATCCTCAATCGCCTGCTGCAGGCCGACGGCGAGGCCGTCTGCGTATGCGATCTCGAGGACCTTCTGGCGCTCAAGCAGCCGACCGTGAGCTACCACCTCAAGCAGCTGCTCAGCGCCGGCATCCTCGAGCGCGAGAAGCGCGGCTCGTTCGCCTACTTCTCCATCAGCGACGGCGCCCTCGAGCGCGTCTGCGCCCTCCTCGGCTACAACGGCTGCGACTGAGCGCCCGCGTCGCAGCGTCCGCAGTCGCCGCCGCGGCGCGCGGGTCCTCGCCGGATAGGTGCGACGTTTCTTTGTTGACCGTCACATCGCCGTAGAATCTGCGCGGTGACGCCGCTCGAAGGACCGCCAACCGTGTCGCGGCAGGTGGTGGTGGGCGGCCCGCGGGTGGAGGTCCTCGAGCTGGCCGGGTCGCGGGACGAAGCGCCGCTGGTCCTGCTCCACGAGGGCCTCGGGTCGGCGCGGCTGTGGCGAGGGTTTCCCGCGGCGCTGCGGGCGGCGACGGGGCGGCGAGTGGTCGCCTTCTCGCGGCACGGACACGGGCGGTCGGAGCCCCCGCCCAAACCGCGCACACCCGTCTTCTTCCACGAGGAGGCGCTGGAAGTGCTGCCGGAGATCCTCGCTCAGCTCGAGGTCGATGAGCCGATCCTGGTCGGGCACAGCGACGGCGCCTCGATCGCGCTGATCCATGCCGGGCGCCACCCGGTCACCGCGCTGGTGCTGCTGGCGCCGCACGTGGTGGTGGAGGACATCACCGTCGACGCGATCCGCGGTACGCGGCGCCAGTACCTCGAAGGCGACCTGCGCGAGCGCATGGCGCGCCACCATGACGACGTGGACGCGGCGTTCTGGGGCTGGTGCGACGTCTGGCTCGACCCGGCGTTCCGGGCCTGGAGCCTGGAGGCGGACGCGGAGCGGGTGACGGCGCCGACGCTGCTCATCCAGGGCCGCGACGACCCCTACGGAACGCTCGATCAGCTCGACCGCATCGAGGCGCGCGTACGCGGACCGGTGCGGCGCGTCGTCGTTCCCGGTGGCCACAGCCCGCACCTGGAGGCGCCTGACGCGGTGATCGCGGCGATCGCCGAGTTCATCGCGGCCTGACCGCGATCGTCACCTCGACGAGCGCGCACAGCTTGCCCTCCGCGTCGACGAAGTCCGTGCTCCAGACCCACCGGTCCGTCTCACAGCTCCGCCGGCGGGCGATCGCCTCGAGCGTCCCGGAGGTGACCGGGCGCAGGAAGCTCGCGCTGTTGCTCATCCCGGCCCCCGTGAACCCGTCCTTCCAGACGGCGACCACCGTGCCGACCGAGGCGATCGTCTCCGCGACCGCCGAGTAGATGCCGCCGTGCAGCAGCCCGAGCGGCTGCCTGAGGTTCTCGCGCACGTCGAAGCGCACGCGCGCGAGCTCGTCCGTCAGGTCGACCCACTCGAGATCGAGGAACCCCTCGAAGCTGCGCTCCAGCGGGATCAACGGCGTGGGCACGTCCTTGCCGGAGAGGGCCCATGGCGTCGTCATGTGCTCACGACCCGCTGCTGATGACCACGGACTTCGACTCGGTGTAGTAGTCGAACGCCTCCTCGCCGTGCTCCTTGCCATAGCCGCTGGACTTCCAGCCGCCGAACGGCAGCTCGTCGTAGACCTTGGTCCGCGAGTTGACCCACGTGTAGCCGGCCTCGATGCGCTCGGCCGCCTGGCGCGCACGGTGCAGATCGCGCGTCCAGATCGACGAGCCCAGCCCGAATTGCGACGCGTTGGCGCGCTCGATCGCCTCGTCGAAGTCGCGGACCCGCCAGATCGGCAGCGCCGGGCCGAACACCTCCTCAGTGGCCATCGGCGAGTCGTGCGGCGGGTCGACGACGACCGTCGGCAGATAGAAGAAGCCACCGGCGAGATCCGGGTCGTCCGGCGGCGCGCCGCCGGTGGCCAGCGTGCCGCCCATGGCGAGCGTGCGGTCGACCTGACCGGCGACCTCGTCGCGCTGTGCGGCCGTGTGCAGCGGCCCCATCTGCGAGTCCTCCGCGTCGCCGCGACCAACCCGCAGCCGCTTGGCCTTGGCGGTGATCGCCTCGATCACCTCGTCGGCGACCGAGTCGAACACGTACACGCGCTTGATCGCCAGACAGGCCTGGCCGCAGTTGTAGAAGCGACCCATGCTGGCCGCGCTGGACGCTGCCGCGAGGTCCGCGTCGTCGCAGATGATCACCGGGTCAGAGCCGCCGAGCTCGAGCGTCACGCGCTTGGTGCCCTTCGCGCACAGCGCCATGATCTGCTCGCCGACCGGCGTCGAGCCGGTGAACGCGATCTTGCGCACGTCCGGATGGGTCGCGAGGGCCGCGCCGGTCACCGAGCCGCTGCCGGTGACGACGTTGAACACGCCGGCGGGCAGCCCGCCCTCGTGCAGCAGCTCCGCGTACCGCAGCGTGGTGAGCGGCGTCGTGCCGGCGGGCTTGGCCACGACGGTGTTCCCGGCCACGAGCGCGGGAGCGAGCTTGTTCGACAGCAGCGTGGTCGGGAAGTTCCACGGGACGATCGCGCCGACGACCCCCAGCGGCCGGCGCAGCACGATCCCGTCCACGCCCGGGTCGAGGTTCGGCGCGTGCGCGCCGCGCAGCGCCTTCGACAGCCCGACGTAGTGCATGAGCGTGTCGATCGCCTTCGTGACCTCGATGCGCGCGTCGCGCAGCGTCTTGCCCTGCTCGCGCGTGAGCAGCGGGACGAGCTCGTCGACGTGCTGCTCGACGTGGTGCGCCGCGTTGCCGAGGATCTCGCCGCGCTTGGAGACCGCCAAGGTCGACCAGTCCGCGAACGCGCGCCTGGCGGCGTGCACCGCCGCGTCGACGTCGCCGGCCGTGCCGCCCGCGACTTCGGCGAAGACCTGGCCGTCGGCCGGATTGGTGACCGGCAGCGCCTCGCCCGCGTTCCGGTGCTCGGCGCCATCGACGAACCCTCCGACGTAGGTGGTGGCGATGCTCATGCGCCCACGAACTCCGGGTTGCGCTTCTCGACGAAGGCTGTGAGGCCCTCGTTGGCGTCCTTAGAGCGGAACAGGCGCTCGATCAGCTCGGCCTCCAGCGCGAGCCCGTCGTCGAGGGAGAGCTGGCCGCCCTCATGCACGCAGCGCTTGATCGCCGCGATCGCCAGCTGCGGTCCGACGGCGAGCCGCTCCGCGTACTCGCGTGCCCCGTCCTCGTCCACGAGCGCGCTGACGAGGCCCCACTGCAGCGCCTCGTCGGGCCCGAACGTGCGGCCAGTGAGCAGGAGGTCCATCGCCCGGGAAGGCCCGAGCAGGCGCGTCAGCCGCTGCGTGCCGCCGTTGCCGGGCAGCAGCCCGAGCGTCACCTCCGGGGTGCCGAGCTTGTACGTGCCTGGGGCCGCGAGGCGGATGTCGCACGCGAGCGCGATCTCCAGCCCGCCGCCGAGGGCGTGGCCGCTGATGTACACGATGAACACCTGCTCGGCCGCGGCCATCCGCTTGAACGCCGCCTGCGAGGTTCGGATCATCGCCATGTTCGCCTCGACGTCGCCGGCGAGGAACTTCTTGACGTCGGCGCCGGCCGAGAAGAACTTCTCGTTCGCGCTGCGCACGATGACGACGCGGGCGTCGGAGGCGATCGCCGCGTCGACGTCGGCGGCGAACTTCTCCATCACCGCGAGGTCGTAGGAGTTCGCGGGTGGGTTGTCCAGCGTGACCGAGCCGACGCTCATCACCCCAGCCCTCCGACGACGACGGACTTGAGCTCGACATAGGAGTCCAGCGCCTCGACGCCGTGCTCCTTGCCGAAGCCGGACGCCTTGACGCCGCCGAACGGCAGCTCGTCGTAGCCGTAGTGGATCTGGTTGACCCAGGTCATGCCCGATTCGATCTCCTGTGCGGCCCGGTGGATGAGCCGGGCGTCGTTGGTCCAGATCGACGACCCGAGCCCGTACGGGGTGTCGTTCGCCCGGCGGATCGCGTCGTCGAAGTCGCTGTAGCGCAGAACCGGCAGCACGGGACCGAACACCTCCTCGGTCATCAGCCGCGAGTCCGCGCCCGGCTCGGCCACGACGGCCGGCTCGAGGAACCAGCCCTTGTCATGGCCGGCCGTGCCACCGCCGATGAGGACCTCTCCCCCCTTCGCGACGCCGTCTTCGAGCTGCTCGAGCAGCTCGTCGCGGCCCGCCTTCGTGTGGATCGGCCCCATGCGCAGCTTCGGCTTCTCGGCCTTCACCGTGCCGTCGCCCGGCTCGTAGCGCCCGACACGCTCCACGAGCTGCGAGACGAAGTCGTCGTAGACCGAGTCGTGGACGAACACGCGCTTGCAGCCGAGGCATGCCTGCCCGGCGTTCCAGTAGCGGCCGATGATCACGGCCTTGACCGCGACCCCGATGTCCGCGTCGTCGCAGATGATCACCGGGTCCGAGCCGCCGAGCTCGAGCGACAGGCGCTTGAGCTCCGGGCCGGCCAGCGCCGCGATGTGGCGGCCGACCGGCGTGGAGCCGGTGAACGCGACGCGCTGGACGTCCGGGTGCGAGACCAGCGCGTCGCCGATCTCCGAGCCGCGGCCGGTCACGACGTTCAGCACGCCGTCGGGCACGCCCGCCTCGGCGAACAGCCGCGCCACCTGCAGCGTCGCCAGCGGCGTCGTCGTCGCCGGCTTGGCCACGACGGTGTTGCCGCTCGCCAGCGCAGGCGCCACCTTGGTGCCGAGCAGCGTCAGCGGGAAGTTGTACGGCGTGATCGCCGCGCACACGCCCATCGGCCGGCGGATCACCATGCCGTACGACCTGCCCATCGCCGACGGCAGCTCCTGGTAGGCCCCGCGGACCTTGGTGGCCGCCTCTGCGTAGAAGCGGACGCCGTGCGCGAGGTGGTTGACCTCGCCGATCGCCTCGGCCACCGGCTTGCCCTGCTCGCCCGTCAGCGTCCCCGCAAGCTCCTTGGCGTGCTCGTGGATCAGCTCGGCGGCCTTGGCCAGGATCGTCGCGCGCTGCTCGACGTCGGTGCGCGACCACTCGGCGAACGCGTGCTTGGCCGTGGCCACCGCGACCTCGACGTCGTCGGCGCTTCCGGCCGGGACGCTGGCGATCGTCTCCTCGGTCGCCGGGTTGACGACGTCGATCTCCTGCTTGGCTGCGGCTGCGCGCCACTCGCCGCCGATGAGCATCTCGGGCATGCGGGGTCAGACCTCCCGGCTCGTTGTCAGGTACTGCCGGCGGAGGCCCTGGTAGCGGTCGACCGCCGTGTCGGTCCACTGCAGCGCGGAGCCCGACAGCTGCTTCTTCTCACGCGCCGGGACGCCGGCCGCGAGCATCTCACCGGCGATCTCGGCGCCCTCGCCGACGACGGCGCCCGCGGCGACCATCGCGCGCGCCCCCACGCGCGCGCGTTGCAGCACGATTGCGCCCATGCCGATCAGCGCGTGCTCCTCCACCACGCATCCCTCCAGCAGCGCGCCGTGGCCGACGAGCACGTCCTGGCCGATCACCGTCGGCAGGCCTTCGGCGCAGTGCACGACCGCGTTGTCCTGCACCGAGCTGCCGGCGCCGATCTCGATGTACGAGTAGTCCGCGCGCAGCACGGTGCCGAACCAGATGTTCGCCCGGTCCCCCACGCGCACGTCCCCGATCAGCACGGCGGTCGGCGCGAGCCAGACGTCGACGCCGATCGTCGGCGCGAGCCCGTTGACCTCGACGATCGTCGCCATCAGAGCAGGGGTTGGTGATCGGTGCTTGACCCCACGGCGAGAAAGACTATAGTGTGTCGCTCGTAAGTCAAGTGTCACACGTTGCGAAAGGCCGACGCCGTGGTCGCCACACCGATCGAGGATCTCGCTCCTCGCACCGAGGACGAGGTCCGCGAGCATCTGAAGTCGGGCAAGCTCGTCGAGGGCCTCAAGCACATGTCGCCCCTCTACCTGCAGGGCATGCGGCGCATCCTCACGGTCTCGGCCGACACGGAGTTCGTGAGCGCGCCGTCCTACCTGCGCGCCGCGCAGCACGCGCCGGCGCTGAACAACTTCGGCTCGGCGATGTCGATCGTGCAGGACGAGCTCGCGCACGCGCACATCGGCTACCGGCTGCTCGGTGACCTCGGCGTGGACATGGACTGGCTGATCTACGAGCGGCCGGCGGCCGAGTTCAAGTACCCGTACGCGTTCGACGTACCGCTCGACTCCTGGGTCGAGCTCGTGTGCGCGAACGCCCTGTACGACCAGGCGGGCTACGTCCTGCTCTCGGACGTCCACGAGTCGAGCACCTTCGGTCCGTGGAAGCGCGCGCTGGCGAAGGTCGACAAGGAGGAGACGTTCCATCTGCGCCACGGCCGCACCTGGCTGAAGAAGCTGGTGAAGGATCCGGAGGGCAAGGCCGAGGTGCAGGCCGCCGTCGACTGGATGTTCATCCTCACACTCGAGTGGTTCGGGCTGCCGGACGAGCGCAAGCGGCACGGCATCCAGCTCGAGTACGGCTTCAAGGGCAAGTCCAACGACGAGCTCCGGCAGGCCTGGATGGCGGCGGTCGTCCCGTTCATGGAAGAGATCGGGATCCGCGTGCCGGCGCACTTCGACGAGGAGGGCGACCGCTACGTCGTCGACTGTCCGTTCCCGGCCCGGTTCGACGCCGAAGCCAAGCGGTGGCGGCTCGACGAGGGCCAGATCGAGTGGGACGAGGTGCTTCCACGCTGGAAGGCCCGCGGACCGATGAACCAGGCGTACGTCGACACGCTGCAGCGCGGCTACCGCACCACGAGCTTCCGGAGGGCCGCGTGATGGACGTCGAGGCGCGCCTGTGGCGCGCGCTGCGCGAGGTCGAGGACCCCGAGATCCCGATCTCGGTCGTCGGCATGGGCCTGATCGTCAGCGTCGCCTACGCGCCCGACACGCGGACCGCCGACCTGAAGATCACCTACACCGCCATGGGCTGCCCCGCGATGGAGTTCATCGAGGAGGACATCCGCGAAGCGTGCCTGGCCGATCCGGACGTCGAAACGGTCGACATCGAGGTCGTCTGGGACCCGCTGTGGACCAAGAACCGCATCCGCGCCGACGCGCGCGAGACCATGCGCCGCTTGGGTGTCGTCGCATGAGTAACGTCGACCGGAGGTCCGAGCCTGCGAGGACCGGAGGGCGTAACGTCGACCGGAGGTCCGAGCTTGCGAGGACCGGAGGGCGAAACACGGAATCCGTCTGGGAAGTGTTCGCCCGCAAGGCCTACGAGGACCCGCTGCATCACGTCGGGACGATCAGCGAGCCCGACGAGGACCTGGCGCTCGTGTCCGCGCGCGCCGTCTACGACGAGCACCCGTGGATCGAGATGATCATCGTCCCCCGCTCCGCCATCCGGGAGGCCATCTCCGCATGAGCACCGCCGTCGAAGCGGCCACCTCGACGATGGTGGGCCTCGTGAGCTCCTATGCCGACAACAAGGGCGCCCTCGGCCGGCGGTACGGGGAGTGGGCGGTGAGCGCCCCGACCGTCGAGGCCGCGGTCGCGGCCGCCGCGATGGCCCAGGACGAGCTGGGCCACGCCCGCGCGACGTATCCCGTGCTGGCCAAGCTCGGGGTCCAGCGTGCCGACGACACGCTCGACACCTCCGGCGCCCTGCCCTTCATCGCGACCGAGCTGCCCGACTGGGCGGCGATGATCGCGGCCAACCTCGTCGTCGACGGCATCCTCACGACCTGGGCGGCGAGCGTTCGCGACAGCTCGATCGAGCCGCTGGCCCAGCGCGCCCGCAAGATCCTCCAGGAGGAGGGCGCGCACAAGGTTCACGCCGAGGCCTGGGCGCGCCGCATCTGCCGCGGCGGCGGCGACGACCGCGAGCTGCTGCTGCGGCGCATCGGGGAGGCGTGGCACGACGCCGCGCGCTGGCCGGGCCCGGACGACGACCCCGGGTACCGAGAGGCCGTCGCGTCGGGCATGATCGCCGTGCGTCCGGGCTCCGTGCGCGAGCAGGTCCGCACGTGGCTCGACGAGCTGCTGTTCACGGAAGGCTGCGCGGTCACGCTGCCGGAGCCCGAGGACTGGTCGGGATGGGACGAGAAGCGGCGCTTCTGACCTGCCCGTTCTGCGACTCGCCCGACGTCGAGCACGTGTCGCAGTGGGGCGGCCAGATCATCACGCGGCAGGTGCGCTGCCGCGCGTGCAACACCTACTTCGAGGTCGTGCGGGACGACTTCTCCGAGGGCGGTGAGGGCTAGCCGACCGGCGCGGTCGCCGCCTCCGCGTCGCGCAGCTTGTAGCGCTGGATCTTGCCCGTCGGCGTCCGTGGGAAGTCGCTCACGAACTCGACGACGTGCGGGTACTCGTAGCGCCGCAGGTGCTCCTTGCACCACGCCCGCAACTCGGCGGCCAGCGCGTCCGGGTCGGCCGGCGGCTCGATCCCGATGACGAACGCCTTGATCCGGCTGATGTCATCGACCGTCACACCGATCACGGCCGCCTCCGACACGGCCGGGTGGCGCACCAGGCACGCCTCCACATCCGCGGGTGAGACCCAGAGGCCGCCGACCTTGATCATGTCGTCGGCGCGGCCCTGGTAGACGAAGTAGCCCTCCGGCGTGCGGATGTACCGATCGCCGGTGAAGAACCAGTCGCCCCGCATGCACTGGCGGGTCTTCTGGCGCTGGTGCCAGTAGTACGCGGCGCAGCTCTCGCCGCGCACGAGCAGGTCGCCGGCTGTCCCGTCGGGCACGTCCTGGCCGCGTTCGTCGACCACCCGCAGCTCGTAGCCGGGCACCGGGCGGCCGGAGCTTCCGGGCATCAGATCGTCCAGCGTGTTCGAGCAGTAGATGTGCAGCATCTCCGTGGAGCCGATGCCGTCGAGGATCGGTACGCCCATGTGCGCCTGCCACCGCTCCTGGATGGCCGCGGGCAGCGCCTCGGCAGCGGACACGCACGCACGCACGCTCGAGAAGTCCGCCTGTGCCGCGGTCGGCGCCTTGAGCATGGCGGCGTAGAGCGCGGGGACCGAGAAGAACAGCGTGGGCCGGCGCCGCGCGACGGTCTCCAGGATGCGGTCGGGACGAGACGGCCCGTAGACCTGGACGGTCGCGGCGCCGACCGCCATCGGGAACGAGAGACTGTTGCCGAGCCCGTAGGCGTGGAACAGCTTGGTCGTCGAGTAGCACAGGTCGTCCTGGGTGATCCCGAGGACGCCCTTGGCGTAGTGCTCGACGGTCAAGCCGATGTCGCCCTGGGTGTGGACGACGCCCTTGGGTCGCCCGGTAGAGCCCGAGCTGTACAGCCAGAACGCCATGTCGTCCACGTGCGTGTCGGCCGGTGCCGACAGGTCGTCGGGCCGGTCGGCGACCGCCGCGTCGAAGCTCGTGTGCCGGGAGGGGTCGCCGTTGGCGACGAGCACGCGAACGCGCGGGCGGTCGGCGAGTACGGGCTCGACCTTCTCCAGCAGCGCGGCCTCGACGACGAGCACGGTGGCGTAGCTGTCGTCGAGGTAGTACGCGTAGTTGTCCGGCCGGTCCATCGGGTTGACCGGGATCGGCACGGCGCCGATGCGGATCGCCCCCAGGAACGTCGCGTGGAAGACCGGCGAGTCGTCCAGGATCATGAGCACGCGGCCCTCGCGCGCCACGCCCATCTCGACCAGCATCGAGGCGGTGCGGGCGGTGAGCCGGGCGACGTCGCCGAACGTCAGCGACCCGTACTCCCCGATGAGGGCTACCTTGTCAGCGCGTCCCGCCTCGAGGTTCTCATCGAGCAGCAGACTTGCGTTCATACCACGAGGGTAATCAAACCGTTGACGCTCGTCAAGAACGTGTCTAACATCTGATCGCATGCTCGGCAGGCTCGCGATCGTCGGCGCGGGGCCGTCCGGCTTCTATGCCGCGGACCAGCTGCTCAAGGCCGGCTTCGACGTCGATCTCTTCGACCGGCTCCCGACGCCGTACGGCCTGGTGCGCTCGGGCGTGGCCCCCGACCATCCGAAGATCAAGAGCGTCACAAGGGTCTACGACAAGGTCGCGGCGACCCCGGGCTTCCGCTACTTCGGCGGCGTCGAGCTCGGCTCCCACGTCTCGCGCGAGGACCTGCTCGCGCGCTACCACGGCGTCGTCTACGCGTTCGGGACGGCCGCGGACCGGCGGCTGGGCATTCCGGGCGAGGACCTGCAGGGATCGCATCCGGCCACGGACTTCGTCGCCTGGTACAACGGCCATCCGGACTACGCCGACCACGCGTTCGACCTCGATCACGAGCGCGCCGTCGTGATCGGCAACGGCAACGTGGCGGTCGACGTCGCGCGGATGCTCGTCCTCGCGCCGGACGAGCTGGCCGTGACCGACACGGCGGACCACGCGCTGCCCGCCTTCGCCGGGTCCGGCGTACGCGACGTCGTCCTCCTCGGCCGCCGCGGCCCTGAGCACGCGGCGTTCACGACGCCCGAGCTGCGCGAGCTCGGCGAGCTCGCGCGCGCCGACGTCGTGGTCGAGCCGCTCGCGACCCAGGCCGCCGACGGCGCGACGACCACACAGCTGCGCAACCTCGGGGTGCTGCGAGAGTTCGCGGCTCGCGAGCCGAGTGGGCGGACGCACCGCGTGCACCTACGCTTCCTGCGCTCCCCGATCGAGATGCTCGACGACGGTCGCGGCCGCGTCGGAGGTCTGCGCCTCTCGGTGAACCGGATCGAGGACGGCCGGGCGGTCCCGACCGGCGAGGAGGAGGTGCTCGAGTGCGGACTCGTGCTGCGTGCGGTCGGCTACACGGGGGCGCCCGTGCCGGGTCTGCCGTTCGATCGCCACCGCGGGCTGATCCCCAACGACGACGGCCGGGTCCTCGACGAGCACGGCGCGCCGCTGATCGGCGAGTACGCGGTCGGCTGGATCAAGCGCGGTCCGACCGGCGTGATCGGAACGAACAAGAAGTGCGCCGCGGGTACCGTGGCGCATATCGTCGCGGATGCGGAGGCCGGCCGGCTCCGTGACGCAGGCGACGACGCCGAAGCGGTCGAGGCGTGGCTTCGCGACCGGGTGCCGGGACTCGTCACCTGGGCCGGCTGGGCGGCGATCGACGCCCACGAATGCCGGGCGGGAGCGCCCGACGGCCGGCCGCGGGTGAAGCTCGTCCGGACCGACCAGATGGCCGAGGTGGCGCGCGGCGGGGAGCGCTCGACCGACCGCTGAAGCTACCCGGGCAGGGGCAGGTTCTGCAGGCGCAGCTGGCCCTTCGCCACGAGCTTGCCGTGCGCGAGCGCCCGCAGCTCGACGTTCCACAGCTGCTGGGTCCGGCCCTGGAAGATCGGCTCGGCGAGGATCTCGACCGCGCCCGCCGTCACCGGGCGCAGGAAGTCGGTCGTGTTGCTCGTCCCCACCGCGTACAGGCTGCGCTGCGCCACCGCGGCACAGGCCCCGGCGCTGGCGACGCCCTCGACCGCCATCGCGTAGACGCCGCCGTGGACGATCCCGAACGGCTGGTGGTGGTCCTCGTTGAGCGAGATCGTCGCGCGGACGCGTTCGCCGCTGAGCTCGTGGATCTTGAAGTCGACCGAGCGCCGGAACTCCTCGACCATGGCACCGGACGGCATCGGGGGGACGAGATCGGGCACGATCTACGCGGCGTCCCGGAGGGACTCGATCGACGAGAAGTACTCCTGCGCCGCGGCGTGCCAGCTCTCGTGCCGGTCGCGGAAGACCTTCAGCGCCTGCGCTCGGGGCCAGTTGGCGGGAAGCACGGCCTCCGGCAGGTCCGGATCCAGGAACGGGAACTTCCGCCACTCGTGCACGAGCTGGGTCTGCGCCCGGAAGACCGCCTCGGGGGTCTTCGGGCGCAGGCGCCCGAAGCGGTCGATGAAGTCGGCGTACTCCCGAGCCACGGCGTCGAGGTCCCACGCCTCGGCGAGCACCTTCGCGGGATCGCCGAGCGTGCCCAGCGACGCCTGGAAGGACAACAGCTCCGCGGCCGCGTCGACGTCGGAGAGCTCGCGCTCGCGTTCCGCGTGCGGGCTGATCCACAGCCCGCCGCCGAGCGAACCGAACCCGGCCCAGGCCAGGCGCGTGCGCATCTGGTGGCGCACGTCGCGACGCTCCTCCGGCACGCGCAGCACCACGAGCAGCCAGCGTCCGTCCCACTCCCACGGCTCGCCGAAGGAGTAGATGCGCCGTGCACCGGTCTCCAGCATCTGCCGGGTGTCCTCGCTCAGCGAGACCCGTGCGCGGCGGCCGTGGCGCTCGGTGCGGAGCCAGCCCGCGGCGACGCTGCGCGCGAGCGCCTGCCGGGCCGCGTGCAGCCTGTACTCCAGCGCGCCCAGGGCTTCGATCAGCGTCTCCTGCCAGACCGAGTGCTGCAGCGGCAAGACGTACTCGCCGAGCGTGGTGAGGAGCATCGAGCGGGCCGCGGGAGCGCCGACGGATCGCCGGCGAAGCTGATCGTTCACCAACGAGATTTTACGGTCACGGCGGACGACTGTCTCATGTGCCCCGCGACGGCGGATCTTCGTCAGGCCAGTGTCCGTGCTCGGCGAGGTACTCCCGCGCCGCGTCCTCGTCCTCTCGCTCCTGGTCGCCCTTCGCGCCGTAGCGGAACAACAGGTTGAGCAGCAGGAGCGCTCCCGCAGCGCCGAGACACATCGCCCAGCCGTCCCATCGCACGCTGGCGTCCGTCGCGAACAAGATGATCCAGCCGGCGACGAAGAGCAGGATCGGGAGTCCGTAGCGAATCGCCCACATGAGGCCCGCCCGCGAGGTCCTGCGTTCGTCTAGCACAAGCCGAGCGTACCCCTGCCAGTGTGCCGTATCCTTGGGTCACGATGACCGATTCGCTGCACAGCATCACCAGCGCTCCCTCGCCGCGCGTGCAGCGCGTCACGTCGTGGTGGGCCTGCCTCTAGCCGGCAGGCCGCTTCAGACGTTCTGACACCGGCCGCAGCTCCGGCCCGACCCCCCACGGGGCGGGCCACCGCGCGCCCACGGTGACCTCCGACGCCCCCGTCCCGCAGCTGGGCGCAGCAACCACCAGGAGATCACCATGACAACGACAACCCCTCGCACCGCGACGCTGACGGGCATCAAGCCGACCGGCGAGCTGCACCTCGGCAACTACGCCGGCGCGGTCCAGCCGCTCGCTCGTCTCGGCGCGGACGAAGACCGCGAGGTCTATGTGTTCGTCGCCGACCTGCACGCGCTCAACGGCCGTCCCGACCCTGCCGCGTTGTCCGACCGGACGCGGCGGCTGGCCGCCGCACTGCTCGCCTGCGGCCTCGACCGCCCCAACGTGCACGTGTACCGCCAGAGCCGGGTGCCGGCGATCGCGCGGCTGGCGGCGCTGCTGAGCAACGTGACGTCCAAGGGGCTGCTGAATCGCGCCCATGCCTACAAGGCGTCCGTCGCGGCCAACGTCGGAGCCGGCCGCGATCCCGATCACGGCGTCAACATGGGCCTGTACGGCTATCCGGTCCTGATGGCCGCCGACATCCTCGCGCTCGATGCCGACGCGGTGCCGGTCGGAGCCGACCAGGCGCAGCACCTCGAGATCGCCGTCGACCTCGCCCAGCAGTTCGCGCGCACCTATGGACCCGGCGTGCTGCGCGAGCCGCAGGCGCTCATCACCGAGAGCGTCGCCACGCTTCCCGGCGTCGACGGCCGCAAGATGAGCAAGTCGTACGACAACGTCATCGCCCTGATGGCCGATCCGCAGGTCACGGCCGACAGGGTCCGGCGCATCGTCACGGGCTCCACCCCGCCCGACCAGCCCAAGGATCCCGACGCCTGCACGCTGGTCGCGCTGCTCCGCGTGTTCGCCGACGCCGCCACCACGCACGAGGTCGAGACGCGCTACGGCAATGGCGGCATCGGCTACGGCGAGGTCAAGGCGCTGCTCGCCGACGTCATCGAGCGCCACGTCGCCCCGCTGCGCGATCGCTACGAGCAGCTGCTCGCCGACCCGCCCGCGCTCCAGCAACGACTCATCGAGGGCGAGCAGCACGCCACCCAGCGCGCCGACCAGGTGCTCGCCCGCACGATGATCGCCATGGGCCTCTAGCGATGGGAGCCGGGAGTAATAAGGTGCCGCTCGTGCCGGACCGTGCCGCCATCGTCACCGGAGCCAGCCGCGGGATCGGGCTCGCGCTCGCCGAGACCCTAGCCGCCGAGGGTTACGACCTCACCATCAGTGCCCGCAGGCCAGACACGCTCGAAGCGGCGGCCGAGCGCCTGCGCGGCGGCGGACGCGCGGTGGAGGCCGTGCCGGCGAACCTGGCGGACGCCGAGGCGCTCGCGGGCGTGGTGGCCCGCCATCGGGAGCGGTTCGGGCGCCTCGACGTCCTCGTCAACAACGCGGGCGTGGGGATCGGCGCGTCCGCGGCGGACCATCAGGCCAAGCACGTCGACCTGCAGCTCGGCGTAAACGTGCGCGCGATCATCCTGC
Source organism: Solirubrobacteraceae bacterium (assembly GCA_036520135.1). Taxonomy (GTDB): domain Bacteria; phylum Actinomycetota; class Thermoleophilia; order Solirubrobacterales; family Solirubrobacteraceae; genus DASSUW01. The sequence continues at coordinate 17,546 of DATDKF010000467.1, forward strand.
TGTACCGCGAGTCGATCGAGATGCTGCGGGCGGCCGGCGCCGAGCACGGCAACGCGCTCGTCGTCAACCTCGCGTCGCTCGCGGGGAAGTCACCGCAGCCTTGGCTGTCGGTGTATTCGGCGACCAAGGCGGCCGTCGTCGCCTACACGGGCGCGATGAACAAGGAACTCAACGCCGACGGCGTGAAGTCGGTCGCCCTGTGCCCGGGCTTCGTGGATACGGACATGAGCGAGTTCGTCAAGGGCACGATCCCCGCCGAGCAGATGCTCACGACCGGCGACATCGCGGAGGCGCTGCGTTTCCTGCTGCGCCTCTCGCGCCACTGCGTCGTCCCCGAGATCGTCTTCCAGCGCGCCGGCGAGGCTATCTAGCGCCGATCGTTCAGACGACCCGGTGGATCTCGTACTCGATCTGCTTGAGCCCGGCGAGACGGCCGCGGGCGATGAACAGGCTTTGAGTGAGCCAGTCGTAGTCGCTGCGATCGACCTCGAACTGTGGCGCCATGCACATGTACTGATCGGTGAACGCGGTCTCGGCACCGCTCTCGAGCGCGTCCACGAACACGGGACCCCCACGGATCAGCGCGGTGTCGTAGTGCAACAGCACGAGTGCGCCGTCCTTGGTGAGGAACTGTGCTCGCTGGTCCTGACGGCGGACGCCGTCGCGCCCCAGGCGGATCCAGTCGATACCCGGCATCGCGAGCGTCGCCTGGATGCGCGGCCCGGCGAGCGTCGCCTCGGCGATCTGCCAGCACAACCGGTCCGGTGAGCCCGTCGTCGGGCCCAGCGGGCCCTCGATCCGCTCCCTGAA